>DATHPO010000110.1:0-19390 GCA_035483835.1 Terriglobales bacterium
GACACTGTTTTCCTGTATCACAACGGTGCGGAATCTTACTATGCCGCTAGGGCGTTCCGTGGCTCGCTAACGGTCTAGATGTCGCAAGCATCCTCGATACCCGAAGTCTACTTGCCGGTTGCCCGGTAGCTCAATGGTAGACCATTCGGCTGTTAACAGGGAAATCTAAATCACATAACTCGTTTCTCTAGCGTCGGTTAACAGCTTCCCGAGTCCCCATCTATCCCTTTTTCTTGTCCCCCAGCCAAGTATCAACCGACACGCCGTGGAATGTGCCGGCCAAACAAACGCTCGACTAATTGCTGGCCCAGCACGGCGCCCGACCAGAAAATCGTACTAAATCATGTTATTACAATAGCTTGCTATATGAGGAAGCTGCGGGAAGAGAAGCCCGACCGCCCCACCCCCAGATTATTCTTGACAATATATATATGTGGTGATATATATATCGGCATGACTCTTTCGGATCCTCAAGAGTTTCTGCCACTCAAAACTCAATGGTTTCACATCCTGCTTTCACTCGCCGGTGGCGAGCAGCACGGCTACGGCATCATGCAAGACGTTCTCGACCGCACCACTGGAAAAGTGCGCCTTTGGCCCGCCACGCTCTACGGCTCGATCAAGCGCCTGATCGAGGCCGAACTGATCGAGGAATCCGACGAACGCCCGGCGCCGGAACTCGATGACGCGCGCCGCCGTTATTACCGCCTTACCGATTTCGGCCGGCGCGTGCTCGACGCCGAATGCGAGCGTCTGCAGGAATTGGTGCGCACCATTCGCTACCAGCAGGGCTTGGTGACCGAATGAACTTCGCCTGGCGCATTTACCGGTGGCTGGCGCGTGCTTTCCCGCACGAGTTCAAGCTCGCCTATGGCGAAGAAGTCACGCAGCTCGGAGAAGACATCTTCGAGGACATCGCCCGGAGACACGGAGCCGCCGGCCTGATTCGCCTGATCGCGGACATCGCCATCCGCGTGCCGCTGGAATATCTGAGCGAGATGCGCCGGGACATGTACTTCGCGGGCCGCGCGCTACGCAAATCGCTGGGATTCGCACTGGTTGGGATCATTTCCATGGCGCTGGCCATCGGCCTCACCACCGACGTATACAGTTCGAAGTGGGCGATGCTGTTTCGCGAACTTCCCGGCGCCGCAAACGCCAAACGCGTGTTCATGATGCAGGAATCCGCTGAGGGCGATCTCACCGCGACCTCGTATTACTACGTCGAGCAGTATCGTGAGCAGAAAAACCTGTTCTCCGGAGTCGCTGCATTCAAGCTGGGCGTTCCCTTCAACGTCACCTATCAGGGAAATTTCCAGGCGCGCCCGCAACGCGTCTTCGGCCAGCTGGTCTCGCCCGACTATTTTTCCGTGCTCGGCGTGCAGCCGCAACAGGGGCGCATGCTCAGCGCGGCGCTCGATAAGCCCGGCGACACGCCCGCCGTGGTCATCAGCGATCGTTTCTGGCGGCATCGGCTGAACTCCTCACCCGATGCGGTAGGCCAGACGCTTCATTTGAACGGCCAACTCGCCACCATCGTGGGCATCGCGCCCAAGAATTTCAACGGCGCGATGTCTGTGTTTCCCGCAGAGCTGTTTGTGCCGATCACCGTGCCGGCGGCACTCGCTCCCGAGCTTGGCAAGGACATCTTGCAGCAGCGCAACGCCAAAGAATTTCTGCCGATATTTTGGCTCGCGCCGAACGCTTCCATCGATTCGGCGGAGGCCGCTCTCGACACGCTCACCCGCAATCTCGACGAGCAGGATCCATCGCTGCCGAAGCGCACCGACAAAGGCCGTCGCGTCACTTTGCTTCCGGGCGGCACGCGCGTGCCGATTCCGCGAAAAATGAAACCCGTAATCGCCGGATTCTTCATCGCGCTGATGGCCCTGGTGATTGCACTGGCGTGCACGAATCTCGCCAACATGCTGATGGCCCGTGGCGCGAACCGCCGCAAGGAACTGGCGATTCGCTTGGCGCTGGGCGCGAGCCGCTTTCGCCTGATCCGCCAGATGATGGCCGAAGGAATGTTGCTTTCGCTGCTGGGAGGTATTGGGGGATTTGTGCTCGCCTATGGCCTGGCCGCGCTGAATTCTCATTTCACCACGCCCTCGGTCATTCCCATTGAGTCCGATTTCCATCTCGATTGGACCGCGGGCGTTTTCGTGTTTGTCCTCGCCGTCGTCTGCGGCATTGGCTTCAGCCTGGCGCCTGCTCTGCAGGCCACGCGCACCGACGTGGCGCCGGCGCTCAAGGAGGGATCCGCGCTGCAGTTGCCCGGTTACCGGCGTCTGGGCCTGCGCAATTTGCTGATGGTCGCGCAGGTTGCGGCCTCTCTAATGCTTCTGCTGATCACCGGATTTCTGGTGTTGGGCATCACCAAGTCCATCAACATCCAGACCAGCATCGATTTCAAGTCGACGTATCTGTTCTCGCTCGACCCCGTGCGCGACGGCTACTCGCCCGAGAAAGCGCAAGCGCTCTTTGAAAAGCTTCCCGCGCAGCTGAAGAATTCCAGCGCCGTGCGCGCCCTGGCTCTTTCTTCCGAGCCACCTTTCTCAAGCTCCTTAGCCAGCACACCCCTAACGGCCGAGGATCCCTCGGGCTCTTCGCACCTGCTGCCCGCCGCAGGCGAGATCACGATCGGAGCGGGATATTTCGCCACGCTCGGCGAATCCATGCTCGCCGGACGCGAGTTCAGCGATCAGGACGAGCAGCTGCAGCCGAACGCTGCGGCGCCCTCGTTTTTGCCCGCGGTTTTGAATCAGCACGCAGCGCGCAAACTTTTTGGCGATGACAACGCCATCGGCAAGCGACTCCGCGATAAGCGCCAGTCCTACGAAGTTGTCGGGGTCGTGCATGACACCAAGGACGCCGAAGGCCTCACGCAATCGTTGATTTACATTCCCTTTACCGCGCTCGAGTTTGCGCACCCGCCCGCGGGCGGCGTCACCGTTATCGTGCGCTCCGATGCGGGAAGCGATGCGCTCACCGCCATCCGCAACGAAATCGGGTTCCTCGATCCCAATCTGAATATGCTGGAGGTGAAGACGCTTGCCGCTTATCTGGACCAGAGCCGCGCCACATTGCTCTTTGCCGTGCAGACGTACGGCGCGATTGGATTGTTCGGGTTGATCCTGGCCGCGATCGGACTGGCCGGCGTCACCGCCTACGCTGTGGCGCAGCGGCGCAAGGAAATCGCCATTCGCATGGCGGTTGGCGCCAGCAGCGGCCGGGTGCTGCGCCTGGTGCTGCGCGAAGGGGCGGCGCTTGTAATCATTGGCGGAGTTATTGGATATCTTGGCGCCATTGTGCTGGCGAAAATTCTTGGGTCGCTCGCGAGTATGTTTGTCGATGCGTTGCGCTACGGGACCAACGATCCGCGGCTGCTCCTGGGCGCTCCGTTGCTCCTCGCGGCCGTCGCCACGCTGGCTTGCTACTTGCCCGCGCGCCGCTCCACCCGCATCGACCCCCTCGCCGCTCTCCGCGAAGGGTAATCCGCGCCCACGCCGCGCCAATTCTCGCTGCGTCGTCCTCGAAGCCGCCTAACATTCTGCAGCCGATTTATCCCGCCACACGCGAGAACATTCAAGGCGCAACCGAATGCTCCAGCGCACAACGTATTGAAAACTTGCGCGCTTCCGTCAGTCTCTGCGATTGCTCCAAATGATGTCCCCACGGTTTCGGCACTTGAAAAAGACCTGCAACTGACAGACTAGCAGAGTTCCCCGGTAGCTCAATGGAACAGCATTCGGCTGTTAAATCTCACACCCACCGTTGATTCGACACCGTTTAGCCTAGAAATTCGCCTCCGAAGAACGGGCAAGTTGGACCGAACGTTGGACCCCAATTGGCCCTTTCGATTGGGCTGCGTCGCCGTGCGCGCTCGTCGGATTGTCCCGATGACACGCTACGCGCGTTGACTAGTTGACAGGCGCGGCCTAACATCCCGCTCCGAGGCGGGCTATAGACCGATCCAAAGTACCCAGCTGGCCCCTACCGCCAGTCCACCTGGGGCTTTTCACTTTGCATTGAAGCAACCGGAGGCCAGCATGAACTCCAATCATTTCACTGAAGCCAATTTCTCGCGTTCGCATTTCTTTTCGCTGAGTCTTGGCCTTCTTCTGATCGTCGTGATGCTGTCTGCACTCACCACATTTGCGCAGGCTCCCAAGCGGCTGAAGATCGGGGTTGCGCTCGAAGGCGGTGGTGCACTCGGTCTTGCACACATCGGCGTGCTGAAGTGGTTTGAGCAGCACCATATTCCGGTTGACTACATCGCCGGGACAAGCATGGGCGGCTTGGTGGGAGGCTTCTACGCCACCGGCAAAAGCCCGGATGAACTGGAACGACTTGTGAAAGGGCTGAACTGGCCATTTATCATTGGGGGTGCAACACCTTACGGAGACCTTTCTTTCCGTCGCAAGGAAGACGCGCGTGCGATTCCCACCAACTTGGTCATTGGGTTCAAGCGAGGAGTATCCCTTCCTTCAGGATTGAATGCCGGGCATCAAATCAGCCTTCTCATCGACCATGAAACGCTGGCTTACTCGGCTGTGAGATCGTTCGACGATCTGCCCATTCCCTTCCGCTGCGTCTCGACGGAGCTGGTTTCTGGGAAAGCGCACGTGTTCGACGATGGTCCGATCGGTCAGGCGATGCGGTCCACAATGTCGCTGCCGGGAATCTTCGCTCCTGTGCGCGACGGAGATCGCTTGTATGTGGACGGGTCCCTGGTGGACAACCTGCCTACGGGCCTGGTGCGCGATATGCACCCCGATGTCGTGATCGCCGTACACCTCCAGGTATCTCCAGCCAACGCGAAGGAAATCCAATCTCTCTTCAGCGTCCTCACCCGCTCCATTACAGTTGGAATCGAAAGCACAGAGTTTCAAGGGATGGAAGGTGCAGACATCATAATCAAGGCAGATGTGCAGAAATTCACCAGTCTGGAGTATGACAAGGCAGAGGAATTGATCCAGAAGGGAATGGAGGCGGCTGAGGAAAAATCCCAAATCCTGCGGCCTTACGCTCTTGACCAAGCCGCGTGGGACGAATACATCGCACAGCGCGATGCGCGGAAGAAAGGAACCGCAAGCGTCCCACAGTTTGTGAAAGTAGAAGGAACCGATGCTGATACGGATCAGAAGATACAGAGATTTCTCCAGCCACTCGTGGGCAAGCCAATCGACACGCCCCAGTTGGACACCCTTCTAACCCGTTTGACCGGAGTGGGCCTCTTCGAGAGCGTTTCTTACGGTTTGACCCAGAATGACGGCGCAGTGGGCCTGCTGGTCACCGTCCACGAAAAGAGTTACGCCCCGCCGGTTCTTCAGCTCGGCGCCGAGATCGATGGGGCGCAACCAGACAACGTAACCTTTACGCAGGCAGGACGATTGACGCTTCTCGACATTGCCGGCTTTGGCTCGGAATTACGCACGAACTTTCAATTTGGAAATACCTACGGGATTGGCGTCGAATTTTACAAAAGACTTAGTCAGACCTCGAAGTGGTTCTTCGCGCCACAGGTCAGCGCAAGCAATGCTGCGGAAAGGATCTATTCCAATGGGAACCCAACGGCGGAGTATCGCCTTGGGCGGGCGGCATTCAATTTCGACATCGGCTACGCGCTAAGCAGGTTCAGTGAACTCCGCGTCGGCTATGAAATCGGATACCTGGACGCTCATTTGAAGCTCGGCACGCCACAATTTTCCTCCGTGAACGGCAGAGTCGGCGCATCGCGTTTCCGCTTCGCCACTGACCATACGGACAATCCGATCATTCCCCGCCGTGGTTATTTGGGAGAGCTGGATTTTCACTGGGTGGACACAAGCCCGGGAGCGCCCGCCGCGTTTCCGAGTCTCGAAGCGAGAGCCGATTTCTTCAAACCCGTTTCTCGCCCCGCTTCCGTCTTCCTGCTCACTCTGGCCGGGTCCACTCTGGGCACCAACGCAACCGGCATTCCACAATACTTTCTTGGAGCGACAGCCGGGT
This sequence comes from Terriglobales bacterium, assembly GCA_035483835.1. Taxonomy (GTDB): domain Bacteria; phylum Acidobacteriota; class Terriglobia; order Terriglobales; family Acidobacteriaceae; genus JABDBE01. The sequence continues at coordinate 5,995 of DATHPO010000110.1, forward strand.
GGCTTGCGTACGGCCAGAACGAGCTGCGCGGAGATCAGTATTATCTCTTGCGGACTGGATACCTGCACAACCTGTTTACTCTTCCGCCGTTCATCGGCCAGGGCGTTTACGCCGTCACGTTCTTCGAGATTGGGAAAATGTTTAACGCGCCGGACGTGAGCAGGCTTCCAACCGACGGGGCGGCCGGGGTGATTGCACAGACGTCACTTGGGCCGTTGTTCATCGGAGGAAGCGTAGGAGACACAGGCCACGCCAAGTGGTTCTTCTCACTCGGCCGGGTGTTCTAGTCTGTCTATGCGCGCGATTCACGGCTGTCTGGTCAGAAGAAAGAGATGGAACAGGTGATCCAAAGTCCCGACACGGTTCACGGCTGGCGCAGGTTCGCACGGTTTCTCGGTGCTGGTCTGGGGTGGTTTGCCGTTTCTCTGTTTACGATCTGGGCCGTCGCCGCCCTGTGTTTCGACGTCAGGAGGACTTGGCTACGGATTCCAGCGGTATCGGTTTTCGTTCTATGCCTTTTGGCCGTTTTTGTTTTCGCAAAGGGGACATGGTTCCGTCTGGCCGGCTGCGCCGCATGCTCTACGATTGTTCTGCTCTGGTGGCTTTCTATTGAGCCATCGAACAATCGTCCGTGGCAGGCGGACGTTTCTCTGACAGCCTGGGCGGAAGTGCACGAAGGCCTGGTTACGATCCACAACGTACGCAACTGCGACTATCGGGCCGAATTCGACTACAGCTGCCGGTGGGAGACGCGAACCTACGATCTTTCGCAATTGCGCGGCGTTGACACTTATATTGTCTACTGGGGCTCACCCTGGATCGCGCATACGATGCTCAGTTTCGAGTTCGGCAAGGACGAGTACATCGTTTTCTCTATCGAAACGCGCAAAGAAATCGGCCAGTTCTATTCCGCCATCAGGGGATTCTTCCGGCAATATGAGTTGATCTATATTGTGTCAGATGAGCGCGATGTCGTTCGCCTGCGCACCAACTACCGCAAGGGCGAGGACGTGTACCTCTATCACCTCAATATGGACCCCGTGCGGGCGCGCGCCCGCTTTCTGGACTATATCGACCGGCTGAATGAGTTGAACAAGCAACCGGAGTGGTACAACGCGCTGACAAGGAACTGCACCACGAGTATTTTTACTCAACGGGAGGCATCACGCGGCTCATACAAGAAAGTGACACCATGGGACTGGCAAATCCTGGTAAATGGAAAATTGGACGAGAAGGCATACCGGGAGGGTGCGTTCGCCGGGAATCTTCCCTTCGCGGAATTAAAGGCTCGCGCGTACATCAATCCAGTCGCGCATACCTTAGATAAGGACCCCGAATTCTCAACCCGGATCCGTGAAGGGCGTCCGTAGTTCGACGGCCCCACGCATGGGCCTGCCGACTGCGTGGTAGCGGAGGCGAAAACGTCGAAAAAGCGCGGGCGAATCGGGTTACAGGGTTATGCACAACCAACCGACTACGGTGTCGCCGGTGCCTCTGGTCCCGATGGAGGGACCTCAAGTTTGGGGATGCGGAACGTGTAGGACCCGCCGAAGACGATCGTGCGTCCCTCCGGCCGAGCAAACGCCCGGTACTCATCCTCGAACTTGAAGAAAAAATTCAGTGCCTTGACGGGGAGGATAAAGTTGGTCTGAAATCCAATGGCGTGCACCGAATAGTATGGCAGCAAGTTCGCTGGTACATTAGGTGAGAGCAAGCCTCCGTTCGTGCTGACTTGCCACTGGTCGTAACCGATCACTCCAAGCTGCAGCAGCCTGCTGAAATCTTTCTTCAGAGGAAGAACCTGTCCCAGTCCCCACTCCGTCGTAAACGCTTCCCCTGGAGTGAGCGTGGTTCCCCTTCCGGTAGTCTTGCTTCCGTGAAACTCCCAGTCGGTGAAAAGATTGGCGCTGGTCCCCTTGTTTTTTGTCAAGTAGAGGGTCGTTCCTGTTATGAAATGATTGCCCCAATATCCTGAACCGACATTGTCAGAGGCGCCGGCCGTGTATCGGCCCGTCGGAGCCATGAATGCATACCCCGCATAGAAGTCCACACGTTTCAAGGTCCAGCCCAGCGTCACGGGCTGCACCCAGGTGTCCGCAATTCCCTCGCCGCCGGCCTCAAGCGCAACGTTCGGGAAATTGAGGGAACCGAGGGTGAGGGAGCCGTTGGCCAGCGTCGGCGCCACAACCATAACTGCAAGCTTCGCGCCCAAGAATTTGAACTGCGGAACATAGAAGAAGATGTTCTCTATTGCCCATATGTTATAGGAACCAGCCAAAGGAACGGAGTTTCCGTTCGAATTCTTGAGCGTATCCGCGGAGTAATTGATCGTCAGGTTCGCGTACGTGAATCCGGGATCCGGCAGCACGCCGGTGTTTAGACCCTGCTGTCCGGGTATGTATTGGCCCTTTTGCTGTCCGTTTGCGGGGATCGCGCCGAAAGAAATGCATGCCAAGATTGCCAGTCCGAACTTGATGGACAAGTTTGGCCTCCGTTCTGCTCGGGTTGCTTATCGTTTGCTGGCTGTTTCTTACCAGCCCAGTCGTGAACGGAGTATTGTCAAAAGTAATGCTCTTCCTGAGTAAAATTACGTCCTACTTGGAGCCGTACGAGTCGGTGCGCGAATACCGCAGGTCCGTTTTTCCGTATTGATTTGTCCTCGCTCGCGGGGATTTGTTTCTGGCGTCGGGTAAGGGCTTTTTCAGCCTATTCTATGGCAGTTTTGACAGTTCCCATTTGATCATGTGCAGAGGATATTTTCGCCCAGCTGTTGCCCAGGGGTCAGCCTGTCCGAAGCTGTGGCCCGAGGTTGCGATGTAGAGCGAGGTGCCCGCTCCTGTGGCGAACGAGGTGTTTGCATCGGACGTGATGCCTTAGGAACCAGGCTGTAGAAAGTAGCTCCACTTCTAGGAGGAAGCATGAAGAGTCACACGTTTCTGCTGGGATCGCTTGTTGCGCTAAGTGCGCTGGGATTCGGGGTGCGGGCTGTTCATTCGCAGGAAAAAACTGGCGCTGCGAGCCCCGTTCAGGTTCACATGGTCATCACCGACGAGGCCGTGCGCGATGATAGCGAGGTGCCAATCCTTCGGCCAGAGAATGTGCAAGTAAAGCAGGGAAAGACATCGTTGAAGGTTGACCATCTGATTCCCGCGCGTGGAGATAATGCCGCACTGCAGCTTTTTATTTTGATCGACGACACCTGCGATACAGGCATCGGAAACAGTCTCAACGATCTTCGCGATTTCATCAACGCGCAGCCCGCGACGACCGTTGTCGGCGTCGCCTACATGTCCAACGCCACGATCCAGATCGCGCAGAATTTCACAGCCGATCATGCTGCGGTGGCCAAGGCTATCCGACTGCCGAGAGGCAATGTATCCGCCATGGACAGTCCGTACTTGTCGCTTATTAGCCTGATCAAAGGCTGGCCCGAGCAGAAAGTACGTCGCGAAGTCCTGATGGTGAGCGATGGCATTGACCGTCTGCGCGGCGAGAGGGAGACCTTGAATCAATCCTCGCCGATCTCCCGCAAACCGTACGCTAGGTCAACGAGCCCCATGTCCATGCCCACCAGTACGTCTACCCTAAGCCCGGACGTGGATTCTGCCAGCACCACGGCTCAGCGCTATGGCGTGATCGTTCACGGAATCTACGCTACCGGCGCCGGGCGCATGGGTCGCAATGCGTGGGAGGCTCAGCTCGGTCAAGGGGGCGTGGGCAAGATCGCGGACGAGAGCGGCGGCGAATATTATTCTCTCGGCACGCAAAATCTCGTGAGCTTCAAGCCTTATCTGGATCGCCTGCAGCGGGTGCTCGACAATCAGTATTACCTGGTTTTCGGGGCCGTGCCAAAAAATAAGGCCGGTTTGCAGCGCGTCAGGATTACCACCGAAACACCCGGTTTTGAAATTGCGGCGGCTGACAACGTATGGGTCCCAGCTCCCGGTGAAGTCACGGACGATAAGAAGGATTGATCGCAGCGCACTTCGCAATGCAACAATCTCGGCGGCCTTAGGAATACAAAAAGCCGCGACCGCTGTCTGTGTTATTTGGGCTATTGCTTGAAGACCACAGGAGGCCCGCTGACTCGCCTCCCTTTGAGGGCGACGGTCACTTCGACGCGGTCGGCGATCTTGATGAACGGAATGCCGCTGTTCACCCCGTATTGATTGCGGTTGAAGGCCATTATCCCTTTAACCTCGCCGGTGCCTGTCGCCTTGCCGGACAACGTGAGTGTCAGCTTCTCGGGCTTAGTAACTCCGCGTATCGTAAAGTCGCCCTCTACCTCAAAAGTGTCGCGACCGGTTTGTAAAATCTTCGTTGACCTAAAAGTGATGTACGGATTGTGGGCGACGTCGAATAAGTCTTTGCCCTTCAGCTTGCCATTCTTCATGCCGCTTCTGGTATCCACACTGTCGGCCTGAATCTTAATATCCAAAACGGTCAAAGTGGCGCCCCACTTGTCGACAGTGCCTTTTATTGCCACGGGCGCCTCCACGTCGAACTTAACCGAGCTCCACTGGCGGGATCTCAAAAACAGGAATCTGCGCTCGACTCAATGGCGGAAGCACGGCAGAGACGAAGAGGCCGAACATAGCCAATCGCATAGTCACCATGCAAAGCAACCGGAGACCTTCTGCACGTTCAAACTTGCATACACCCGTAACACAAGAATTCTTTTTCCCATCTTTTACTCCATTCGCTCTCCTTGCTTGTGAAGCAGGGAAGCGTGTTCCAATTCAGCCCGTTGAGCACTTCCGGATGTTCGTCACTATCCCTTGGGTCTCTTCGGATACAAAAATGCGATTTGAAATTTCAACTGCCAGGTTGGGGACGGAAAATTGTCCGGGCGTTTGGCATTGCCGTAGGCCTGGACGCTGACGTTTACTGGTTGAAATCCAAGTCGCATGATTCTTCCGATACCGCCGCCGACTGGAATCAGCCAAACGTTGCCGCTGGGAGCATTCCAGTTGGCCGTGATGATCGGCGCGAGTGTGAGGTAATAGCCTTTCTTGAGGTTGTAGTTGATGAAGTACTGCAAGGTGAAGGCATTAACGTTTGCCCGGTTCGATGGACCTGCAACCGAAAACAGGTTGCTTACGAGCACGCCCAGCGTCCACTTCCCCGGTTGAACCGCCACAACGACACCGGGTCCAATGCTGAATTTCCCAGTTCCAAGAACATTATCCGTCGCCGTAGGAATCAAGAATGTGGGACCTGCGCCCCAGATCAGCCTTCCCGGATTTGCCGGAGACAGAAAGAACGAGGGGTTGATGTCGTTTAGGCCAAAAGTACCCTGGTTTGGCTGCGCGATGTTGGGCTGAAAGACCAGCGCTCCAATGGTGCGGGTGATCAGGTTCCAGTTTTGACCCAGGGGAATAGGTATCACCGGCTGCGCCTGGATGACCGTGTTGCGATTGCGATCGAATGGACCGATATTGAAATCGGTGAAGTTCTGTAACGGAACGCTGATTAAACTTGCGACGGGATTCTGAGTGGCTTTGGCGAGATCTCCGGCAGAGGCTTTCGCGTCCGGCTTTTGCGCTTCCTGCTTTTGCTGCTGTGGTGTCTCCTGATCCAGTTCCTCTTTAAAGTTCGGATTGGGGTCCTGGGCGAATGCCGCGACTGCTACTGAAAAAAGGATCCCAAAAAGCAGAGCAGGCTTGATAAGTAATGCAGCTGTTCTAATCCAAGCCATCAACGCTCGTTCGTAGGCAAGGCGTGTGCGATCGACTGCGAGTTGAGTCGAGGAGTCGAGTTTTTTGGGAACTACTTCAGTCTGCTCTCTCATTCAAGAAAGCTCTTTTCTTGTCCTGAACCTTCCCTGGACCTGTGGCTGCGTCGGTACCAGCGCCGGACGAGCCGGTTCGTCGGTCCCCGTAGCAAGAGATATGAGGGCACGGCCACCATCCCGGCAACGATCAAAGCCTGTCCAGGATAAATCCAGCGAAAGACGATGATTTGGTAGATCACGTCGACGATGGTGGCGGCAAGGAACAGTTTTGCTATGTGTTTCCAACCCTCGAGCAGAAGTCCGTGTCGGCGAAATGGATCTGTAAATACGGCCCAACCATAGGCGGGACGGCCCGCTCTTGCGTCTTCCAACCCTGCTCGGATGGCAAGGACAGCGGCAACTGTCGGCTGAATGATGAATCGAAAAGAGAGCGGGCCGTACGCGCGGCCGACGTGCATTTCCCATACTCGTCTGAGGAATTCCCAAATGGTCTCCACGTGCGCGTCTCTCAGGCGTGAGATTCAGTCTCGCGGGGAATACCTATCGAGTCTTTTCGTGGCACTACTTTTGCCGTGCGTATACATATCCGTAACCTCTCGATTGGGCCACACCTCATGCCCAAAACTGGCTAACGGGCATGTCCTTGGGCACACGCAACCGATAATTTTTTCGGCTGCCAAAGTGACTCAGGAATTCTCCCACCGCATCAGTCCCCCGTTTCCCTCCTCGGTCGCGCCCACGGCCAGTGCCCCTCAACCTCCACCGACATCGACCAACTCAGAAGGGTGCGGACGACGACGAGTACCCCCAAGACCGCGACATTGCCCAGCGTAGGATCGAGGGCCACGGTTCTGACCACGTCCGCAGCCACGAGAAGTTCGAGCCCCAGCAACAGGGCCTTTGCCAATATATATTTGTAGTTCTCATAGGCGCCGGGCTCTCCGAGGTGGAACAGGTAGCGAACCGTTCCACGCCGGATGGCCAGGATAATCACCGCACCTACAATCACCGCTACCGCCAGCAGTTCGATTCCTAATGCGACCCATTCGATCACCTCGTGGATCATTTCCATCACGTGATGATTCACGACTTCTCCCAGCTGAGCGTGTCTGTTTTCATCAACTGGCCTGCATGGGTTCACTGACGCTGATCATGATTTTCCCTTCGACTAGCTTCACCGGGTAGGTCGCAACGCCATAATCCTTCACGTGTAACGTACATCCCGTGGTGACGTCGTAGCGCCAGCCGTGCCCGCGGCAGGTGACTACCTTCCCCTCCAGTTTGCTCGTTCCCAGCGACAATCCCTGATGGAGGCAGGAATCCTCCATGGCGTAGATCGTGCCATCCACGTTGAAGAGCGCCACATCCTTGCCCCCCACCGTGACAGTCGTGCCCTTGCCGGGAGGGAGTTCCCCCAGGCCCATCACCTCAACAAATTCCGTCATTTGTCATGCTCCAGCTTTCTGTCTCCCTGAATCGCGTTCCAGTTCTTCGGCAAGAATCGGTACGCCCTTGGCGCAAGCTTGCACGCCCATCGCAACGCAGAGTTTCAACACCTCCATGATCTCTTCCATCGTCGCGCCCAGCTTCAGCGCAGCTTTGATATGGCGCCGCGTCCCGGGCGCATACATATGGGTGTAAGAGGCGTCGAACGCGACGCTCAATAATTCCGCCAGCTTTGGGGGGATCAGCGCACCCGTATAAACCGGCAAACCTGCGGTGATGACCTGCTCGGTCCACAACGGGTCCAGGTTGAAAAACGGATCCCAGGCGGCATTCCATTGACCGATCTCTCGCGCCTTGTCGCACACGGGAGTCGGTACCTTATTGTTCGAGCGTGGGTCCACTCCGGCAGCTTTGGCCTCTTCCAGTAGTATTGGAGCGCCCAGGCTGCAACTATGAAGGCCAAGCAGGGACGCCATCTTGAACACCGTCAGAATCTCCTCGCGAGTCGCACCCGCATCCAGCGCACCGCGGATGTGCCGGCGCGTGCCGGCTTCATCCAGGTTGGTACAGGCGCAGTGCAGCGCGAGGGAGATCAACTCCACTTCCTTGCGCGGCAGAACTCCGCCGGTCCATGGGTTCGTGCCGACCTGCAACAGCGTTTCCGCTCCTTTGGGATCCCATTCCTTGAATTTGTCCAGCGCTGAGCCCCAAGGATTCGGTTGCGAAATCTCCTTAGAGGCTTTCGCCGCTCCGCTCTTTGTAGCCATTTTTTCTCCTCCTTTCCATGCTTTAGTCCCGTTCCGGTTCTGGCATCGCCATCGGATCGGGCTGAAACACTGCAAAGATATTTCGCTCTGGGTCTTCCACCACCGCGTACTATGTGCTCTCGCGCAGTGCCTTTGCGACGATGGCGTCGGTAATGGCGTTCCACAGCCGATCTGGCGTCATACGGTGCATCCAGTAGGTGAACTTCACCTTCCAGCCAGGGATAATCATAGCCTCGTCGTGTTCGATGCCTTTCACAAGGCCGCGCACGGCAGCCTCGACGGGCATGGTTCCGCCGATTCTCTTTAGCGCGGCGCTGGCCGGGTGCAGGGTTTTGCGTTCGGCCGCGAGACCTGGAGTCTCCACTTCGCCTGGACAAAAACAGGCGACGCTGACGCCACGCGGTTTCAGTTCATAACGCAGGCACTGCGCGAGCCCCACGACGGCAAACTTGGAGCTGCCGTAGGCGGTGTAACCGTAGACCGGGATGATCCCACCCATGGAGCCAACTAGAACGATCTTGCCGTTGCCACGCGCCAGCATGGAGGGCAGCACCGCTTCGACAATATGACGGGTGCCGTAGAGGTTGATCTTAATCACTCGGTCGAAAGTCTCGAACTTCATGTCAGCGAGCTCCGCCGTACCCCCGATGCCGGCCATGTTAATGAGAACGTCCGGTGCGCCGGCTTCAGCGATCGCCGTTCCGACGGTGCCGATCACCATTTCGCGATCGGCTATGTTGACCTTGTAGCCCGCCACACGCTGCTGCGACGAGCGCCGCGCCGACTCGATCTCGTGCAGCGCGGCGTCGGTCGGGTTGAGATCAAGAGTCACGATATTGGCGCCAAGCGCGGCCAGCATCTTGCCCGCGAGCAGCCCCATGCCGCTGCCCGCCCCGGTGATGTAGACAGTCTTTCCGGCAATTTCAGTCATTTGCGCCTGTCTCCGCGCGCCTGATCATTTTTGCCCTACATAGGTCATCAGCTGGTCGATCTTGAAAGCTTGATCAGCGATAGCGGCGCTCGCCAAGTCGCCCATAGAAACCACCCCGACGAGCTCACCGTTGTCAAAGATAGGAAGGTGTCTAATGTGAAGCCGAGTCATGATCGCCATGCATTCAAAGACGGTGACTTCAAGTGTGACTATCACCACAGGGCTTGTCATGATGTCCCGAACGAGGGTATCTCTCGCAGAACGTCCTCGCGGAACGACCTTGCTGCCATAGTCCTTGGCGGAGAGCATGCCAAGCAATTTCCCTTCGCCCAGAACCAACACAGCCGCAACACCCTTCTCCGCCAATCATCGCGATGGCATCATGAACGGTCGCATCAGGAGCGACTGCGTGGATCCCACCGCCCTTGTTCCTTAGAATCGAAGAGATTGTCGCAATCATTGTTCAATTCCTTGGAGCCGCCCAGGGTGCATCCGGCCTTTCGCACTACCTCGCATCATGTTCGGCCTTCCGCAATCCTCAGGTCGCGTTTAATCTCACGTGCTAGGCAACGTGGGCGGACTTTTTTTCTTTGGTCGTCTGCATCCTTTCTCGAATTTTTGCACGCAAATCCTCTCCGTAGCCCACGAGCACGCCTCCATCGACAGGCAAAAGCTGGCCCGTAATCATGTCGGATCTCTCGCTCGCGAAAAAAATAACGGCCTGCGCGATTTCATCCGGCGTGCAAAAACGCCCGAGCGGAACCAATCTCTGTTCCAAACCCGCCTGGAACTCCGGAGTAGAAGCCTCTTTCAATCCCTCACTGACGACGCCACCAGGACAGACCGCATTCACATTGATGTGGGAATCCGCCAACTCCCAGGCCAGGTGTTGGCTAAGTCCAGCCAAGCCGTGCTTGGAAGCGGTATAGTCGGCGGCGCCGAAAAAGGTCATCCTTATGCTGGCGATCGAACCGATGTTGACGATTTTTCCTTTTTTCTGCTGCATCATGGTTGGGATCACCGCTTGGCAACATAGAAATGGTCCCTTCAGATTGACATTCAGCACCCGATCCCAGTTCGCCTCAGTGATGTCTACGGCCAGCGCGGCAGGGGATTCGGTTCCGGCGTTGTTCACCAAAATATCGATCCCGCCGAGTTTCTTTTTGGTTTCTTCGACCATCGCCTGCAGTTCAGCCTTTTTGGTGACATCAGCCTTGAAAGAAATCGCCTTGCCTCCGGAAGACACGATCTTCTTGACGACTCGGTCGGCATCCTCCACGTTTCTGTCCATCACAACAACGTTTGCTCCCTCACGGGCCAGGGCGAGAGCGATGCCCTCGCCGATTCCTCTCCCTGCTCTGTCACGATTGCGGTCTTACCTTGAAGTTCCATGTTGACCTCCTCTCCGATCATGTTTTTTATTAAATTCTTCTCCTGTTTAGCCGTCCGCCGCTCATGCCGCACTTCGGCTTGAGTTGCGAGCTAAGTCCGTGTGCTCGGAATGCGCTCGGACCGGCCACGGCCAGCGCGCTTGTAACGGGTTGATCCGTAGCGCGCGCTTTTGTTGCTCCACTCTCCGCGGTTATTTTCTCTTCTCCTACCGACGTTTCAGTCGGGTTCCGGGTCCGGCATCGCCGTCGAATCAGGCTGAAACACTGCAAAGATGTTTCGCTCTGGGTCTTCCACCACCGCATACCAGCCGGTCTTCGGAACCGGCGTCTTTGGCCGCAGCACGTTGCCACCGAGCCGCTGCACGCGTTCTACCGCATCATCGAGAGATTCCACCCAAACGTAGTGCACCCAACTGCGCGGCCCGGGAATGGGGCGGTAGGTGAGCCCGCCGCGGATAGCTCTTTCTTCCGGAGGCGCGGTTTGGATGTGAAAGTAGTCCACGCCCGGAGCTTTTTCGATCTTCCAGCCAAACAGATTCCGGTAAAAATCGGCAAGTTTGGCCGGTTCCTCGGCGAATATCTCAAAGTGAGTGACGGATGCGGTCATAGTCTTTCATCCAATTCGTCGCCTTACTGACCGCCATAAAGACGTCCAAACAATCGGGCCAGCAGGACTGCCATCAACAGGCCCCCCAATCCAAGAGCGAGTACTTCAAAGGTCCGATGAAGGTTGAAGTCTCCCACGCGGCACATGAGCAGATACCCGATTGCCAGATTGAATGCGCCCCAGAGCACGTTGACCGTTGGCGACGACTCTCCCTTGCCGAGCGGGGAAGCGAAGGGCGTCGGTAGCCGACGCCCGGACACGCCGTTCGTGAAGTGCGGGACCGAGTTCACGAGAAAAACGCCCCCGAAGAAGTAAGCGACATAAGCATGCCACTCCACGACTCCCCCTTTTATTTCGCCGCCACTTCGCAAACACCAAGAAAAGACTACCGAGCAGCGTCGAGTCCTCCCCCTTTCCGGGCAGGCCTCGGCGAGCGTAGGTTGCGGCGATTGTCCATGACTACTTCTGGGCGGCCGCGGCAGCTTCCGGCCCGACCATGCAATAAGCCATGGGATGGGAATCGGAGGCAGTCGCTGTGAGCCCCTTCTTTCCGGTGGTATCCCAGGTCAGGAAACCGGATTCGCCTTCCTTGCGGTTTGGCGGCAGACCAAGGGTGGCCAGCGTTTCCTCGATGCTGTTGTACCAGACGCCGATCTTCATGATCTTGCGTGCCTCGTCCGCCGTGGCTATCTTGCGGCCGAATCCCTCGGAGAGGCGAACCATCTGCTCGACTTGCTTGACCGTCGGGAACCGCTCGCCCTTGGCCCGCCACAGGTTGTCCTCGTTGCCAACCCGCGGATGGAGCCCGAGCATGATCGCCATCCCACACATGGGAATGACGCCCCGCATGGTGTTTTCGAAATGAAGCACCGAACCTTGCGGTGAGCGGCGCACATATTCCATCCAGTCGAACGGATTGCGGCCGCAGGCGCCTCCGCCGATGGCAGTTAAGTTGTGATTCAGCGGTCCCATGTAAAGGCCCTTACGGATCAACCGCTCGACGATCTCGAGCTGGTGGACATAACCCAGCATAAAGTAAGGCTGGATGCCGTTCTTGCGGAGACGCTTCAGGTGCTCGATGTAAAAGGCGGGACCGGCCTCCGCCCACAGACCTGCCCAAGCTGCCTGCAATTTCGGGTTGTTTTCCAGAGCGGTTCCCGCTATGTCATCTTCGCTCCACATCTGCATGAGATCCATCATGCCAGAACCAATTGCGATGGTGATCTGGTCGGGCTTGGGATTCAGCTCCGTCAGCATGTGGCGAGTGTCGTAGTCCAGCCACTTGGCTTGCGCTTCGGCGGACTTCGGCGCGAACGAAATGGACCCGCCGACCGAGAGAATCATCTTCGGCACGGCTTCCTTGAGCCGCCCGATCATGTAGTTGAACTCATCAAAGTCCTTCGAACCCTTGCCGGTCTTCGGGTCGCGCACGTGGATGTGGAGCATGGTCGCCCCGGCGTTGTAGCAATCCTTCGCTACCTGTATCTGTTCGTCCCAGGTAACGGGGATATCGCTGGCGTCAGAGGGTATCCATTGCGGTCCGTACGGTGCCGCGTTAATGATCAGCGGCTGCATGTTCTCTGGGTACAGCGAGTCATCGGTGTAGTACATCGTTGTTCTCCTCCCCTATTTGGGATATTCACAAGCTCGATAAGTCCTAGCTCAGTTGCGGTTACTTCAATGAGTAGTCCTACTATTCATTTCAAAAGCTCCCTCCTGCAAATCAAACTCTCGCACGAAGGCATTTTTTATCGCGGGCCGGTTAGGATTGAAATTGGAAGAAATAGCAGACGGGATGGGTAAAACTACCATGGCGAAGCGGGCGCGCGGGAAGACCCAAGCCCAGGGCGCGTTGGTTCTTTTTCAGTCGCTCGGGCATAAGTTTTGACAGTTACGGAGACGACAAAATGGAGCTATAAGAAATTCTGCTACCGGGGCTGGCCCAGAGCAGCGTCAAATGCGATGGGGAAAAGATCCACAAGACTGAAGGCTGGCTTCGCATCGAGAGCACGCGAAGGTCGCCACAGCTTCGCGCTGAAACGTCGGCGCAAGACCACATAGCCGTGTGACCAACGTGAACCCAGCGGCTCAGGAATTGACGGCGCAGCTAGGGTTTCGGCTTGCTGGGAATATCGCGCTGACTCCGGCAAAGGACATGAAGCTGCTGATTAATAACGTAAGGGGCCAGCAGGAGTTCGACTTCCCGCAAGGGAAAAGGATGAACCGCATCGAAGCAGTTTTTCCCTAAATGGCACCTTCAACAAATATCCTTTCGACCGTTACGAAACCACAGTGTGGCTCCTGATCACTATTCCGCCTGCCGCCAATCAGAAGCAGGTTTCGAAAGCACCCGAGAACCTGCCGCGACAAGCTCTCCACCAGGGGCAACTGGCCGTCGGCGCCGTCACCTTTGCAGCGAGGCACGTCGATACCTCTATCTCTGGCTGTATCGGCATCTATCCCCGGCATCAAGTTCCAAGGAAGCGTCACGCGCAACGAGAGCACGCAAGTGACAGGAAT
>DATHPO010000111.1:0-33574 GCA_035483835.1 Terriglobales bacterium
AAATCCGGTCCTGCAGTTGCCGTGTCGAATCCCTTACGGCAAACTTGCACCACGCCCAGAACCTTGCGGTTAGGATCAAGAATTGGCGCGGACATCAGCTTTTGAATCGCGTTTTGGCCCGATCGGTCTTCATCCTCGGATGCGCTGTTCAGCTTTACGCTCTCAAAAATGCTGGCGTGTTTCACTTTCACGAACGCATTAAAAAGTTCTGTTTTCCTGGTGGACGCCGTGTGGGCAGCGACCGCCGAAGAACTGGAAACCGGAATCGATCCTGCGGTTTTTAGTTGTTCCGGGTAAACGAAATTCAGCAGGCCCTTCTCCAGGCGCATGAGCGCAACTTCGGTAGGCCTTACTCCGAACAGTTTGGCCAGCGCCGCACAGAATTGTTGTGGCGTAGCGGCCTGGCCCAGCACGTGCTCCACAGATGCATTCGAAGCCCGCGCCGGAGCTGCGGCTGTACCGCCTTTTTCGGAATTTGATTTGCTCTGCATATCGCCTTGGACTAATTCCGCATCACCCTCTGCATCAAGCGTAAACCATGGTGACGTATTGCAATGGCTCCATCAAGTTACGGAAGTACTTTCAGCCAGGCGAGATGTTCCCGGACGCTGCGCTTAACCCTTGGTCAGAGCAAAACCTTTTTCACGCCAGCCCCGAATGCCTCCGTCCATTGAGAGCACTTGGGTATAGCCCATTTTTTGCAGGTTGTCGGCGGTGAGGGCAGAACGAAAACCACCGCCACAATAGAGCACCATGGGGGTGTTTGGATCGGGCACCCGAGCCTCGACATCGCGCTCGATGATTCCTTTGCCCAGGTGCACCGCACCCGGTAAGTGATCGGCCGCGTACTCACTTTCTTCGCGGACATCGATGAGCAGAAACTTCTCCTTCCGGTCGAGCTTCGCTTTGACCTCATCGATGGTTACTTCGCGAATGCGCTTCCGCGTATCTTCGACGATCTTCAGAAAACGAGGGGAATGCTGATGAGCCATGGTTCCTCCATCGGTTCGATCTATTTTAGCGGAGGAACGGTCAGGTCGACTTCAACTACTGATTCGCATCCGTGGGAAGTTCGGCGCTCTCCGCTGGAGCGGAGACAATTGCTGCGGCCGAGCAATCCAGTAATCGCTGCAAATCGACTTGCAAATTGCAGCGGTCTTCGTCGTCCAGGCTGTCGAACTCGAAGGGCTGAAGATAGCCTTGAGTCGCCCACATCGGAAACAGCATGCGTGCCTTGCTGCGCACCGTGCTTTCGCCCACGTGAAAAATCACTTCGACCTTGATCCCCTCATCCAGAGGCGTCTCCAGATGCAGCAGCCCACCCGTGATCGACAGCTGGTGCAGTCTTCCGCGAGTTTGCCGTCCATTTTCCAAACGGACCAGCGACAGGACAGTGCCTGCGAGTTTCACCCGAGGCGCCCGAGGCGTGGCGTTTACCGAGGAAGCTTTGACCATACGCTACGCTTGACTATTTCATTTCGTCCGCTTCCGGCGGGAGATTACGAAAGACCCGGTGCTTTTCTCCTGCGGTGCAAGAAATCGGCCATGTACCATCTCACGCCAGCCCGGTCAGACGCCCGTTTCCTGGGAGCGATACCCAATTTGTAGCGGTCCAGTCTCTGGGACCAGATTTCCAGCTTCAGGCCGCCGCGCAAGCGCGCCCAGTTGAAACGTCGAGCCCACAACCTCAAACGTCTTGACGTAAGGTGCCGCGTCCAGGAGCTTTTCCAGAATCTTCAACACTTGCGGATAACCGCTTGCGTTGTAAGCCTGGGCATTGCTTTGGTGATCCCAGAAACTGATAGTCGCGACCTCTAATCCGCCGGGCGCAGCCAGCGTGATCAAATCCAGGAAACCTTCTTGCTCTCGTAGCCAGGGGAGAATATGGCATTCGATAAGATTCGTAAATTCCGTAATTGAGTTCGGTTTCAATCGAGCAGCAACCTTGCGGGCGAACATATGATCTCCCCTGAGTGTCGGGCTATTGTCCAGCTATTGGACGGAGCCGATACGCGCGCCCCCGCCCATTTGGTAGTGCGTTTCAACGCCCAAACGTTACAGTGAGGGAGCCGTTTTATTGCTTTGCTCTCGGAAGGCGGCCATTTTTTCCCCAGCATGGATTGCTAAATTTCAAGTTGAAGCTTGGCTGGAAGAGAATGCCCGGCCAAGTACCACTTTCCGGGCGGAGGCGGAAAAAGGTTCAATTGACCCTCGATCACACCAGAGAGCAGAATGGTGTTGCCTGGTCGGAGGCTTTTATGAAGCGCGGTTCCCAGCCCAGCAGAACAGGCGTTATCGGGTTATTCGCACTCGCGTGGTTCACCAGCCTGATGTTCGCTCAGGCAAGCGACAAAACACCAGTGAAAGGCAACGCTTCCATCCAAACCGCTATGGACGAAGCCAGGGACGCACTCAAGCACTACCAGACCGCTCTCGCGTCCGTCAGAGATTTGCCGGAGATCGGTCCGACCGTCCGAGAAGACTTGCAAGTCGTGCTGGCCAGCAGAAACACGGTCGATTGGTTGAGAACAAAGGCCGACTTGGAGAGAGCAGTTGTTCCCTCCGAATTCGAGGGTCTATTGGACTCCATTGACGGATGTGCGGTTGATGCCGTCTTGAGCGCGAGTGCGTTGGCAGCCGGCGCCGCAAGAACCGGAGGCAAAAGAGAACTCCAGGCTACGATGGACTTTGTGTCCGCCTCCGAGCAACTTCGGAGTGCCGCCAACAACCTCAGGCGCGCTCTTAAGCCTTATTTACAAACAGAGAAACCTTCCCGCATCGCGCGAGCATATTCTGATGCCTGCTTCCACGCCGAGCGATCATAGCTGCGAGAAGCAGGTAGCTTGGGGGGGAAACCCACGATTCATTTCTTGTAACTGATCGCACCGAACGCCAGCGTTGTCGATAAATCCATAACGCTCGTTGACGGCTTCGCTAGAACACCTCCCGGGAGCGTCGGCCGACGTTATCATTGTTTATACCAACAATCAAATCGCGTGGCATAGACGGCGTGTTCTCATCTTTCGAAAAGGGCCCTGCAAAACTCCAACCAGAGCTAGTTCCCTTTCTTCTTGACTGCACGCTGCAAAGCAGATAACCTATAGAATCATTACATTATCTGCGAGATAATGCTTGGTCTTTGATAGTCCGACACAGGACGGAAGCGAAAGCGGCCGGCTTTGCGTGACGGTCGAGTACAAACGTTGTTCCAAATTGGAACCGCGAGCCCCCACGCCATCCGCGTAACTCCCATGTTCTCTAGATTTTGCGTGTAACTCCTTAAAACTCAAAGATCTAGCACATAGTCGAAATTTAAATCTCTTGTTTCCAAGATTTTGCGCAGAAAAGGGGGAGGGGGGTACCCGGTACTAGATAGTAAACTTGGCCCGAAACGGGACAGGACGCAACCTCCAGATCAGTCTCGAGAAGGCTCTTCGGGCGAGCCAAGTCCGCCGAGAGCTCCCGCAACGCACACTCGAAAATGCCGATCGCGGACCCTCGCTTCCGAACCGGGGCCTAAGGTTTCCAAGCTTCTGATTTCAAGGCCTCCCAGGACAGCCCCGCAGTTTCAAATCGGGATGAAGCTTGGCTCGGTAACAGTCGATTTATTACCGCTGTCACTTTACTGAGGCACCCGCGCGCCATAAGCTCCGGTTTATGAAACTCAATGCCTTGCTGGTATCGCAGGATCGCCCGTCGCTTCGGGTGTTGGAGGCGCTTCTGGATGTGCTGCAAATCGAGCACCAGAACTGCCAATCAGCCGGCGAGGCCGTCGAGCTAATGGTGCACGGGCACCATTCGGCGCTGCTGTTGGATTTTGACCTGCCGGGCGCTGGCCAGGTCGGGCGAATGGCACGCATGGCGTCAGCGCAGCGAAGGCCGGTGGTGTTTGCCATGGTCAGCGCGTTTACGCCAGTAGGCGGGGCGTTCCAATCGGGAGTGAATTTCGTTTTATACAAACCGCTTGCCTTCGAACAGGTAGCACGCTCGCTGCGCGCCGGACAGGGATTCATGAAGCCGAACCCGCGGCATGCGCCGCGCCACCAGTTGGAAACCCTGGTGTACCTTCAGTTCGGAGTGGCGGCCATGCCCGCGATCGTGCTTGATTTGAGCGAGCAAGGTTTAGCGTTGCAAGCGCCGGAGCCACTGCCGCCGGTACAAAATGTTCCTTTGCGTTTTATGTTGCCGGGAACGTCTCATCTGGTGGAGGCGACTGGCAAGGTAATCTGGGCCGACGACGATGGCCGCGCCGGGATGTTCTTTTCCCGGCTGACTCCCGCGTCACGGCACCATCTCAAGAATTGGCTGGCGAAGCGCGGCGCAAAAACCAAAAACGCCGTACGCGTGCTTTTGCCCCCACAAAGGGCGCGCCGTTCAGCGCACGCATCGCACTGATCTTCTGTACAGACGTAGCTAGGTGCGTCTCTTCAGCTCGGGCTGCATAACGATTCTTTCGTGCTAGACTCAGTTTTCTCGCGCACGAAAAAAACGCCGCATGAGCGAACTTACCTTCCGTTCAGCCGTTTCCATGGCTGAACAAATCCGCCAGAAAGAGCTCTCGCCGGTTGAATTGGTAGAAGCGCATCTCGCCCGCATTGAGAAACTGAATCCAAAGCTGAATGCGTTCGTGCAGTTGGATACCGAAGGCGCGCGCCGTCAAGCCTGCGCAGCCGAAGAGGCGGTGACACGCGGTGACAAACTCGGACCATTGCACGGCGTTCTGATCAGCATCAAGAGCTCGATCGAAGTAACGGGCATGAAGTGCGAAGCCGGCAGCAAGCTTCGAGCGGGCTTCGTGGCTGCGAAGGATGCGCCGCTAGTCTCGCGTCTGCGCAACGCCGGCGCAATCATTCTGGGGACGACCAACACGCCTGAATTACTGATGGCATGGGAGACGGATAATCTTCTCTACGGTCGCACCAACAATCCGTGGGATCTATCGCGAACTTCGGGCGGCTCGAGCGGTGGAGAAGCCGCGGCGATAGCCGCCGGATGTTCCGCAGGAGGTGTAGGCAGCGACGGTGGAGGCTCCATTCGCGTGCCCGCACACTTCAGCGGAATCTGCGGCTTGAAGCCGACGCCGGGCCGCATCCCGGCAACCGGACACTTCCCAACCTCAGTCGGACCATTCGCTTTGCTCGGCGTGGTTGGGCCGATGGCGCGGACTGTTTCGGATTTGAAGGTGCTGTTCGAAGTGATGCAAGGACCGGATGATGGCGATCCCTCAGCCGCGCCCGTGCCCGTGCGGTGGCCGAGCCGTAGCGATCTGAAGAAACTCCGCATCGGTTATTTCGAGGATGATGAACGTACTCCGGTCACCGCTGAGACACGCGCGACCGTGCGAGCCGCGGCTGAGGCGCTCAAGCGCGCGGGATTTCGGGTTGAGCCTTTCCGTCCCGAGGGGCTTGAGCAGGCGCGGCAACTTTGGTGGCAATTTTTTGGAATCGCTGGCGGCATGCTGCTGCGACCGATGACCAATGGGAGAGAAGCTGACCTGAGTCCGATTCTCAAACAGCATTTGAGTCGCGTTGCAACCGAGCCGTCCCACACGGGCCAGACCTTGCTCGATACCTGGATCATGCGCGACGTATTGCGGATGCAAGTGTTTTCCCAGATGCGTGAGTATCCTGTTTTGCTTTGCCCAGTCGCTTCGATTCCGGCTTTTCGTCACGGCGAGCGGAGTTGGAAGATCGACGGCAAGACAGTGCAGTATCTCGATGCGTGGAGCTACACCGAGTGGTTCAATCTGCTGGGAACTCCGGCGGCAGCTGTTCCGTTTGGCCGTTCAAACGAAGGCCTGCCGATAGGAGTCCAGATCGTCGCGCGTCCGTGGGAAGAAGAGTTGGTGCTGGCGGTCGCGGCTGAACTGGAAGGCCAACGCGGAGCATGGCAAGGACCAGAGATTAATCGAGAATAAGTTTTCGCGGCGACCTCTGCGCGGCTTTTCTCTGCGGGCCGCTGCTTCTAAGATTTAGTAGTGATTAATGGATTTATACTATTTCTCCATTTTCAGAAAGCGATAACCTTGTTGCCATCCAATCTCCCTGCTGAAGTCTGACGGCTTCAGAGATTGACACAAATACTTAATGGCACCTCAAACGAAATTAGGAGGCGGATTCGCGTCCCGCGAATTGCCCGGGCTGATCGCTTTTTTGTTCGTCTCGGCCGTCTATCTCTACGCCTTTCCTCAGCCGAATGTTTTCTATGCGGCGATTGTTTTACTGCACGCGGTTACGGGCACGGTCGTCACGGTTCTGCTGGCGATTTTTCTTTTCCCTCTCCTACGGGAGAAAAGCATCGCTTCGCGCCTTGGCTGGCTGCTGCTTGCTGGTGGAGCGGTCGTCGGCCTGATCCTGATCAAGACCGGGACGCTGCGAGTGGAATGGAACCTTCTCTATGTTCACATCCTTCTATCGCTGGCCGGTGTGGGGATCGTTTTCGCGGAATGGGCTGGCAAACGTGGCTGGCCGGCGCGGGGAATCGCGGGTTCGATCGTCCGCTGCTCGATTTGTTTGCTAGCGCTCGTCGGACTGGGGGCGGGCGCGCGTTATGTGCGTGAGTCGCGGTGGCAAAATCAAGCTCGCATTGAGAATCCCTCGATGCCGCCCGCCAGCATGAATGGCGAAGGCGATGGTCCGGATGGGCCATTCTTTCCCAGTTCCGCTCAAGTCCACGGCGGACAGACAATTCCCAGCAAGTTCTTCATGGAATCCGACTCCTGCAAACGCTGCCACCAGGACATCTACAATCAGTGGTTCAGTTCGGCCCATCACTTCTCGTCGTTCAACAATCAGTGGTACCGCAAGAGCATCGAGTATATGCAGGACACGGTCGGCACCAAGCCTTCGAAGTGGTGCGGCGGATGCCACGATCCCGCCGTGCTTTACAGCGGCTTGATGGATACGCCGATCAAGCAGATCGTTCACCGCCCGGAGGCGCAAGCTGGTCTGGGCTGCATGATGTGCCATTCGATTGCCGACGTGAAGAGCAGCATGGGGCAAGGTGACTTTTATCTCGAATATCCCAAGCTGCACGAATTGGCCGCGACCAAGAATCCGTTTGAGCGATTGCTGCACGATTTTCTGGTAAAACTGAATCCTGAGCCCCACCGCCGCGTCTTTCTAAAACCTTTCATGCGCAACCAGACGGCGGAGTTCTGCTCGAGCTGCCACAAAGTTCATCTCGACGTTCCGGTCAATCACTATCGCTGGATTCGCGGTTTCAATGAGTACGACAACTGGCAGGCTAGCGGTGTGTCCGGCCAGGGAGCACGGTCGTTTTATTATCCAGCCAAGCCTTCGCAATGCGCCGATTGCCACATGCCGCTGACTCGGTCGAGTGACATGGGCAACATCGATGGCCAGGTCCACTCACATCGTTTTCCCGCAGCGAACACGGCATTACCCACAGCGAATGATGATCCGGACCAGTTGAAGATTACCGAGGATTTTTTGAAGAGCGGTATTCTCAGCGTTGACATTTTCGCGCTCTCACCGGCGCGAGCGCAATTGAAGCCGGGAGTGGCCAACCAGTCGGATCTTTCCACGACTTTTGCGGTAGGCGAGGAAGCGGAGACAAAAATTACTCCCGCGGGTGAAGCGGAAGTCCTGCCGGTTACCGCGCCGCTGAACCGCGTGCAGGCTACAGTCCGCCGGGAAGACGAGGTACGCGTGGATGTTGTGGTCCGCACCAAGAAAATCGGGCACTTCTTTCCTGGCGGCACTGTGGACGCCTACGATACGTGGCTCGAGCTGAAAGGAACTGACGACAAGGGCCAAACCATATTCTGGAGCGGAAGCGTCGAGGACAACGGTAAAGGTCCTGTGGAGAAAGGCGCGCACTTTTACCGCTCGCTGCAAGTGGATGCGCACGGCCATGGCATCAACAAGCGCAATGCATGGGCCACTCGGGCCGTGGTGTACGTGCATCTGATTCCGCCAGGGGCGGCCGACACGGTTCACTTCCGCGTGCATATCCCTGAAGGCTCCGGCAACAAAATCACGCTGCACGCCCGTCTCTGCTATCGCAAGTTTGCCTGGTGGAATACGCAGTTTTCGTTCGCCGGCGTTCCCGACCCTAACCAGCCCAATGCCGATGTTGCGCCTGATTACGACGATAGGAAATTCGCGTTCGTAGGATCGCTGAAGGGGGTATCGGCTAAAGAAGAAAAGATACCCGACCTTCCGATTGTCGCTTTGGCCGAAGATGAAGTCACGCTGAACGTAGCCTCCCACACTTCCCCTGTGGCCACGCCCAAAACCATTTTGCAGCCGGACGATTGGCAGCGCTGGAACGATTACGGTATTGGTCTGTTGCTGCAAGGGGATCTGAAAGGTGCGCAGGCGGCCTTCGAGAAAGTGACGGAGATTGATCTGAAGAATCCCGACGGTTGGGTGAACATTGGCCGCGCCGCGGTGCAAGAGGGTGACATGGATCGTGCGCGCACGGTACTGGCGAAAGCATTGTCGCTCAGTCCGAATCTGGCGCGAGCCCACTTTTTCTACGCCAAAGTTCTACGCAGCGATGGCCATTACGACGAAGCTGTCGATCATCTTCACAAGGTCATGGCGCAATATCCCAGGGATCGCGTGGCGCTAAACGATGTAGGACGCATTTTGTTTCTGCAGCGCAAATACGCGGACGCGGTGAACGTGCTGCAGTCAGTTCTCGCGGTCGATCCGGAAGACTTGCAGGCCCACTACAATCTTATGCTCTGCTACAACGGCCTCGGAGATGAGAAGCAAGCCCACGAGCACGAGGTGCGCTACCTGCGTTTCAAAGCTGACGAAGCTTCGCAAGCCATCACCGGACCGTACCGCCAACTCAATCCCGCGGACAACAACGAGCGGCAGGCAATCCACGAACATGTGTCTGGGCCGTTGCCTTCAGAACGTGTGGGGACGGGTCTTCGACCCGTCCGGTCGGAGCGAAGCTCGGCTATGCGAACCACTTCGACGGGGGCCTCAAGATAATGCGCCAGACGCTTTTCTCGTTGGTTCTTCTTTTGGCTGCGTCCGCATCTGCGCAGCGCATCCAATTTCGTGACATCACCGCCCAAGCCGGCATCCATTTCGTCCACAACAATGGCGCCTTCGGCAAAAAGTATCTGCCTGAGACCATGGGTTCCGGTTGTGCCTTCATCGATTACGACAACGACGGCTGGCCTGACATTCTGCTGGTGAACAGCGAACACTGGCCTGGGCACAAGCGTGCTGAGTCCACGCTGAAGCTCTATCACAACAATCACGACGGCACATTTACCGACGTCACCCGCAAATCCGGTCTCGCGGTTTCGCTGTACGGGCTGGGCGTCGCAGTAGGAGATTACGACAACGACGGCTACGACGACATTTTCATCAGCGCTCTCGACCAGAGCCATTTGTTTCACAACAACGGCAACGGCACTTTCACTGATGTAACCAAGGCCGCTGGATTGTGGGGGCCGAACGAATTCTCGACCAGTGCCGCCTGGGTGGATTACGATCGCGACGGCAAATTGGATCTGGTGGTCGCGAATTACGTGCAGTGGAATGAAAAGGGCGATCTGTACTGCACTCTCGATGGCGCGCACAAGTCTTATTGCACACCAGAATCCTATAAGGGTTCGTCTGCACGACTATGGCACAACCTGGGCAATGGGAAGTTTGAAGATGCGACCCAGAAAGCCAAGTTTTACGATCCGACTTCGAAGAGCCTGGGCGTCGCGATTGTCGATTACAACGGAGATGGCTGGCCCGATATCCTGCTGACCAATGACACTCAGCCAAACAAGCTTTACTTGAACAAACATGACGGCACATTCGAGGAGAAAGCCGTTTCTGCGGGAATCGCATTCAGCGAAGACGGCGTGGCGCGCGCTGGCATGGGCGTGGATGCTGCCGACTACGACCGTTCCGGCCGCCCGAGTTTCATCATCACCAACTTCGCCAACCAGATGCTCTCGCTCTATCACAACGAAGGCAACGGCCTGTTTGTGGATGAGGCGCCGCAGTCCGAGGTCGGGCGCGCGACCCTGGTGACCCTTGGCTTCGGCTGTTTCTTCTTCGACTATGACAACGATGGCTGGCCCGACATTTTCGTGGCCGATGGCCACATCGAGAACGAAATTGAACGGGTGCAGAAGCGGGTGAGCTATGCGGAGCCGCCGCACGTCTTTCGCAACCTCGGCGGCGGAAAGTTTCAGGAAGTGACGGCATCGCTGGGACCTGCATTTGCCAGCCCGAAAGTCGCTCGCGGCGCGGCGTACGCAGACATTGATAACGATGGATCGCTCGACATTCTGATGACCACGAACGGCGGCCGCGCGTATCTGTTTCACAACGAAGGCGGCGACAGTCACAGCCTGCGCATAAAGTTGGTGGGCACGAAGTCGAATCGCGACGGCATCGGAGCGGTTGTGCGCCTGACCTCAGGAAAAGATCAGCAGTGGCAGACGGTTCACAGTGGCTCGAGCTATTTGTCCCAGAGCGAACTGGTGTTGACGTTCGGCCTCGGCGAAAAAACCAAAGCCGATTCCATAGAAGTGCAATGGCCGAGCGGGCAGATCGACAAACTCTCAAACGTGGCCGGAAGCCAAACCATCACGATTCAGGAAGGCAAGGGCGCGGTGGCGAATAAAGGGTATAGCAAGCCTTGGAGCTTTGCGGCGCCTAAATAGAAGGTTAGCGTACGCGTGGGACTCACGGTGTTTCGTGTTCAAGTTCGCCCTGATTTCCTTTGTGTACCTTTATGCCCTTTGTGGTTAACTTGTTCTCGCATGACGAAGACAATTCCCCTTGTTTGTGCCGGCGTCGTTCTGGCGACGATTGCCATCTTCGCGGCCGTTCCGCAAAATGCTTCTCCTACGAAGCCGGACAACTTCGCCGAAGCCGCTCGTCTGAACAATCTCGGTGTTGCCTACATGAATCAGCAGCTCTTCGAAAAAGCGCTGAAGATGTTTGAACAGGCGGCCATGCTTGATCCAAATTTCAAGGTTGCTCCCATGAATGAGGGCGTCGCGCTGCTCAACCTGGGGCGCATCGATGCGGCAAGGCAATTTCTTGAGCAGGCAGTGAAACAGAATCGCGATGATCCGCATGCCTGGTACAACCTCGGCATGCTGGAAAAGAACTCCGCGAATTCGCGTGCCGCGGTCGATGCCTTCCGCCGAGTCACCGAGCTTGATCCGAACGATGCGGACACGTGGTATTTCCTGGGCGCCTCCTACGCCCAGAATAAGCAATATCCCGAGGCAATTGACGCTTTTCAGCATGCGCTGAAGCTGAATCCGCTGCACGCCTCGGCCGAGTTCGGCCTCTCCCGCGCTTATCAGCAATCGGCGGACCTCGCTCGCGCTCGGGAACATCTGACCCGCTTTCAATACATCACGCAAAACAAGTTGGGCTCGCCCATCAGCCTGGCTTATGGCGAACAGGGAAAATATTCACTTGCGGAAGAATCACCGGAGATGGTGCAAAAGGTTCCGCCGCAGATTCACGTGCGGTTTCTAGATGTAACCGAGCAGGCTGGGTTACTGACGAAAGCCTCGGCCGCATCCGCGAAGGATCTAGCTTCTTACCTCGGGCCCGGCGCGTGCTTTCTTGATTATGACAACGATGGCAGCATCGACATCTTTCTACCCGACAACGGCAAGGAAGGTGGAATGTCGCTGTACCACAATCTGGGCAACGGCAAGTTCGAAGACGTAACCAAGAAAGCCGGCGTCGATCCGACACTGCATGGAATTGGCTGCACGGCTGGCGATTATGACAATGACGGCTTTATTGATCTAGCCGTAAGCCTCAACGGGCGAGTGCTTCTTCTGCATAACGAGAAGAACGGCTCGTTTAAAGATGTAACCGAGGCTGCGAATATTAAGAGCGACGGCTTCAACGCTGGGTTAACTTTCGTCGACTACGACCACGACGGGGACTTAGACCTTTTCATAAGTGAATATGCGGATCGATTTTTCTTCGATCCGCGAAAGCTGGGAGTAGAGTTCGAGCTCAAAGGCAAAGGGGGATCTTTTTCTCTGAACCGCCTGTGGCGAAATAACGGGAACGGAACCTTTACTGATGTTACTCAGGCGGTTGTCATGTCCGAGCCCGCGCCTAGCGCCAATGCCGTCGGCACGGACTATAACAACGATCGAGCCATAGACCTCGTAGTGACAGGTTGGCATAAAGAACCGCAGGTTTTTCAGAATCCACGCGAAGGGCCGTTCATTCGACGTTCTCCGATTTCTGGAGATTACGCAGCGTTGTCCTCAGGCGTCGCAGTTCTTGATTTCAATCATGACGATTTGATGGATCTTGCCTTCACACATTGGGACACACCCGCTATAACCCTCTGGCGCAACAATCAAGCCAGGAGCTTCGAACTGGTTCCATTGCCTACCACCAATTGGGTTCGTGCGTGGGGCATCAGCGCCATCGATTATGACAACGACGGATGGATTGATCTGGTAGCTGTCGGAGAAACCAAAGACGGGCGCGGCGAAGTGCGGCTGTTCCGCAATCTCGGGCCTGATGGCTTCAAGGACGTCACCGCCGAAGTTGGCCTCGACAAGATTGCCCTGAAAGATCCGCGCGCCATCATCGTCGGCGACTACGACGGCGATGGCGCGACCGACCTGCTCATCACTCAGAATCACGGGGCAGCTGTCCTGCTCCGAAATGAAGGAGGCAATAAGAACCATTGGCTGCGCCTCGCTCTCAAAGGATTGAACGACAACAAAAGCGCGATAGGAACCAAAGTCGAAGTGTTTGCCGGAGGGAATCGCCAGAAGTTCGAAATTGCGGGATCGTCCGGTTATCTCGGACAGAATTCACCCTACCTCACCGTCGGCCTTGGCCAAGCTACCCAGGCTGACGTTGTCCGCATGCTTTGGCCTACCGGAGTTTTGCAAGACGAGGTCGAAGTCGCCGGAGATCGCGAACAAACATTCATGGAAATCGATCGCCGTGGAAGTTCGTGCCCCACCCTTTTCGTTTGGGATGGAGAGCGCTACAAGTTGGTCGGCGACATGCTCGGCGCGGGCGTCGTCGGACACTGGGTTGGGCCCGGCCAACGCGATATTCCGCGGCCCACGGAATACATCAAGATTGATCGCAATGCGATTCGAGAGAAAGACGGCAAGCTCAGTTTCAGGTTCATGGAGCCTTTGGAAGAAGCGGTCTATCTTGACCACGTAAAGCTCGTGGCCGTCGATCATCCCGCCGATCTTGACGTTTATCCCAACGAGTACTTCGCCAGCAATCCTCCGTACCCGCCATTCAAAGTGGTAGTCAGCCGGGCCGCGCGCCCTCCCGCCGCGGCGCAGGATGAGCACGGCCACAACGTGCTCCCTGATTTGTTGGCCCACCGCTACTTCGGTGATTTTGGCTTGACTCAATTTTCGGGCTTTGCCAAGTTGCACACGCTCGAACTCGATCTCGGCGAACCTTACGCCGGTGGGCCGCTCTGGTTGCTGCTTCACGGAGAGGTCGAATATTACTCCGCGAACAGCATGTACGCTGCGTCGCAGTCCGGGGTCGAGTCCATCTCTCCTTATGTCGACGCGCTCGACGCCAAGGGAAAATGGATTCGCGTCATCGACGACATGGGCTTTCCTGCCGGTGGGCCGCGAACTATGACCGCCGACCTGACGGGGAAGCTACCCTCTGGCACGCAGCGCATTCGGATCTCGACCAACCTGCAAATTTACTGGAACAGCATCCTGATCGATCGAACCAGTCAGAATCAGGACGTCCGTTTGACGGCAGTTCCGCTCGCTCGCGCCGATCTGGGCTTTCACGGATTTCCGCTGAAGATCGAAGGCACGCCGCCGGGCAACGTCATGTACATTTACGAAAAAACCAGCGCCACCGGGCCTTACACTCGTCCCGCGGGCGCCTATACGCGTTACGGCGACGTGCTCCCGCTGCTTGCTTCGCGCGATGACCGGCTGGTCGTCTTCGGATCGGGCGACGAAGTCGCTTTGGATTTTGATCCCTCGAAACTTCCTGCGTTGGCCGGTGGCTGGTCCCGCGATTACTTCTTTGTGGCCAATGGCTATGAGAAAGACATGGACTTCTACGCCTACGACTTCACTCGCGTGGATCCGCTCCCGTTCCGCGATATGAGTGGATATCCGTATCCTGCCGACCAATCGTTTCCTCTCGATGACGCGCACTTGAATTATTTGCTGGAGTACAACACGCGTTACATGTCAGGGAACGAATCGCCAGGGTACCGGTTCGAATATTCGTTGCCGAAGTGAGGTTTCCGCGCCAATTGCGGTTTCCTTCCAGGTTCTTGTACGGCGTCCGGAAAAAGCGGTCGGAGCTACCGGACGTGGCCGGATTGGGAATAAAACTAGGGGTACCCCCCCTCCCCTCGATCTTTTGGAATCATCGGGTTACAGCCGGACTACCCTCAAAATCTTTGAGGAATAAGGACTTACAGCTAAAATATTCCAGAATAAGGACTTACCTTCGACGACCGCCACGATCTGCCATATCTCTCTCGTTGTCAAAGAGCTAACTCTGCCGAGATAATGATAGCCAATGGAGAACATTTGGGTCAACACAAATCGCTTCGTCCCGACGGTCGAGGCACTTGCTCCACAATCTGGAACCCAGTTCCATAATGGGAAATCGCACGACCTGGTAACTGCTACTTAAGCCCGGCGTAATTTGTTCCCCCCTCGCCGCGCACGTATAACCACGACAGTACCCGCTCGTACAGCAAAGCTGCAGTTCCTGGCCGCTGTCCGGGCGGCTGCGATCTGACGAGAGCAACCGTGCGAATCCTGATTGGGGGATGAATGCGAAAAGGATGGGTAACCCTTGTAGTGATGGCAGGCAGCGTGGCAACCCTGAGCGCGCAGATTTCTAAAGAGGCAATCCACCTGACGCCGAACGGCAAAGGATGGGGCGTAGAAACCGAGGCGCCCAGGGAAGGAGGAACGTTCGGCAACAAGCCCGCCACGACCAACGGCATTGGCTATCACGGCGGTCCAGTAATGCATGCCAACCCGGTTAATGTGTATTTCATCTGGTACGGCAACTGGACGAACGGTCCCAAGCCTTCAGACAGTCAGACGACGGTGAACCTGATGGACGCTCTGTTTGGGCCAACGCGCGGGATTGGCGGCTCGAGCTACTTCAAAATCAACACGACTTACAGCGATACCGCTGGCTATGCCACCGGGAACATCGCGCTGCTCGCCTCCTCTACCAATCACTACAGCCGGGGGAAGCAGCTCGCCGACAGCGATATTCAGAATATCGTCGGCGGTGCTATCAGCAGCCGCGCTCTCCCGAAAGATGCGAACGGTCTCTACTATGTGCTCACCTCGTCGGATGTGGCTGAGACTTCCGGCTTCTGCACGAAGTACTGCGGCTGGCACACCAGCAGCACGATCGAGGGGACCGACATCAGGTTTGCATTTGTGGGAAATCCCGACCGTTGCCCGTCTGCCTGCGAAATGCAGATCGTAAGCCCGAACGGCGACAGCGGTGCGGATGGCATGGCTTCCATCATGGTGCACGAGGCCTCCGAAGCGGTTACCGATCCAGACCTGAACGCATGGTACGACTTCCTGGGCAACGAGAGCGCAGACAAATGCGCCTGGAAGTTCGGGCCGGTCACGGGCACGCTCGGACACGGCGCCTACAACCAGACCTTCGGCACCTACAATTGGCTGATCCAGATGCAATGGGAGAACAGCCGCGGCGGCGGTTGCGACAAGGCATTGGGTGGCAAGTTCTACCTCCAGTAACCAAGTCGATTGACGAAATGATGGTTGCGTTACAGGAACGCGAGTCCTGCTGGTTGAGCGGAAGTCTCGCAATGTTTGAGCTTGATCTTATGAAGAGGGCCGTCGTTGATTGAACCTTGACCGGCGGAGGAACAAGATCAGAAGGCTGCTACCGATCAGTAAGACACGATGACATCGCCCTTCTCCCAAGGACCCGGGAAGCGTTTTTTGTCGGCAAAAGTGGTGACCGGATCTATCGTCGCAGCGCGATGGGTCGTGGAGCGTCTCGCGGTTCCCCTGACTTGACCATCCTTGACTCTTTCCTCCCCGCCTAACGAGAAGGCTGGATGAAGTGGGGTGAAGGAGGAAATGTTCTCAAGTGGTCGAGGCAGCCCGGTGTCGGAACCCTGAATCTTTGCCACTCTGTTCACCGTCTGCAGAGGGCTTGGACTTTGCGAAGATATTGTGAAGGCTATGACTGAGTTCCTCAATAGTGTCAGGTTTCAGCAACAGGTCTGGCAGGCCGAGGCTGCGGACTTCTTCGTTGTCCTCGGGACGGATATATCCGGAAGCAATCAAGATGGGCACGCCGGGCCGGGTTTGCAGAAGCTCGCGCGCAAGATCGATGCCGGACATCTGAGGCATGGATAGATCGCTCACGACCACATCAAAATCATGTGGCCTCGACCTAAAAGTCTCCAGGGCCTTCTGGGGTTCAGTGCAACCCGTCACTTTGTACCCGAGCTGCGTCAGGATACGCGTCATGAGGAACACTAGCGGCTCCTCGTCGTCTACGTAGAGGACTCGTTCGCCGTGACCACGAAGCTCCCCTTGAATCTGCAGCGGTCGAGTGTCGGCGGCGGCCTCTTGGGCTGCGGGGAGGTACAGGTGAAAGACGGTCCCCTTCCCGACGTCGCTGTAAACGGTGATTGCGCCGCCATGGGTCTTCATGATGCCATGGACAACGGACAAGCCGAGTCCCGTCCCCTCACCCGGCGGCTTCGTAGTGTAGAAAGGTTCAAAGATCCGCGCCGTCGTGGCCTTGTCCATCCCACAACCGCTGTCACGAATCGATAAGCGAACATAGCTGCCTTCGTGGAGTTCCGGCGTGGTGCGCGCAAGATCGGCATCTACGATGACTGGCTCCGAACGAATTTCCAATACCCCAACCGGTTGTTTGGCCATGGCATCGGCGGAATTGGTGGCCAGGTTCATGACGATCTGGTGGATTTGAGTGGAATCGGCGAAAACGTCTGGGAGCCCGGAATCAAAGTGAGTGCGGATTTCGATTCCAGCTCGTAATGCGGCGCGAATCAGCTTGAGGGCCTCATCCACCACCGGTGCAAGTTTCATCGCTTCACGCCTCGGTGCCTGTTGGCGGCCGAAGGTGAGGATCTGGCGGACGAGTTGGGTAGCTCGCAGGGAACCCTTTTGAATCTCCGCCAAGTTCTGCTGCACTGGGTGATCGGCAGGCAAATCGCCAAGGGCTAGTTTGGCGTTTCCTGTGATCGCGGTCAGGATGTTGTTAAAGTCGTGGGCAATGCCAGCGGCAAGCTGCCCGACCGACTCCAAACGCTGGGAAACCTGAAGTTGTTGTTCCAGCTTTTTGCGTTCGCTGATGTCAACCACTGTACTTGAGATCCATGTTCCTTCGCCGGTCACCAGCGGACCGAGACTGATTTCGAGCGGAAATGTGGTCGCGTCCTTTCGGCGGCCGCGAAGTTCCATCCCCACTCCCATGGGACGCGTTTGAGGGCTGTTAACGTAAGCCGCACGATGCCCCACATGCCCCCCACGGTGTTGTTCGGGAACCAGCATTTCAACGGCCTGACCAATTAATTCTTCGCGCGGGTAGCCGAACATGCGCTGGAGTTGAGCATTGCTCTCGGTGATACGACCCTTTTCGTCACAGATCAGAATGCCGGTGGGAGCGGTTTCGATGAGCAGCCGGAAGCGTTCTTCGGCCTGTTTCCGCTGCGCCACTTCGTGTTCCAGCGTGGCCGTGCGTTCCTGAATTTCCAGGTAGCGAAGTGCATTCTCGTATGCCACGGCCAGCTTTGCGGCGATGGTGGTCAGAAAGCGCACATCTTCGGTGCAGAATTCGGCGCCCGACAGCTTGTTGGCGACATAAATCAGACCGTAGTTTCGCGTGCCGGTGGGGATAGGCACTCCGAGAAAGCCGTGCACTACGGGATGGTTGTCCGGCAATGCCATGCGGCTTAGTTCCTGATCACGGCTGAACATGTTGATGGTTGCCCCGTCTACAGCAATCTCTCGGAACCAGCCCGCCAACGCCGGCCGGCCCAACTTAGAGGCTACGGCCTCATCGATGCCGCTGGTGACGAAAAAGCGCAGACGCGGATCCCCGTTATTCAGTGTGCCGGCTCCGGCATAGTTAGCTCCAATGATCTTGCGCGCCGCGCTCACTGCGTGTTCCAGCAAGCGCTGCGGATCGCTGCTTCGTGACAAGTCCAGACCCAGTTCCAGCAGCGCCGCCAGACGCAGGCTCAATGCATCCAGTTGCTTGCCCTTCTCATAAAAGGCGTCAATCAGCATGGGGACCGGATCGCTTGGCGCTTCGGAGATCTGCACTGGCATCGGAGCCTGAAACGGAAGCCCGAGCACTCGATTCACCGTGTTGAGAATTTCTTCTGGCTCGGAAGGCTTGCCTATGAAGTCGTTGACTCCACAGGATTGGCCGAGGGCCTGAGTCTCATGATTGAGGAAGCTGGCGCTCTGAAAAATGACGGGCATGTTCTCGAACCCCGAGAACTGGCGCAGCCGGGAAACGAACTCGTAGCCGTTCATGGTTGGCATAAGGATGTCTGAAATCACCAAGCCAGGGCCAAGCTTGCGCGCGGCATCCAGTCCTTCTTCCCCATCGCTGGCCTGGTTGACCTGGTGGCCGAATGGTGAGAGCAAAGACACGTAGAGCTGGCGAGTGGCGGGATCGTCATCAACGATTAGAATCTTCGCCATAGTTTCTAGCTGCTTCAGCCCCCGCTGCCTTGGCCTTTCCGGGTCTGCTTGAGCGGGGGCAGACACTCTTCCAACTCCGCCACCAGTGCGTCCGACTCGATGGGGCGGGATATGAATTTCAGCGCTCCGCAGGCGAGAGCGGTTTCCTTTTCGCGGATCGACCACACCGAGGAGGACAGAAAGACGAACGGGATATGAGCCAGGTCGGGGTCGCTCTGGACCATGCGGTGAAAGTCATAGCCATCCTGCTGCGGCATATGAACGTCGGAAACAATAAGGTCTGGTTTGCTTCGCCGGGCCAGTTCTATCCCTTCTCGCGCCGATGCCGCGGTCAGGACTTCGTACCCCAAAGGTTCGAGGAGACTTTGCGCAAGATGGATATTCGCCGCGGTGTTGTCCACGAAGAGGAGAGCGGCTCGTTTCGAACTGGCAGACACCGAAGCTGGCTGCTCCTTCCGGCTTTTCGCGGGAGCGGGCGACGCTTCCGGCACACGATGCGGCAATCCAAGAAACTCCTGGACCTTGGCGGAAAATGTTTCCGGCTCGATGGGTTTCGAAATGTAGCCATCGAAGCCGGAGGCAAGCAGCTTCTCCCGGTCTCCCACCATAGCCAGCGCCGTCACGGCCACCAGGGGAATGCGTCGGCAATCAGGGTCGTCGCGCAGGCGGGACGCTACTTCGTAGCCATCCATTTTGGGCATGTGAATGTCGAGCAAGATGAGGTCCGGCTTCTTCTGGCGCGCCAATTCGATGCCTTCGGCGCCCTCCTTGGCAGCGGCTACTTCGTGGCCAAAGGCTTCGAGCAGATACACCACCAGTTGCAGGTTGGTGGGGTTGTCCTCGATAACTAGAATGCGCGCCGTAATGGTTCCTTTCTGCGTCGGTGCCGCGCCTTTACTGGCCAGCGCTGGCTTTCTGCACCGCCATGAGAGTCTGAGTCAGGGGCAGCGCAACTGTGAACCTGCTTCCTTTCCCGTATTCGCTTTCGAACGAAATGCTGCCCCCGATCATGAGCGCGAGCTTCTGGCTGACGTGCAGCCCCAGACCGGTACCTTCGTACGAGCGCGTCGAGGTGTTGTCCACTTGCATGAATGCCTGGAAAAGTTTCGGCTGGTCCTGCTTGCGAATTCCCAATCCCGTATCCGCGACCGAGATCTCCGCAGTGAACAGACCGTTTTCTTCTCGCTCATGAAGTGCCAACCGTACCGTGCCCTGCTCCGTGAACTTGATCGCATTGTTGGTCAGATTAATGAGGATCTGAGTCAGGGAGCGGCGGTCGGTGCGGACGTTGACCTCGTGATCGGGAAGCGCGATTTCGAGCTTCAGACTCTTGCCTTCGGCCAGAGTCCGCAGGGTGGTACTGACTTCCGCGATGACGGCCTGGCAGGAAACCGGCTCCATGTTGAGTTCAACATTGCCGGATTCGATCTTGGCCAGGTCCAGCAGGTCGTTAATAAGCGAAAGCAAATGGCGGCTGCTGGTCTGGATGGTGCGCAGCTGCTTTTCCTGCTCTCCATTCAGCGGGCCCGGAAGCTTCATCAGCAGCGTGCCGGTAAAGCCGATCACGGCATTCAGCGGCGTGCGCAGCTCGTGACTCATGCTAGCCAGGAAGCGGTCCTTGGCCAGGCTGGCGTTCTCCAGCTCAACGTTCTTTTCCTGCAGAGTCTGCTCGAAGCGCTTGCGCTCGGTCACGTCGCGCGCGGCGGCAAACACGCCCTGCAGTTTGCCCCCCTGGTCGTTGAAGGTGGTCGCATTGTAGCTAACCACAGTCTCCCGTCCGGTTTTCGACCGGGCGGTCAATTCGTAGTTTGTGACCCGGCCCTCGCGCAGCACGACGCGGATTCCGTCTTCCGCGCGCCCCGGATCGGTGAAATAGGTCTTGAAGGCGGTGCCAATCAGCTCCTCGCGGGTACCCCCGGTGAGCGCCTCCATCTGCTGATTCACATCGGTAATGATACCCAGAGGATCGGTGGTCATCAGCGCGTCAATGTTGGATTCGATCAGCGACCGGGTATAGAACTGGGAATCGCGCAGCTGCTTTTCTAATCCCTTTTGGGCGGTGATGTCGCGCGCCGCGGCCAAGATCCCCAGCGCGGTGCCGGCTGTGTCGCTGAATACGCCCGCGTTGAAGCTGACCGTGATCTTGCGTCCGTAGCGGGTTTTTAAGACGAGTTCGTAGCTGATGACGCGTTTTTCCGCCAGTGTCTGCTGTACGCCGGCACGGGCACGCTCGGGTTCGGTGAAGTATTCCGAAAAGCGCGAGTTGATCAGGTGCTTACGCGAGTAGCCGGCCAGCCGGGTGGCCTCCTCATTCACGTCGGTGATGGTGCCGTCGGGGGCGATGGCGAACAGCGCGTCCGCGGAAGCTTCAATGAGCGACCGGTTGTAAACCTGCTGCTCAGCCAGTTGAAGTTGCAGGCGGGCCTGCTCCGAGATATCGCGCGCGGAGGCGAAAATACCCTGCACCTGCCCGTCCGGAGCGCGGAAGATCGATGCATTGAATGAGACGGTGGCTTTGCGCCCGGCCTTCGAGCGCAGAACCAGTTCGTAGTTGGTGACCGTGCCTTCGGTCAGAGTGCGCTTCACGCCCAGGTCGGCTTGGTTGGGTTCGGTGAAGTATTGTTTAAACACCGAGCCGATGAGCTCTTCGCGAGGATAGCCCGTCATACGGCACATCTGGTCGTTGACGTCGGTGATGAAGCCGGTGGGATCGACTGTGACCAAGCCGTCGACCGAGCTCTCAATCAAGCCCCGCAGATAGTTTTGCTGTTCGCGGAGCTGCTCTTCCAAACGGACGCGATCGGTAATATCGCGGGCTGAGGCAAAGATGCCGCGCACGTTGCCCAGCGGATCCCGGAAGACCGATGCGTTGAATGAGACCTGCAGCAGGCGGCGGGTGCGGGAGATGAGAGTGAGGGCATACTCGGTGACCACGCCGGTATCAAAGGTTTGCTTGACCCCGGCGGTGGCGCGCTCCGGCTCGGTGAAATAGTCCGCAAAGGGGCTGCCGATTAACTCGGTACGCGCGTATCCGGTCATGCGGCACATCTGCTCGTTTACATCGGAGATGGTTCCCACCGGATCGACCGTGATCAAGCCGTCGACCGAGCTTTCGATCAAGCCGCGATTGTAGGACTGCTGTTCGCGGAGCTGTTCTTCCAGCTTCTTCTGCTCCGTAATGTCACGGGCTGCGGCAAACACCCCTTGCAGTTTGCCGCCTTGATCGTTGAAGGTGGTGGCGTTGTAGCTTACTACGAGTTCGCGACCCATCTTCGAACGGGCGGTTAGCTCATAGTTCGTCACCTTGCCCTGCTGCAATACCTTCCGGATACCTTCCTCAGCTCGCGACGGATCGGTGAAATGATCTTTGAAGGCTTTGCCAATCAGTTCCTCCCGAGTGCATCCGGTCAGCGACTCCATCTGCTCATTCACATCGGTGATGATGCCCAGAGAATCGGTGGTCATCAGCGCGTCGATATTGGATTCAATCAGGGAGCGGGTATAGAACTGCGATGCCTGCAGCTGCAGCTCCAACCGCTTCTGCGCGGTAATATCGCGGGCCGAAGCAAAGATTCCTCGAATATTGCCCAAGGGATCGCGGAAAACAGCGGCGTTGAACGATACGGGGATCTGCTTTTCGGCACCTGCCTGAAGGGTAAGAACGTAGTTGGTGACAGAACCTTCCTTGAAAGTCAGCCGCACGCCTTCCGCTGCCAGTTCTCGCTCCACAAAGTAATCCGGGAACGATGATCCAATGAGCTGAGTACGCGATTTTCCCGCCATCTTGCTCATGGTTTCGTTGACGTCGGTAATGAGCATCTTTTCGTCGACGGTCACGAGGCCATCGACGGAAGCCTCGATCAACCCCCGGTTATATGCACGTTCCTCCGCCAGCTGGCTTTGCAGACGGGCCTGATCGGTGATGTCACGGGCGGAAGCAAAGATCCCTCGAATTTTCCCCTCGGTATCCTTGAAAATCGCGGCATTGAATGAAACCAGGAGTTCCTGCCCCTCTTTGCGTCGCAGGGTGAGTTCATAGTTAGTGACCGCACCCTTGTCCAGAGTCTGGCGAACTCCGTCCGCGGCGCGCTTGGGATCCGTAAAGTACTGCTGGAATGCCGTCCCCACCAAATCAGTGCGCGCGTATCCCGACATGCGGCACATGGTCTCGTTGACATCGGTGATGCTGAGTACCGGGTCAACCGTGATGAGGCCATCCAGCGAAGCTTCGATCAGGCCGCGGTTGTAGGCGCGTTCCTCGCCAAGTTGCGCCTGCAGCCGCGACTGTTCGGTGATGTCACGCGCCGAAGCGAAGATACCCCGCACGTCTCCGGAGGCGTCTTTGAAAACCGAGGCGTTGAACGAGACCCGCATGGGTGTGCCGCTGCGCCGCGCGAGCGTGAGGACGTAGTCGGTCACCACGCCTTTGTCGAAAGTTTCCTTGACTCCTGCCGTGGCCCGATCGGAATCCTGGAAATAATCGGAGAAGGGCGTGCCGATTAGTTCCTCTCGACTGTAGCCAGACATGCGGCACATTTGTTCATTCACGTCGGAAATGCTGCCGGAGGGGTCGACCGTGATGAGCCCGTCGACGGAAGCTTCGATCAGACCGCGATTGTATGATTCCGATTCGCGCAGCTGCTGCTCCAGTTTTTTCTGCTCGGTGATGTCTCGAGCAGCGGCGAATACGCCCTGCAGCTTGCCGCTGGCATCGCGAAAGGTCGATGCGTTATAAGACACTACGGTGGCACGTCCGTCTTTGGACTTGGCGGTCAGCTCGTAGTTCGTGACCCGGCCTTCGCGCAGCACCAGCCGGATGCCATCTTCCGCGCGGGCCGGATCGGTAAAGAAATCCTTGAAGAGCTTGCCGATGAGATCCTCGCGCAAATAGCCGGTTAAGGCGACCATCTGTTGGTTTACGTCCGTGATGATTCCCAAAGGATCGGTAGTCATCAGAGCGTCGATATTGGATTCGATCAGCGAGCGGGTATAGAACTGCGTGGCCTTCACCTCTTCGGTGAGGCGAATCTCATCGGAGATATCTTTCGAAATGAGCAGGAAGCCAATTGCCTTCCGCGAAGAATCCATTCGCGGAGTGATGACGACGCGAGCGGTGAAGTGCTGGCCATTCTTGCGCTGGCGGCGCAGGGTGCCTTCCCATTTTCCGTCGCGCAGCGCAGCATCGAGCAGTTCTCGCGGCTTGCCGGCGGCGATATCCTCAGGCGTGTGCAGGATCGAGGAGTTGGCTTTGCCAACCACTTCTGAGGGTTCATATCCATACAGCCGCCGCGCGCCCTCATTCCACAGTAGGATTTTCCCTTCCATATCCTTGCCGATGATCGAATATTCCGTGGAAGACTCCAGAATGTTGGCGATGAAGTCAACCGCCTCTTGCGGATTGCCAACGATGGCATTGTCGAAGAGTTTCGCTTTTCGTGTCTCCTCCGTAAACCGCATCTCGTGCGAAATGTCTTTGGAGATCAGCAAGAAACCGATCGCTTCGCCCTGATTGTCTCGCCGCGGCGTGATCACCAGGCGCGCACTGATGCGCCTGCCATCCTTGCGTACTCGCCCAATAACTCCTTCCCACTTGCCGTCTTTTAAAGCAGACTGCATGATTTCGTGAGGTTTTCCGCTGGCCACATCCTCAGGAGTGTGCAGAATCTCGGAGTTCATCTTGCCCACAACTTCTTCCGCCTCATACCCGTACATGCGACGGGCGCCTTCATTCCACAACAAGATTTTCCCGTCAAGGTCCTTGCCGATGACCGAATATTCGGTGGAAGATTCGAGAATGTTGCTTACGAATTCAACCGCTTGCTGTGCGGTGGCGAGGATAGAACTGTCGAAGAGTGCCGGCTTCATTGCGACCTCACGTCAGATAGCAGCGCGCAAAAGGCGTAACCTGCGGATGAAGATTGGCTGGATTTCAGACAACGACGCCGTACATAGGAGCCGTACCCGGCATTTTGCCCGTACTCCAGAAAAAAGAGCGCAGCGCGCCCCATTCGGAGATCGTCTGTGGGAATGATCTTTCTCCGTCAAACAATCAACCGACCGTCTGCACCCTCTGCTCCCCATAGTCAACGCAAAAAATCCGTGTGTCACGCTGGCAATGACGCGGGCCTAAACAAAAGGAGTAACCGTCTCCCGTTTTAGCACCGCATGCCGTTTCGGAAACAATTACCCTGGATTGCAACCATCGCCATAAGTCTCAAGAAGACGCGCAAATCTTGCTATACCCAGCGTGCGATAGTAGGCAAAACTATACTTGGGATGCGAAAACTGATCGCCCTCGTGCAGTCGCGTCGACAGGTTTCCTCACCCGCGCGGGGCCGAAGTTCGCAATTGCTACGGGAAGGGTTACTGACAGAGAAGGATCAGCTGAGGGTACGACCGTGCGAACCAGAGCGAAATTCGTGCCGCACTCGGTGTGGTAGGCAAGCAGTTGCTACCAAGTGGGCTGCCGAACAAGCTATGTTGTTGAAAGATGGTGAGCGCGGAAGGAATCGAACCTTCAACCTACTGATTAAGAGTCAGTTGCTCTGCCAATTGAGCTACGCGCCCTTCAACAACTTATGGCTATCTGCGAGGCCGGTCTTGCAGTAACTTTGCACTATCGCTCTGTCGCTATTCCGCGGGGGCAGCGCGGCTGTTTCACTCGTTCCGTGGCTGCGGTCAAGTCGGCGTTTGGATAATGTGGTACGGTGAAACCCCGCTCACGTTTTGCGGCCTGAAGTCCGCATTGCAACTCGCCCTGGAACGCCCCAGCGTTTACGAGGTTGCGAATCGCGGAGCGCCGCACATCGTCAACGATAAACTATTATACCGATGCCAAGCGGATTCGTCTTTTGGCTTAACGGGCTTCCGGCTTTCCTCTGCCAGGGCTGCTCCAAGGCGCCATAGTGCGTTACGCGGGATGCGCGCCCGAACGGTAACCGACAGGGCCGCCGGTTTCGAAACACAAAGAACCGTGTGCCCGGGGCTGCTGAACTCCCGCAGATCCAGTTGGGAGAGCAGTTTCGAGCGACTTCCGGTCGGAGCTTGTTCCGATTCTTCTTCGCAGGCTTGCGTTCCCCGATATCCACCGTGACCTTAGCGCTGGCTTGGGCTGCGATCTTTCATCTCGCTACGGTCTCCGCAGCTAAAGGCCGCTGCAGCCATCCGGTTTTCTCGCAAAATTGATAGAGCTCTTCCCGAAACTTGGGATGTGCAATGTTGATCAGGGCCTGCGCCCGTTGCCGGATGGTCTTGCCGTGCAAATATGCGACCCCATTTTCCGTCACCACGTATCGGATCAGCCCGCGCGATGTCACAACTCCCGCGCCTGGGCTCAGCATGGGAACAATCCGCGAGATTGCGCCATCCTTGGCGGTAGACGAAATGGCGATGATCGGCTTGCCACCTTTGGACCGCGAAGCCCCGCGGAGGAAGTCCACCTGTCCGCCAATGCCGCTATAGAACTGGCTTCCGATCGAATCGGAGCAGACCTGGCCAGTCAGATCGATCTGCAACGCAGAGTTGATCGCCACCATGTTGTCGTTGCGGGCGATCAGTCCAGGATCGTTGGTATAGGCCGTGGGATGAAATTCGAATATGGGATTGTTGTCCACGAAATCGAACAACGGCTTCGTGCCTACCGCAAATCCCAGAATGATCTTCCGCGGCTTGAAGTTCTTGCGCGCGCCCGTGATCACACCGGCTTCGATCAATGGGACAACGCCGTTCGAAACCAGCTCGCTGTGAACCGCGAGATCCTTGCGGTCCACGAGAAATGGCAGCACGGCATCCGGGATCCCGCCGATGCCAGTCTGCAGTACCGCCCCGTCCTCGATCAGATCCGCGACGTTACGGGCGATGGCTTTGTGCATGTCTGTGATCGCCGGTTGCCCCATTTCGCACAGCGGCCGGGACGAATCCACGATGGCGTCAATCTCAGTCACGTGGATGAAGCTGTCCCCATATGTGCGCGGCATCTGATCGTTGATCTGTGCAACCACGTAGCGGGCGCACTTGGCCGCGGTGAGCGACGTATCCACGCCCACCCCAAAGCTGCAGAATCCGTGGGAATCCGGGGGGGAGAGCGTCAGCAGGGCCACATCCAGCGGCATGGCGCCGCTCTCGAACAGTTGTTCAATCTCACTGAGGTAGATGGGCGTGTAGTCTGCGCGGCCATCGTTGATGGCCTTCCGCACATTCGAGCCGATGAACATCGCGTTATGCCGGAAGTGGCCTGCCATCTCCGGAGCCACGTACGGGGCCGCTCCCATGGTCATCATGTGAACGATCTCCACGTCTTGTACATAAGGGCCGCGGCGCATCAGCGCCTCAACCAGGGTTTCAGGCTCGGCGCACCCGGGTTGAATGTAGACACGCATTCCCGACTGTACGCCGCGTAATGCTCCGTCGGCTGTCCGTAACTTTGACTTGTATTCAGGCTCCCACGACATCCTTGCCTCTCCCTATCCAGCAGCCCTCACCTTCCGCAAGGGCTCAGACACACACGCTCGCTCATAACCAACCGCCGCGTAAAAGATGGCGTGGTCAAAGAATTCATCCAGCAATTCCTCGACTTCGAGTTCGCCGGAGATCTCCGCGGGACGATCCAGAATCGCCTCTCGTTTGAGGAAGTCCCAAAGGTTTTTCTTGGTCAGAATAATTGCCCAGATAAGCTGACTTAGGGGCACGTCTTGCCGGGCGCGCTTGGCGCCAATTTCTGTGTATCGCTTTTCGACGTCCAACTCACTTTTGCCCAGGAGCCAGTCTGCCAGATGGCGATAGATTTCGTATGCCCGCTGCTCGAGTTCCCCGGGTGGGACGTTGCGGTAGCTTGCGAGCAATGGGGAGTTCTGTGTCTTTTCGAGGAGCCCTGCCGCCAGAGCCGCAGAGTGGTTTTCGACTAGCCGGAGAAGTCGATACGCGAGCATCATCTCTGCCCCTCCTCGTACTATGCCAATTTTCGACCTTACCTTTCGAAGCGGATAGTGCAAAGCGCACAGCTGGCTGTGATATCGGTCACAAAGGGGAATGATTGAAGCTTTGACTGACCCTGCTCCCTGCCAGACTGCATATGGGCTCAGTTTGCTGGAAAGCCAAGCCAAGTGGCTGTGACAGAAGTCACTGGCAGGTGCGAGCCACATCACACTATGTCTCGAAGTCTTTCCAGCACAGCGCACCTCCATAGGGCAATTGTTATACTGCGATTTGGTAGACATCCCGGCCATCGGCGCCGGGCAGTCAGATTCGCTTCCTATACGGATCTGACGGTCGGAGCCTGCCACCTGGGAGAATCTGGTGAGCGAGAATGTGGCTGGACCAGCAGGTGGAGTGCAGGATAAACGTGACGACTTTGTGCGTTCGGAAATACGGCCGCTTGACGTGGTTTTCAAGCCGGGCAGCGTTGCCGTCATCGGCGCGACGGAACGCGAGGGCAGCGTGGGCCGCGCGATCGTTTCCAATCTTCACATCCCGGCATTTCAGGGCAAGATCTATCCGGTAAACCCGCATCACTCAAATATCCTCGGCCTGGCGGCGTATCCCTCGATCCATGAGGTCCCGGAAGCAGTAGATCTCGCCGTCATCGTGACCCCCGCGGCCACCGTTCCCGCGATTGTCAGGGAATGTGTGGCTGCGGGCGTAAAGTCTGCGATTGTCATCTCTGCGGGCTTTCGTGAGCACGGCGCTGAAGGGCAAACGCTGGAAAAGCAAATCACCGAAGAGTTAACACGCGGCCACATGCGACTGCTCGGCCCGAACTGTCTCGGGATCATGAACCCGCGTTTTGGACTCAATGCAACCTTTGCCCAAACCATCGCCCGTCCGGGCAACGTTGCATTCTTAAGTCAGAGTGGTGCGCTGCAGACGGCGATTCTAGATTGGAGCCTGCGCGAGCGGGTGGGCTTCAGCGCATTCGTTTCCACCGGCTCGATGCTCGACATCGGCTGGGGGGACCTGATTGATTACTTCGGCGATGATCCTCATACGCAGAGCATCCTTATTTATATGGAGTCGATCGGCGATGCGCGGTCCTTCTTATCGGCGGCCCGAGAAGTGACGCTCACCAAGCCGATCATCGTGTTGAAAGCTGGTCGCTCGGAAGGCGGATCGAAAGCGGCGGCTTCTCACACTGGCGCGCTTACCGGCAGCGATGACGTTCTTCAGGCGGCATTTCGACGGGCTGGCGTTCTGCGTGTAAGCAGCATCGCGGATCTGTTCTATATGGCGGAGGTGTTAAGCAAACAACCTCGGCCACGCGGCCCAAGGCTTACCATGTTGACCAATGCCGGCGGCCCGGCCGTGCTCGCGACGGACGCGCTCATTGCGGTTGGCGGCGAGCTTGCTACGCTTTCGACGGAATCCCTCGACGCACTCAACCGCTTTCTTCCGGCCCACTGGAGCCATGGCAATCCGATTGACATACTCGGAGACGCCGATCCCGAACGCTATCAGCGCGCAGCTGAGATTGCACTCGCCGACCCCAATAGCGACGGTCTACTTGTCATCCTCGCCCCGCAGGGCATGACCAATCCCGCCGAGGTTGCGGAACGATTAGTGCCCTACGCCCATGCGCTGGGCAAACCGCTCCTCGCGAGCTGGATGGGGGGAGAAAGTGTTGCCGCCGGTGAAGCCATTCTGAATAGCGCGGGAATTCCAACATTCACTTTCCCGGACACTGCCACCCGAATCTTTACCCTGATGTGGCGCTATGCCTACAACCTTCGCGGCATCTATGAAACCCCGGTTCTCGCGGATGGCCCGCAAGAGGAGAGTGAAGCGCGGCACAAGATAAGTACGATCATCGAGAAAGCCCGAAGCCACGGACGAACATTGCTCACGGAGTTCGAATCAAAACAGATCCTTACGCTATGTGGAATTCCGGCAGTGGAGACGAGAATCGCGCGCACCGAGGAAGAGGCCGAGACGGCAGCAGCGGCAATCGGCTTTCCTGTCGCCGTGAAATTGCATTCCGAGACGATTACG
Organism: Terriglobales bacterium; assembly: GCA_035483835.1. Taxonomy (GTDB): domain Bacteria; phylum Acidobacteriota; class Terriglobia; order Terriglobales; family Acidobacteriaceae; genus JABDBE01. The sequence goes on from DATHPO010000111.1 coordinate 29,681, forward strand.
CACAAGACCGACGCTGGCGGCGTGAAATTGAATCTTGCCGACACCGCAGCCGTTCGCGAGGCATACCGCGCGATTCAATCTTCCGTTACCGAGCGCGCAGGCCGCAAGAGTTTTCAGGGCGTGACGGTGCAACCCATGTGGAAAGGCGCGGGCTACGAATTAATTGTTGGCAGCGCTACGGACGCGCAATTCGGCCCGGTCGTGGCTTTCGGCTCAGGCGGAGAACTGGTAGAGGTCTATCGTGACCGCGCACTGGCGTTGCCGCCGCTCAACACCACGCTGGCGCATCGCTTACTCGATCAAACTCTAATTTTTAAGGCTCTATCCGGCGTGCGCGGCCGTAAGCCGGTAGACATTGAGGCGCTCGAAGCCTTGTTAGTGCGCTTCAGCCGCCTCATCGTTGACAACCCCGCCATCAAAGAGGCGGACATCAATCCGCTGATCGCTTCCCCCGATCAGATCCTCGCGCTCGACGCCCGGTTCGTTCTACACGATAAGAGCATCGCTGCTAGCCAGCTTCCCAAACCTGCCATCCGGCCCTACCCGGTGCAATACGTTTCGTCGTGGACGATGAAGGATGGCACACCCGTAGTGCTACGGCCGATCCGCCCTGAGGATGAACCGCTGGTGGTGAAGTTCCACGGAACGCTTTCTGAGCGCAGCGTATTTCTCCGCTATTTTCAGTGGTCCAAGCTCAGCCAGCGAGTGGCTCACGATCGGTTGAGACGAATCTGTTTTATCGACTACGATCGAGAGATTGCAATGGTCGCCGATTACACTTCGCCGGACACGGGCGAACACGAAATCCTCGCCGTCGGGCGGTTGAGCAAGCTTCACGGGAAAAGCACCGCCGAACTCGCGCTGCTCGTGCGCGATCAGTACCAGCATCGCGGTTTAGGAATCGAGTTGTTTCGCCGCCTGATTCAGGTAGCCCGCGATGAACACCTGGAGTCGGTGCAGGCCTACGTTCTTCGGGAGAACATCGAAATGCGTGGCCTCGTCGAGAAGGTAGGCTTTCGCGTTGGGCCCGCGGACGAGACTGGAGTTCACCTCGCTTTTCTCAACCTGAATCGCGCGTGACTCCGGAGCGACAGTCTACCGCGAAGAATCGGCAGTCGCTATTGTTTTGGCTTTTTCCGCTTCGAGCCGGCGGATCGTCGTCCGTAGCCAGTCGCCGAGCGCATCCTCAAGCTCCTGCTGTGTCCCGGTGCGGTATAAAGACGCGATCGTCTCTCCAGCGGGTGACAGCGGGATGTGAATGCACGGAGTCTGTTCCGTGCGCGCATCTTGCGGCACGAATTGCATCAGAAGGCACTCGTCACACGGCTCGCGGTCCTTGGAGTTAAAGTTCATGCAAGTGGGGGAATCCTCGAAAATAAAACGTGGACGCCAGGATTCGCGCGGCAATCGTCCGTAGCCGCCCTGCTCAAGAAACTCCAATTCGAACTTCAGCACGTCCAGCAAATTGCGATTATCCTTTGACATAGGGTCCACCTTGATTACTAGTTTGAACCCAAATCCCAGAGTCTTGCCGTGATCGACATCACAGTTGACGGTGAGGCCTATCACCAGTGTATTCACACCTGAATGTAATGGGCTTACAATCACAGGCATCGGTGACCCGGGTCACGGAATCTCTGCCTTCGCGAGTTCAATATTGCATTTTGCAACTCTTAATCTTGGTCCGATGTAGGGCCGATGAAAACTAGAATGGAGCTTGACGATGAAGAGGATTAACTTTCAAGTGTTTGCTTTCGCAACCGCATTGGCTTTTGTTCTCACTCTTCCCTTATCCGTACATGCGCAAGATGCATCGACGCTCTTCAAATCAAAGTGTGCTGCCTGCCACGGTGCCGACGGAACCGGTTCGCCGATGGGGAAGAAAATGGGCGCGCACGACTTCACCAGTGCCGACGTCCAGAAAATGTCGGACACCGAGCTCGCGGATATCATTACAAACGGCAAAAACAAAATGCCGAAGTACGCCTCTCTAAGTCCAGAGGAAGTCAAGGGGCTGGTGGCTTATATTCGCACGCTGAAAAAGTAGTCCTCGCGGCGTCAAGGTGTAGAGCGATTGTTCCGGGCAGCGGAGTTTGCGCGGCGGAATCTGAGGTGTGTCTGCCAGATGGCGCACGGAAGATAGAAGGAGCAACGGTTTCACATGAAACTGCGAGAACGCATACGGGACTGGGCGCAACCGATCTATTTTCTGGGACAGAATCCCATCACACTTACGGGTGCCGTGATCACGACCAGTACGGCGCTTACCACTATCGCTTTCTGGTTCTATGACATTTTTCTTCCGGGACCACCGCATCCTTACATTGGCCTTCTGGTCTTTCTGATTCTTCCCGGCATCTTCGTGCTGGGGCTGCTGCTGATTCCCCTGGGCATCTGGCTCAAGCGACGAAGTCTGCTTGGGACTGGGCAACTGCCGCAAATTTATCCTGCCATTGACCTGCAGTTGCCGGTAGTCCGGCGTACCTTGGAATGGGTAGTCGTGGCTACGGTGCTCAATCTTCTTATCATTGGGACCGCCTCCTACCGTGGCGTCGAGTATATGGACTCGGTGAGCTTCTGCGGAACCACTTGCCACCGCGTGATGGCCCCCGAGTACACCGCCTATCAAAATTCTCCACACTCGCGCGTGGCTTGTGTCGAGTGCCACATCGGGCCTGGAGCGGGCTGGTTTGTCCGATCCAAGCTTTCCGGCCTGCGGCAGGTTTATGCGGTGACGTTCCATACCTATTCGCAACCGATCCCTTCGCCGGTCAAGTATCTTCGCCCGGCGCGCGAGACCTGCGAGCAATGCCACTGGCCGCAGCGTTTTACAGGCGACAAATTTCTGGTGAACACCAGCTACAAGGAGGACGAAAAAAATACTCCTCAGACGGACGTACTGCTACTGAAAGTCGGCGGACGCACCTCGCAGGGTTCTGTCGGAATCCATGGGCGTCACCTCGCCGACGCGGCGCGCATCCACTACATTTCCACCGATGCCGAGCGGCAGATCATCCCGGTCGTGTATTACACCGACGATCAGGGCAAGACGACCGAATTTATTTCCAGTGATACCAAGCCGACTCAACAACAATTGGACAAGGGAGAGCATCGGGTCATGGACTGCGTGGATTGCCATAACCGGCCCACCCATGCTTTCGACCTTCCTGATAACGCAGTGGACAAGCGAATGTCGCTGGGGCGGATTAGTCCGGATCTTCCCTACATCAGGAAAAAGGCAGTCGAGGTTCTGAAGGTGAATTATCCCACCCGCGAAATGGCAAAGCAGAGCATTACGGAGGAAATCAACAATTTTTATCGGACCAATTACCCTCAGATCTATCAGACGCGACGGCCGCTGGTGCAGCAAGCGGGGGAGGAGATTTCAGCGATCTACCTGCGGAATGTCTTTCCGGACATGCGGGTGACCTGGGGCACCCATCCGAACAATCTTGGGCACAATGATTCGCCGGGCTGCTTCCGCTGCCACGACGGCAGCCATACCAGTGCCGATGGGCAGACCATCACCAATGACTGTTCTGCGTGCCATCAGGTTTTGGCGTCCGGTGAAGAAAATCCCAAGATCCTGACGGACTTGGGAATGAAGTAGGGAAAGCGGTGTTTTTACCTTGTTGAAAGTGATGCAACGCGCGATCGTGACCATCTGGCGATCGAATCCTAGTTACTTGTTCTTGGTGGTTTCGGTAAGTCTTCTTTCAGTTTGCACGCTGATGCCTACTCGGGTTGGCGCCCAACCGAAAACGTCCCATCCGTTGAAGCAGGATGAAAGCTGCCTTGCCTGTCACGGCCAGGCGGGAATGACTTCGTCCACCGGCAAAAGCATCTCGATTGATCCCGCGAAGCATGCGGCCAGTGTCCACGGCACTCTGGGCT
>DATHPO010000112.1:0-28165 GCA_035483835.1 Terriglobales bacterium
CAAGCCCGGACAAACAGGAACGTCGTATGGCCCGGGCAGCGGAATCTACAAGTCGTCCGACGAAGGCGTTACCTGGACCGAGATTACAGGGCACGGCTTGCCGCCTAAGGATTGGGGCCGCATTGGAGTGGCGGTCGCGCCGGGCACGCATGGCAGGCGGGTATACGCTCTTATCGAAGCTAAGGATAAGAACAACGGACTGTACCGGTCCGACGATGGCGGTGCCACCTGGCAACGGGCCACGACGGACGATCGCATTGTCGGCTACTGGTACATGAGTGAGATCTTCGTCGATCCGCGAAATGCAGATGTGGTCTACGTTCCCAAGCAGTCGCTCTACCGTTCGACCGACAGCGGCAAAACGTTCACGGTCATCAAGGGCGCGCCGGGCGGAGACGATTACCACACGCTATGGATTGACCCAACGAACTCGCAGCGCATCATGCTGGGAGTCGATCAGGGCGCGACCATCAGCCTGAATGGCGGAGAATCGTGGAGCACCTGGTACAACCAGCCGACCGGCCAGTTCTATCGTGTGGCCACCGATCATGAGTTTCCGTATTGGGTGTACGGACCTCAACAAGACAGCGGGACCGTGGGCACTTCGAGCCGTGGCAATAACGGGCAAATTACGGAGCGAGATTGGTTTCCCGTGGGCCCGGGTGAAAGTGGTTACACCATTCCTGATCCGCTCGATCCTGACGTGGTTTACAACGCGGGCCCCTTCGGTAGCGTGGTTCGATTATCGAAACGGACTGGGCAGGTGCGGGATGTCTCGCCTGCGCCCATCGCCTTCGGAACCAAGTACAGGTTCAATTGGAATATTCCCATGGTCTTCTCACCCCAGGATCCGCATGTTCTTTATCTGGGCACGCAATTTATGCTGAAGACGGTGAACGGGGGCACGAGTTGGGAAGCGATCAGCCCTGACCTGACGCGGACTCCGGTGGATGCAAAAGATCCGAAAAAACCGCTGGGCTCTGTGATGACGATTGCGCCATCGCCGGTGAAAGAGGGAGTTATTTGGGCCGGTACCGACGACGGCGCCGTCCAGTTAACCCGTGACAGCGGCGCGACTTGGCAGAACGTTACCCCGCCCGCAGTCTCGGAGTGGAGCTTGATTCCACTGATTGAGGCGTCGCACTTCGACGCCGGTACTGCCTACGTCGCGGTCAACCGGAATCCTTTGGACGACCTGCGTCCGCACATTTTTCAAACCCATGACTTCGGCCAGAGCTGGCAGGAAACGGTGAATGGCATTCGCGATGCTGATTTCGTGCGGGCGGTGCGGGAAGACCCAGTGCGCAAATCTTTGCTCTACGCGGGAACCGAACAAGGCGTATACGTCTCGTTCGACAGCGGCGGCCATTGGCAATCGCTGCGCTCGAACATGCCTATCGTCGCGGTGCATGATCTCGCGATCGAGCAGGACGATTTGATCGCGGCAACCTACGGACGCTCGTTCTGGATTCTCGATGATATTTCGCCACTGCGCCAGATTGACCCGCAATCGCCGCCGACGCAGGCTACGCTGCTTCCCCCGCGGCCAGCGATTCGTGTGCGCCGGGATGAGAATCAAGATACGCCGGTGCCTCCGGAGATTCCGGCGGGAAAGAATCCGCCGGATGGAGCCATTCTCGATTACTTTCTACCGTCCGCTGCGCCTACCGATATTCAACTGGAGATTTATGATCAGGATGAAAAGCTGATTCGCGCTTACTCGAGCGCGCCGTTGCCCGAGGCCCATGAGCAGCCGTTGCAGATTGCCGAATATTGGATTGCACATCCCAAACCACTCGAGAAGGGGCCGGGAATGCATCGGTCTGTATGGAACCTGCGCTATCCCGACCCCGAAGCGGTGCACGTCCAGACTCCCTACAACTATCCCATGGGTGCGATCGTGGGTGAAACGCCGCTGCCCCCGCAGGGTCCGCTCGTCCTACCGGGAAAATATGAAGTGCGTCTGACGGTGGAGGGCCGGACTTACCGCCAGCCACTCGAAGTGAAGATGGATCCCCGGGTGGATTACGCGCGGAACCAACTGGAGAGCACACTCGCCTTAGAACTCAAGATTTCCGCAGCTCTCGGGCGAAACTTTGCCGGTTATCAGCAGGTGAAGGATCTTCGCTCGCGTCTGGCAGAGTTCACGAAGCGGCCGGCAGGGGATCCGATCGCGACCGCGGCCACTCAACTTGATTCGAAAGCGGCGGGTATTGAAGGCGAGTCGCTCTCGGTTTTCGATACCCCCAAGGGGAGCAATTTCACAATCGTGAACGATAGTCTGGTGGCGCTGATCGCACTCGTGGATGGAGCTGATTTTGCGCCTTCGGAGGCATCGTTTGCGGCCCTGCAAAAGGTATGCGGAGCGATGAACGATACTTTCGGCGAGTGGCAGCAGCTTAAGACAAAAGAGTTAGCGGATTTCCGCAAGCTTATTGACTCGCAGAAGCTGGGTGCGATTCCCGACTATCCCTCGCTCGCACCTGACCCAAACTGTGGCAGGTGATTGGCCTGCGCCGGAAAGTTACACCTTGCAGAAAACCCATATCACCACAGAGGCACCGAGACACAGAGATGGGTCTCAAGAACAGCTCATCCAGATTATCGCGATCCCGCCTGATGGCCCGGGTTCTCTGTGCCTCTGTGACCCTGTGGTGAAGCCGGTGCTGCCGCGTTAGTACACTCGACTAAGGTTACCCGGGCTGGCACGGACGGGCCATTCCTGGAAATGGCGCCTGGGGGCACACTGGATGCAGAGACAATTCAATGCAGCCAGAGTCGATCCAGACCGAGCTCTTCGTCACTCTCGTCCAGCACTACGAGCACAATCCTCTTGAATTCGTGAGGCTGCCTCAGCAGACCGTCGATTCCTCTTTTGCGCGTGTGGCAGTCGCCGAGTTGCGCAATGAAGGCTATGTCGAGGAGCAGGTGAGGGGCGTGGTCAGGCTCACCCCGCGCGGGTATCAGGTGTACAGGAGCAAGCCGCTTCCTGCTGCTTAGGTGGCGTCGGAATTTCAGCAGAGTCAGAAGTAGAAATTCCCTAATCCACGTCTACTCGTATCGCAAACACACGATGGGATCCAGATTGGCCGCCAAATTCGCGGGATAAAAACCGAAGAATAAACCCACGGCCACCGAGATCGTAAAGCCGATCGATACCCACAGATAGGAAAGCGTTGCTGGGATCGAAGGCACGAACGTGCGGACCAGCGTCGATATTCCTGCCCCGATCAAAATGCCGATAGTGCCGCCCACCAGAGTGAGGATCACGGCCTCCACCAGGAACTGAAGGCGAATATCCACACGGCGGGCGCCGATCGCTTTGCGCAAGCCAATCTCCTGGGTACGCTCGGTCACGGAGATCAGCATAATGTTCATCACGCCGATGCCGCCGACGAGCAGTCCGATGGAACTGATCACGCTGGTCAGGATCACCAAGGCCCCGGTAAGCTGGTTCCATAAATTGCTAAGAAAGTCGGGCGAACTCAGCTCGAAATCGTTCTCCTTGTTGGTGGGAACATGCCGCAGGCGGCGCATCGCCTGAATCACTTCGTCCTGTGCGGTTTGAAGGCTCACGTTCTCCGGGACCGTGAAAGCCATGATCAGCTCCTTGGCTTCTGGATACTCTTTCTTGAAGTTGCTGAGCGGGATGACGGCGAACGCGTCCACGCCGGGGCCGATGAACAAACCCGGGTCATGCTCAAAAACGCCGATGACTTCGTAGAGGTCGCCGTTGAGCCGTACCGTTTTTCCGACGGCATCGGTGTAGGGGAAAAGTGATTCGTTGATGGCAGCTCCCAGCACGACAACCGGCCGCGCATGTTCCTGATCAAAGGCACTGATAAAACGGCCGCGCCCCACTGTGAACAACGGAATCGCCTCAGCATACTGCGGCTCAACCCCCCGCACGATGACCTTCTCGACGCTGCGATCGCCGTTGGTGATCAGGTTGCTATCGCCAAAGAAAAAGCCGCGAGTGCCAAAGGTGGTTACGATCTGCACGTCGGGGGCAGCTTGCCGGATGAAATCGGCGTAGTCGTAGTCAAAGTATCTGCGGGTGCGTATGCTCTGCGGCCAACGCGATGGGTCTGAGCCCGGCGGAAATCGTGAGACAAAATAGGTGCGAGAGCCCAGAGACTCCACTTTGTCCTGCACAAACTTGTTAAGACCCTGAATGATGCTGGCCATCGAAATCACTGAAGAAACGCCGATAACTATGCCAAGGACGGTCAGAACCGACCGCACCTTGGACGACCGTAGCGTTTCGAGCGCGGCGAGACAATTCTCCCGAGCTTGCGAAGCCGTCATAATCGCCATCAGTCAGCCCTCATGGCGACGACAGGATCCAGGCGGGACGCGCGCACTGCGGGATAGATACCGAAAAACAGTCCGACCGCGGAACTGAGTAACACTCCCAACACTGCGACCCAACTCTGAACCGAAGCGGGAAACGGAGTGAAGGTTCGCAAGATCAGCGCGACCAAGAATCCCAGTGCAATCCCGACCAACCCTCCGGCAATACACAGGGTGACGCTTTCCGCGATGAACTGCCGCACGATATCCAGTTTGGTTGCGCCCACGGCGAGGCGCACACCGATTTCTCGACGCCGGGCGGTCACACTCACCAGCATCACGTTCATGATGACGATGCCGCCGACCACAACCGAGATCACGCTGACCATAATGAACACCGCGAAAAATGCCGAACTGATGCTCCGCCACAACGCCATATAACTTTCCTTGGTGCCGATAAAAAAGTCGTCCTCCATGTTTGCCGTGAGGTGGTGCCGTGCGCGGAGAGTAAGCTGAGCCTGATCCTGAGCAGGTTCAAAGTTCTCCGCGGTGGTCCTGACGTTGATGATGAGGCTGGTATGCGCGCCCTGCATGCGGAGGAAAACCGATAGAGGGACCATGACGAAGTTGTCCTGGTCCTGGCCCAGCACGCTGCCGATTTTCTCCATGGTGCCGATCACGGTGAACTCATCATTGCCGATGCGCATGGTTTTTCCCATCGGATCAACACCGAGAAACAATTGCTGGACTAGTGTGTCGCCGATGAGGCAGACGTTGGCTCGATGCTCGGCCTCCGACGGCGTAAAATAGCGGCCACGCTCGACGGTGCGGGTGTCGATGTCCGCCATGCTCGCGGTTTGGCCGGAGAGATTCACGTCCGTGACCTCTTTGTTGCCGTAGCGTACGCGGACGGTGCTGCTGGCGCTAGCGCCGACCTCGCCGCACGCGGTGCATCGGTCGGCAATGGCCTGCATGTCGTCGAGCTCAATCTTGCGGTACTTCAGAGCCTTGATGACGATGTTGAAGTCGGTGACGGCAAAGGGAGTGCGGGCGACCTGAAAGACGTTTGTGCCCAGGTTGGCGATCTTTTGTTCAACATAGACATTCGCGCCCTGCACCAGGGTCATGACCGTGATGAGCGTGGCCACGCCCATCGTCAGCCCCAGCATGGTGAGCGAAGCACGCAGTTTGTGGGCGCGCAGAGCGCTGACACATTCGGCCAGATTGTCTCGGATGGCGAGCATTGGCGCAGGAAAATATCCCCAGCTGCACTCTTCAATCGTACCAGCGTTTTCTTGTGAAACCGGAGCTGTGGTCTGGTGAATTTGCCTAAAACCTTTAACCACAAAGGACACGAAGGTACACAAGGGTTTGGTCAAGAAGATTTCTTCGTGTACCTTTGTGTCCTTTGTGGTTCAAGATCTTGCTTGATTCCTATACGATCGTGTTCGGCGGAAAGAATTTTCAACACCAATACTGGTCGTCAGTGAGGACCTTATCATGACTAAGATGCAGAGATTGATAATCCTGGCGGCGTGCACGTGCATGGCTCTGACCTGCCTCGCCGCAGCTCCACTCGATCGCCAGGTCGCAATCACGATCGACGACTTGCCGGCGGGCAACGCCTATAACATGTCCGCCACTGACATTACTCAGATGACTACAAAGTTGCTGGCGGCCCTGCGCCAGCAGAACATTCCGGCGGTTGGGTTCGTGAATGAGAAGAAACTATATCGAACGGGAGAAGTGGACGAACGAATCAAGGTTCTCGATATGTGGCTCGACGCCGGCCTTGAACTGGGTAATCATACTTTCAGTCACACCTCGCTGAATAAAGCCGGGCTAAAGGCGTGGGAGGACGACGTCATTCAGGGCGAGAGCGTGACCCGGTGGCTGATGGCGCAGCACAAGATGACAATGAGATATTTTCGGCATCCTTATTTGGATACTGGGCGCGACCTGCAGACGCGACGCGATGCTGAGGCCTTTCTCGTGGGGCGGGGTTACCGCATCGCTCCGATCACGCTCGATGCCTGGGATTGGATGTACGGCGCCATCTACGAAGACGCCAAGAAGCGAGGAGACACCGCATTGCAGCAAGAGATGGTCAGCTCTTACCTGGCGCACAGTGATGAGGTATTCGCATACTACGAACAGCTTTCAAAGCAGATCGTGGGCTACGAGCCCAAGCAAATTCTGCTGCTGCATGCAAACTGGCTGGAGGCTGATCATATCGGTGAACTGGCAGACCTGATGCGAAAAAGAGGATATCACTTCATCACCCTCGAAGATGCGCTCAGCGATCAGGCTTACAGCCTGCCGGACACTTACGTCGGAGAAGAAGGAACCAGCTGGCTCGATCACTGGGCCATTACGATGGGCAAGCCTCTGCAAGGATTTCCTGAGGTGCCGGCGTCGATCATGGAACGTCACGCTGCCTTGACGAAACCGCATGCACCCTGAGTGCGGCGGCTTCATTCGTATCGCAGTGCGACCATGGGATCGACCTTGGCGGCGCGACTGGCGGGAACGTAGTTTGCGAGAAATGCCACAAAGCCCAGCAAGGCGGTAAAAGCCGCGAGGGTTAAGGGATCGGTGGCGCTGACGTCGAACAAGAGGCGCGAAATCAGCCTCGTCAGGGCGAGAGCCGCGACCAGACCTGCGGTCACTCCGGCCAAAGCAAGCGACATTCCCTTCCACACGATGAGCTTCATCACGTCGGCACGCTGGGCGCCGAGTGCCATGCGTACTCCGATTTCGCGGACCCGCTGACTCACAAAGTAGGCCATCACTCCATAAATGCCAATAGCGGCCAACAGCATGGCCGTGGCTGCAAAGAATCCAAGAATTTGCATGGCAAAACGGCGCGGGGCTAACGAATCGGAGATGATGCTGCGCAGCGCCCGCACGCCGAACACCGGCAAGTCCGGGTCGACAGCCTGGATTTCACGGCGGACCGGCTCCTCTAAAGCCTCGGGACTGCTCGTGGTCCGGATGTAGATAGTCATAGCGTTCAGCGGAAACTGTCGTGAGGGAAGAAACAAATGCGGAGTGTAGGGTGCGTCGAGGCCCTCATTTCTGCTCCTGCCTATCACGCCCACGATCCTCCGCACGTCAGGGTTTTGAGGGCCAGGCTGTATTTGAGGACCAAGCTGCATGTGAATTTGCTTCCCTACTGGATCTTCGTGTGGCCAGAAGCGCTCCGCCGCTGTTTGGTCAATGAGCACCACCGGTTCGCCTTTCTCGTTGTCGGCGTCGGTAAAGAATCTACCTGTGATGAGCGGCGTGGCGAGGACATGGAAAAGCTCGGGCGATGCCACACCCAACTGTGCGGTTGGAGCTTCACCTGCAGCGGCAACGCGGCCGACAATCTCGAAGCTTCTGGAGTTGCGCAATCCGGTAAAGGGAGTGTTTCCACCGCCGATCGCGACTTCCTTCACGCCGGGCACAGTGCCGACGCGACGCAGCATCTCGCTCACGAAAATATTTCGTTTCTCCTGGGTCGGATACGGATTGTTCTTGGGATCATTCGGTACAGGCAGCCATAACCGGGCGGTCACCACGTTGTCGGTATTGAAGCCGGGTTGTACGTCGAGCACCTTCCAAAAGCTGCGCAGCAAGAGGCCGGCGCTCACCATGAGCACGAATGAGAGTGCAAACTCGCAAGCGACCAGCGCGCTCAGGAAGCGGTGTTGCCCCGAGGCAAGACCCGCGCCCCGCGACCCTTGACCCAATTTGTCCATCAATCGCCGGTCCGACATTTGCAGTGCCGGAGCGAGGCCGAACAGGATGCCGGTGATTACGGAAATCGCAAATGCGAAGAAAAGTGCGCGTCCGTTCAAAGCGACTTCCGTAAGTCTCGGAAGGTTGGCTGGAACGAGCGTGAGCAAAATATCCTTAAGCCAAAAACTGAGGGGCAGGGCGAGGGCTCCGCCACAGAGCGAGAGCACGACGCTCTCGGTCAGGGTCTGACGAATCAGCCTCCAGCTACCTGCACCGAGCGCCTGTCGCACAGCAATTTCGCGGTGTCGCGACGAAGATCGCGCCAGCAGCAGGCTGGCGATGTTCACACACGCGATCAGCAACACCACTCCCACCGCGGCCAGGAGCAGGAATAGCATCAAGCTCACGTTAGCGGTCACTTCCTGCTGCAGCGGCACGATTCGAAGTCTCCATTGTGCGGTCGCGGGATAGTCAGGGGGATATTGCTCGCGCAGTTGCGCGGCGAAGGCGTCGAGCTTCGCCTGGGCTTGCGCGACGGAAAGTCCAGGCTTCAAACGCGCGATGGCGCCAGGAATAAATCGTAGGGTGCGCAGCGGAGGCTTCGGAAACGGTGGGGCCGCGTATCCAGCCGCGATCCAAACCTCTACGTCGTGCCCAAGGGTACGTCCGGGATGTCGAAAGGTCGGCGGCATGACTCCGATGATGGTGTAAAGATCGGTGTCGAGCCGAACTGCCTGACCAAGGACGTTCGGATCCGCCCCGAACATGGTATGCCACAGGCTATCGCTGATGACCGCGCCTTCAGAAAATCCTTCGCGAGAATCGCCGTCGTTCCAGACCCGGCCTATCGCAGGCCGCGCACGCAGTAGCGTGAAATAGCTCGTGCTGACCGCATTGGCCTCGACGCGCTGTGGTTTCTCTCGTCCGGTGATGTTGGCGTTGATGGGCCAGACCGCGGACAAGTGCTCGAACACGCCAGAGCGCTTTTGGAAATCATCGAGTTCGGGCTGAGAGATGCCGGCGTCTGTGAGGTTGGCTCCCGGAATGTCTTCCTTCACCGACACCAGTTGCTCCGGTTGTGAGTAGGGGAGCGGCCGCAAAAGGATGGCGTCGACTACCGAAAACAACGCCGTGTTGGCGCCGATGCCCAGGGCCAGAGTGACAATTACCACTGCGCTAAAGCCTGGGCTCTTGCGCAGCATCCGAACGCCGTAGCGAAGATCCTGTAGCAGAATTTCCATCGGTCGTCCTTGACGCGGTTGCCTGGCTCTTCTTGCAGGTTAAATGCCTTTACGCAACCTGCGAGCTTCTTATTTAGACGATTGATTTGCATTGCGGTTATGGGGACAAACTCATCGGGTGGATGTTCGGTTGTGGGATTCCAGCGTTCGGAAGCGAACACGCGTCGCGCAGCTAACCGTGGTCGTGCCGAGGCACAGGGTAAAAGCGCTACAAGCCATGCGAAGTTGAATTCGTGCGAAAATCGCATGGGGGTACGAATGTCCAAGAAGAAATTGAACGTGGGGATGATCGGGTCTGGTTTCATCGGCAAGGTACATTCGAATGCTTTTCGCCAAGTCGGGCATTTCTTCGACACGCCTTACGAAGTTGTGTGCAAGGTCGTCTGCGGCCGCAATCGGGCGAAGCTGGAGGCGGCTGCCTCCCTATGGGGTTGGAGCGAGGTCGAAACCGATTGGGAGAAGGTCATCGCGAGAAAAGATATTGACGCAGTGGATATCGCCGTCCCCAACGCGCTGCATTCTACGATTGCGATTGCGGCTGCTGAAGCCGGGAAAATCGTGCTCTGCGAAAAGCCGCTGGCGTCATCCATTGAAGAAGCGGAACGCATGACCAAGGCGGTAGAGCACACTCCCAACATGGTTTGGTTTAACTTCCGTCGTATACCCGCGATTGTTTTTGCGAAGCAACTCGTCACCGAAGGACGCATCGGCCAGACTTTTCACTATCGGGCCCTCTACTTGAATCAGTCCGGCAATGACCCCAGCAAGGCGAGCACGTGGCGTTATAAACGGAGCGAAGCAGGAATGGGGGCCGCGGGAGATTTGCTATCCCACTCGATTGATATTGCGCTCTATCTCAATGGACCGATCAAAGAGCTCTCCGCGTTGATGCACACATTTGCTCCTGGCCGCGATGTCGACGACGCGACGTTGCTGATGGCCCGCTTTGCAAACGGCAGCATTGGCACGTTCGAAGCGACTCGATATGGAGTGGGGTGCCAGAATCGGAATATGTTCGAAGTGAATGGCTCGAAGGGGATGCTGAGTTTCACTCTCGACAACATGAACCAGCTTGATTTCTTCGATGCTACCGAACCCGCTAATTTGCAGGGCAAGCGCAGCATAGGCGTCACGGCGCTGGACCATCCATATGGGAAAAACTTCTGGAAGCCTGGCCATGTTCTGGGATACGAACATCCTTTTATTGCGACGCTTGGAGATTTTCTTAATTCGATAGCGCGGCAGGAACCCTTCCACGCCAATTTTGAGGATGCCCTCGCCGTGCAGAGAATCCTGCATGCGGTCGAACGATCTTCCGGCTCGGGTGGTTGGGTGAGTCTGGAAGGGAACGCCGCATAAGCAACGCGGGCGTGTCAGTCCCAGAGAATCCTTTGTGAACCTTCGTGGCCTTTGTGGTTGATGAAGCACAAATGCTAGAACCACAAAGGGCACAAAGGTGCCCTCGTTGCATTAATGCAAAGCGACCTTACCTGTCAGCGTGATCTCTGCTGCCGAGCGAGCGACAAACAAATCGAAGTCTCCCGGCGCCACCGTCCATGCGTGGTTCTTGACGTCATAATAGGAGAAGGCTCGCCTGTCGAGTTTCACAACGACGTTCTTGGTCTCGCCCGGATTGAGGCTTACTCTCTTGAAGCCCTTCAGTTCCTTTACCGGGCGAGGTACTGGAGCATGACGATCGCCAACGTACACTTCGGCGACATCCGCGCCGGCGCGAGTGCCGGTGTTAGTAACGTCGAACGCGACGCTGACCTTTTGATCCGATGACGGCGGAGATATTGTCAGATTCTTATACGCGAACGTTGTGTAGGACAGTCCGTAGCCAAAGGGAAACAGCGGCTTGACGGTCGACATATCGAAGTGGCGATATCCGACGAAGACTCCCTCGCTATATTCAACTTTCTTGCTGCCATCCTTCGGATGGTAGGAATCATGCGTCGCATTGTCTTCCCATCGACGTTCGATAGAAATCGGCAACCGTCCGGACGGATTCGATTCACCAAAGAGTAGCTGAGCTGCCGCGGCGCCACCCTCCTGACCGGGATACCACGCTTCGAGAAGCGCAGGGACTCGATCGATCCACGCACTCATGTCAACTCCGCCACCCGAAGTCAGGACCACGATGGTTTTCTTGTTCAAGGCGGCAATCTGGTTGATGAGCTCGTCCTGTCCCGGAGGCAGCCGGAAAGTCCGGTCGGCGCTTTCGCCTTCGCTCGCCGTGTCAAAACCCGGAGCGAGGATCACGGCATCAACGCGAGCAGCCAGCGACTTCGCCTCTGCACTCACCAGCGTTTCAGGACGGACGATGCCGAGGTTGGCCGTAGTTTTGCCCCATCCGTTCTTGGCGTAATAATCGAGTTCGACCTCATGCGGGCCCGATGTAAGAGCAACCGAAACCTCGCCAACAAAGGCGTACCATTGCGTCCAGTTATCAAGCACGAGTTTCTTGTCGATATAGAGCCGGTAGCCGCCGTTTTCACCCGGTCCTTGCACGAAAGCAAGATACTGCCCGGGGACGCTCGGCGTGAAGAAGCCACTCCATCGAATGGAGACATTGCTGGCAGCACCGTCTGTTCCGCGGGCTGGCTCATAGTGGACGAATTTGTCGTATCGCACAATCGCAGGCGGGCCGCTCAGATCCGCGTTATTGAATAACTCCATCTTCAAGCCTGTCTGGCCGCCGGTCGCCTGCGTAGTGAATTGCATCTGCTTCGACACTTCATCGAGTGTTGGCAGTCCCGGCTCGTAGTAGACTTTCGCGCCATCGCCCAGGTAATCATGAATACCTTCCAGACAGCTCACCGGAGTGAAGGGCTTGGCTTCGGCGCTGCCTCCTCCGCCGGGCTGCGCGGGATAGGCGTCGGGCCCGATGACGGCGATGGACTTGATGCTTCCCTTTTCAAGAGGTAAAAGGTTGCCGTCGTTCTTAAGGAGAACCATGCCGGAGCGAGCCGCCTCCAATGCGGTTTGGTTTCCTGCAATATTCAAGAGCGAGACTGACAAGTCGGTTTGATCGCGGTCGAGCCATCCAAATTGAATCGCCGTCCGCAGAATGCGCCGCACTTTGTCGTCGATGGTCGCTTCGCTGACCGTGCCGGCTTTGACGGCTGGCAACAAAGTCGCGCGGTTCATAAACTTTCCCTTGGGCATTTCCAGGTCGAGACCGCCATTCGCAGCGGCGACACCGTCATAGGTGGCATCCCAATCAGACATCATGATTCCTGCGAAGCCCCACTCCTTCTTGGCTACATCAATGTTCAGGTAACCGTTCTGGGTCATGTGCAGGCCGTTGGTCAGGTTGTAAGAATCCATAATCGCGCCAACCTTCGCCTCTTTGACTGCAGCTTCGAACACCGGAAGGTAGATTTCGCGCATGGTGCGCTCATCGATTATGGAATCGGTATTGTGACGGTCGAACTCCGAATTGTTACCCATGAAGTGCTTGATGGTCGCGCTCACTCCCTGGCTTTGCATACCGCTGATGTAAGCCACCGCAATGCGTGCCGCGAGGAATGGATCTTCGCCGAAGTACTCAAAGTTGCGCCCGTTCAGCGGCGCGCGATAGATGTTCACGCCTGGCCCGAGCATAAAATGCACGCCACGGGCGCGGGCGTCCTGGCCGATGGTGGCTCCTATTCGAACCGCAAGATCTGGATCCCAGGTGGCAGCTAGCCCAATGCCGCCAAAGACTGTTGAAGGCCCATAGTTCCGCACGCCGACCGGCCCATCCGCCATTTTCAAGCGTGGCAGCCCGATCTTCTCATTGGCGCGAATGTAGAAATCGTTCACACCACCGATCAAGTCGATCTTCTCGTCGAGAGTCAGCTTCTTAAGAAGGGAGTCGATGCGGAGGTCCACATCTGTGGAGGATGTCTGCGCCTGGGAACACGCCAGAAAAACAGGGAAAGCCAAGAGAAGAAAAATAGGCCGAAGCCTTCGCGCCATTAGAACCTCCACCTTACTGAGCTAGCTAAATTAGTTGACCGGATTCGGTCGGACTTCATCATGACTTCTGCGCAGACACAATTTCCAAAGCAAGCGTAGCTAGCTCGATGTCCTCGCTGGACGAGAGGCCACTGACGGCAACTGCGCCGGCAACGACACCCTCCTTCCAGATAGGAATACCGCCGCCCCAGCCAACGAACCTGGGATCACCGTAGTAGGCAATGTCGTGCCCCTTTTCAGGGTGGCGCACCTTTTCGCCGATCTCCTTTGTCGGCTTTCGTTCTCGGGCAGCCGTCCACGCTTTGTTCGCCGCAATTCGGATCGAGGAAATGGGGGCGCCGTCCATGCGCGCAAAAGCAATGAGTTCGCCGTGAGAGTCAGCGACGGCAACCACAACCGATTTCTGTTTGTGTGCGGCCCTTTCTACGATCAGGTCAACAATCTTTTGGGCCTCTAAGTAGTCGATGACGGGGACATTCCTCATGCGGATTGGAGGGGATGTGGGTGAATAAAGACACCAGCACGATTTCCGATTCTTGCTAAGAGAAAACTCCTTGGAATCAAGAAAATCGGGCTGGGCAAAATGCCCAGCCCGGTTAGCTTCGTATAACTCAGAACATAAGCTTCAACGCAAACTGAATCAGACGAGGGTTGCTGTTCGGATTCGTGGACGTCACCTGTCCGAAGCCGTTGGAGTTTCCCGCAACAAAATTGGTGCCGGGGAAGCCCCACTGCGGGTGATTGAACAAGTTGAAGAACTCGGTGCGGAACTCGAGGTTAAACCTTTCAGTGATCGCGGTTTTCTTGAAAACGGCGAAATCAAAGTTGTTGATGCCCTTAGCGCGAAGGGTGGCGTCGACGCGCGATTCAGTTCCGAATCCCCAATCCGGTGGCGCAGCGAAGCAATTTACGTTGAACCACTCATTCAGTTGGCCGGCTAACCCGCTGCCACTGGTGGATTTGTTACATCCTGAAATAACGTTGGGACGGACGTTGGAGACACCGAGATTGGCCGCCTCCAGTGGGGTTCCTGCGCCCCCCCAAGCGATCTTCAGTGGGAATCCCCGCTGGAAGGTAGTCACGCCGTCGATTCCCCAACCGGATGCTAGCTTGTCTTCCGCCCCAGAGACTCCGCCAAGGAATTTCTTGCCATGCCCAAAAGGAAGATCGAGCACGTAACTGATGATCAGCCGCTGAGATACATCCTGAGAAGAAAGCGACTTCTCCCCATTCAGATTGTTCCAGTCTTGGACTTGTCCAACGCCGCCCGTGGTGCCATTCTCCAGCCAACTGGTGAGCGTGTCGGTGTTGCTGAGCAGTTTTGCGTTGGTGTAAGCCACCAACATAGTTCCACCACCCTGGAATCTTCTGGTAGCAGTAACCTGCAGTGAATTATAAGTACTGCCACAGCAGCCATATCCCGCAAGGTTTACGTCCGTGTATTGCGGGTACGGCCGGAGGAGCTGGCCAGCAACGATTGTCGGAGCGCCGATGGTGGCGTTTCCGCTGGTTCCCGCCATCGGATTAGGGATCACCTTCGCGATGTCGGGTGTAAGGCCAGCCGCGGCTTGGGTAGCAGCGGTCGCGACGTAGGAATCGCCTATCTGGTCAAAATGGGTCGAGTACTGTGGCAAGTGCACTCCGTGAGAGCCAGCATAGGCCACATCGAGAAAGATCCCGGCGGGAAGCTCGCGCTGGATGTCGAAATTGAACTGCTCGACGTACGCCGGCTGAGGCCTTAAGTATGGAGCCAAAGTCGGTGACCCGGAAGCCGCTATGAATGCTGAGGTGTTCCCGTTTCGCCCCGGCGGTGGCAGGATCCCTCCAGCAGTAAACGGGCCCGCTTGAGCGCAGGTGAAACTGGCAAAGCTAGTGCCAACGGGTAAGTTACAGTTGGAGCCGTCGAGTGTGCTCACCATGGTGAGGCCCGAGTTCAGCGTGGCTGTAAAGGGTGTAGTTGCCAAATTGATCGGATCATTATCAGGATTCAGACCGAAGGAGACGTAATTCGGAATCCAGAACACACCATAGCCGCCGCGGATCACGGTCTTCGTGTTATAACTATAGGCAAACCCTAGCCGTGGCGAGAATTGCTTATAGTCCAATGGCAGGTTGTTCCGGCTCGAGTTCGGGGGGATTCCCACAAGTAACGCATCGCCCAGGCAAGGCGAACCCACGGTTCCACCGCACCCGGTAACGGTCCGGTTCACCACTGTGGGATCAAAGTAGCTCAGTCGGTTGTACCGGTCCGACCAGCCGCCTTGCAGCTCGTAGCGCAGGCCGAGATTCAGGGTCAACTTGCTGGTGACCCGCCAAGTGTCATTGCCGTAGAAGGCGCGATAGGTCTGCCGGCCGGCCGTCTGGGCAGGAACTTGGGCAACGCCCTCTGTCTGATTGACGAAGCTGCCTTGGTTCTGCGACAAGCCGAGCAAGAAGTCGGCGAAGGGAAATCCACTGTTAGCCCCTGGCGTCAGGGCATTGTTCGCCGTCCAGCTTCCACTGAAAGCAAAGGCTCCGCTCGCGATGTTGGTTTGGTAGTAATTGTCCAACCCCAACTCGTACTGTCCGCCGACCTGGAACGTGTGTTTGCCGTGGATGATGGTCAGCTCGGGAGTAATGTTGTATTGAGTGTTGTGGTCTCCGATAGCGCTGTTTCCCTGCGACTTGCCTACATCGTTAGGAAAAGGGAAAGCCGGCGTGGGAGGAGTTCTCATGACGTCGGGCGGGGTGTTGTAACTGGCTGGCCAGCCCAGTTGAGTGAGGTCGTATCCCGAAAGGATCGGTGCGCGGGCATAGACGAAGCGGCTTCCCGCGACATTGATATCAAAAACCATGTTCGAGGAAAAAGAATGGTTAAGATCAATCGCCAGCAGCTTGGAGTGATAATTCTCCGCGCAGCGGTCAAAACAGAGACCCGTGTTGAATGGATTGGTCGGCAGGTCAA
Organism: Terriglobales bacterium; assembly: GCA_035483835.1. Classification (GTDB taxonomy): domain Bacteria; phylum Acidobacteriota; class Terriglobia; order Terriglobales; family Acidobacteriaceae; genus JABDBE01. The sequence continues at coordinate 16,165 of DATHPO010000112.1, forward strand.
GCAATCCGAAGTACGTGAACCGCCCGAAGAGACGGGTCGTGCTGTTGATGTTATAGTCGACCCGGGTAACAAATTCGTTGTTGTTCCCGCCCGAACTAGTGGCCGAGGTAAAGTTATTGACGATACCGCCTGTTGTCGGGGGGACAAAATATTTATCCCACATGGTGGTCCCCGCCTTGCTAAACTCCGCTTGCGGTATCTGATTGTTAGGGTACGGTGTTCGAGCGCCTGAAGCTGTCACAGTGTACGGATCATAGAGTTGAATTCCCTGCGCCAAAAGCGCCGAGAAATCACCCTGCCGGAATGCTGGGAGGGGAACAGTTGTGGTCAGGACCGAACCCGTGCGGAGGCGAAATTGCTCCCAGCTCCCAAAGAAGAAAAGCTTGTCCTTAATGATTGGGCCGCCGCCAGACACGCCATACTGATTCTGAACGTACGGAGGTGGTTCGTTGCTTTGGCCAGCCAGTAATTGCGCTTGCTTCAAGAAATAGTCGTTCGAGTTCAGCACCTTGTTACGCAAGAACTCGTGAGCTTCGCCGTGGAAGGCATTAGTGCCGGACTTGGTGCTCAAATTAACCACACCGCCCGAGAACTTGCCCCAATCCGCACCCAGATTGTTGTATTGGACCTTGAATTCGCCAATCGAATCCTGGGTTGGAATCACGATAGGCAGGTTTATGTAGCCAATGTTCAGGGGTTGGCCGTCCAAGTACTCTGCGCTCTCATTCCCGAAAGAACCTCCAACCTGGTAATTGCCCCAGCTAAACGGGTTTTGGCCCACGGGCGTGCCGCCTGATCCGCCCTGCGCAACCGCGGCGGGTGAAATCGTAATCAGATTAAAAATATTGCGACCATTCAACGGAAGTTCGTTGGCTTTGCGCTGTTCTACGACTTGGCCTAGAGACGAAGTCTCTACCTGAAGCAAGGGAGTCTCGGCTGTCACTTCCACCGTCTCTGTGACCTGACCAACCGGTAAGGTGGCAATAATGTGACTGTCCTGCGACACTTCAACCACCACAGGGTCTCGGGTGAAATGCTTGAATCCTGGCTTCTCGATGTCCAAGCGATATTGGCCGGAGAACACGTTCACAAACTGGAACAATCCCTCAGCGCCCGTGTTTTGAACACGTTTTTCCTGCGTTCCTTTGTTGGTGAGTGTGACTTGAGCGTCGGCAATGGCCGCTCCGGAGGAATCCAAAACCGATCCATCAACGGTGCCGTAGGTGCTTTGACCATAAAGGGAAACAGAAGTCGTGATGACCAAAACCGCCGAGAAAAGGAGCGCCCACAACTTGCGAGACGGCATACACACCCCCACACCACATTTTTTGGAACGGCGGAAGTGTGAAACACATGAGCGCTCGTTGTCAAGCAAAAAGTAATCTTTTTGCACTAGAGCATCGGTTTTCTCGATGAGCGGGGTAATCGTTTTTTGCGTCAGGGTAATCGTTAACCGTGAGTAATCGATTACTTTGCGCGATTGTAGTGTTATGATCCTCGCTGCCATGGCCGTGACCATGCTGGACATTGCGCGAGATCTTAAGGTCTCAGTGGTGACAGTGTCCAAGGCTTTACGCAACCAGGGCCGGATCAGCGCAGCTACTCGCAAACGCGTGCTGCGACGGGCGAAAGAGCTGCATTACCAGATGAATTGGGTGGCTCGCAGCCTGGTGACAAGGCGCACCTACACAATCGGGTTACTGCTGCCGGACTTCACCCATCCCTTCTTCGCCGAGATTGCGCGCGCTGTGGCGCAGACTGTGCGCCCCCAGGGGTATCACGTCATCATTTCGTATTTCGAGGAAGATCCCGAATTGGAACGGAGCGAAGCTGATTCTCTATTGGCCCGGCAAGTCGATGGCCTGATCATCGCTTCCGCTCAGCCTGTCCGTTGCCTCGAACTGTTCCGGCGGATTCATGATCGAAACGTACCCTATGTCTTGATTGACCGCCCCATTACTGGGGCACAGGCATCCTTCGTAGGGGCCGACAACCACGCCATCGGCAGATTGGCGACGGAGCATCTTATTGCGCGCGGATGCCGTTGCATTGGTCATCTGCGCGGTCCCGAAATAGGAATCTCCAACGAACGCTTCGAAGGCTACCGCCGAGCGCTAAAGAAACACGGTTTGCGTGTGCACGCAGGTTACATCGTAGCCGGCGGGCACGGAGATGAGTCGGGGTATGAGGGCATGCGGCGATTGCTTCGGGTGCGCCCGATTCCAGACGGAGTTTTCTGTTACAGCGACCCGGTGGCCATCGGTGCGATCAAGGCGATCCTCGAGGCCGGCCTTAAAGTGCCCGGAGACGTTTCCGTCGTCGGAGCCGGCAATGTTCACTATTCCGACCAATTGGCGGTTCCTCTGACCACCGTCGATCAGGGTGCTTGCCAAATGGGAGCACGGGCGGCCGAACTGCTCATGGAGCGAATCGTGCTGAAGCGCTCAGCAAAGCCAAAAAAAATCCTGATTTCGCCAAAACTGGTAGAACGGGAATCGACCCGGCGGTGACCAAGAGAGTTAACAGCGGAAGCGAATGTTGGTGACCGCCGCAAGACGGATTCACCTCTCGGGAGCCGAATGTGCAACTACCACCACGGACGCGATATGCTAAGTGGCTGAAGGAATCCCAGGTTGTCGAATCTTCTGTTGCGCCTATCAATCCTCGTAACGTTGGTGCTGGCGGCTACCGCGACGGTAACGCCGGTATTCGATGTAACCCTTCCGCTCGGAATAGATTTCACGCTGCAGAATTCGCCCACACCTCAGAAGTATCTGATCGAAACCATGCCCGGAGGAGTTGCCCTGCTCGACTACAACAACGACGGCTTGTTGGACATCTTTCTGGTGAACGGCGGCAGCGTAACCAGCGCGATCCGGATGCCGGAGAACTTCGACCGTCAAAATCCGCGTTACTGGAATCGCCTCTACCGCCAGAACAAGGACGGAAGTTTCACCGACGTGACCCAGCAAGCGGGGTTGGCAAATGCGGGTGACGGAAATTACGGCATGGGCGTTGCCGTCGGCGACTATGACAACGATGGCTACCCTGACATCTTTGTCACAAATTATGGGAAGAATATTTTGTATCACAATAACGGCGATGGCACCTTCACCGATGTGACTGCCAAGGCGGGAGTAGCCGGAGGAGGCTGGTCCGTCTCCGCCGGATTTTTCGACTATGACAATGACGGAAAGTTAGATCTGTTCGTTACCCGATACATGGACTGGGATACGAAGCACAATAAAGATTGCGGCGGCAATTACCACACCTATTGCCCGCCGGAGGAATTTCCCGCCACCACCAATTTCCTGTATCACAACAACGGCGACGGAACCTTTACCGATGTGAGCCAACGCTCCGGTATCGCAGCGAAAAAGGGTCGGGCTTTGGGGGTCGCCTTTGCCGACTACGATGAAGACGGCTTTACCGACATATTTGTAGCCAACGACGGGATGCAGCAATATCTGTTTCACAACAATGGGAACGGAACCTTCACCGAACTTGGGCTTGACGCAGGTGCAGCGCTCTCTGCGGACGGAAGACGATTGTCGGGCATGGGCGTCGTCTTTCAAGACTATGACAACGATGGCCGACCCGACGTCATCGTGACCGAACTACCTAGAGAGATTTACGGTGTTTATCACAACGACGGCGGTGGTTCGTTCAGTTATCGCAGTCTCGAAACCGGTCTCGGCGTGCTCTCGAGTGGAAGCTCCGGTTGGGGCGTAGGCTTGGAAGATTTTGACAACGACGGTTGGAAAGACTTCTTCGTCGCCCAGGGCCACGTGTTGGATAACGTCGAGCACATCGACCCTTCGTTGCACTATCTGGAGTTGCCGCTGGTCGCGATGAATCACAATGGCCGGTTCGAACGCGCCGATTCCGGAAGCACGACTCCCGTAGCCGGACGTGGAGCCGCGTTCGGCGATCTGAATAATGACGGATGGGAAGACGTCGTGATGACCTATCTCGGAGGCCACCCGCAGGTGTTTCTCAACCACGGGGGCAAACTGCACTGGTTGGCGATTTCACTACGCGGCACGCGCAGCAACCGTGATGGATTCGGCGCGCGAGTCAAAGTAAATGGACAAACGCGATTCGCGACTTCCGCCGGCAGCTACGCATCCGCAAGCGACAAGCGTCTGCATTTTGGACTGGGAACGGCGGAAAGCGCTAAGGTGGAGGTGGTGTGGCCATCGGGTATTCATCAGACTTTGAATGATGTTCGCGCCGACCAGTTCCTGGAAGTCCGTGAGCCGGAGAAGCCGTGATTCGCGCCCTATTACTTTTGTGGTTCGCATCGCAGACCATATCGCCGGAAGCTGCCCAGCACATGCAGGCCGGAATCGCCGCTGACAAGCAGAGACAATTCGACGTTGCCGTTACGGAGTTCAAAAAAGTTACCGAACTTGAGCCGACTTTTGCGGACGGATTCGTCGGCCTCGGCCAGACTTACATGGAGAAGCATGATTTCGCTTCCGCGGTTACGCCGCTGAAGCGCGCGCTGGAGGTGGATCCAGACCTGGCGCCAGCTCATCAGTTACTGGGCTATGCCTTGCTCGCGCAAGGCTACGCGGCCCAAGCGATTCCCCACCTCCAAAAAGTGCAGGACAAGACTGGGCTGGGAATTGCTGAGATCCAGACGGGGCAGCTGCCAGAGGCGGTCGCAAATCTGCAAGCCGCGTTGGCCGAACATCCTAATGATCAGGATCTGCTGTATTACCTCGGCCGGGCCAGTGGCCTGCTGTCAAAGCAATCGATTGATACTCTGCTGGCTGCTTATCCTGACTCTGCTCGCGCACACCAGGCGCTGGCGGAAAATTACTTTGTGCTGCGACAAATGCTCGAGGCCGAGAAGGAGTACCGCGAAGCGCTGCGGCTGCGACCGGATACTCCGGAGCTTCACCTGGAACTGGGAGAAGTGTATGCAGGCGCTTTCCAATGGACGAAAGCCGAAGAAGAGTTTCGGGCGCAAGCCAAGCTGCAGCCCGGGAACGCTGAGGCTGCCTATCGTCTGGGGACAGCGTTGCTGGAACAAGGGAAAGCGCGCGAGGCGCGGGCAGAACTGGTGCGTGCCGACAAGCTGATGCCAGACATGCCCGAGACACTCTATTCGTTAGGAAAAGCAGCTTCGCTCGAAGGCGACACCGCAACTGCCGAGAAAGAATGGACCAAGCTTCTTTCCATCGAGAAGGAAACTCCACTCGCGGCGCAAGCGCATTTCGCGCTCGCAGGCATCTATCGGAAACAGGGAAAAACAGCAGCCGCACAACATGAAATGCAGGAGTTCCAAAGATTGCAGGCCGGCTCTAGTCAGTCTCAAGCTTCCGGCAAAGACGAACCGGCGCATTAGCCAGCCGTGCAGCGGCGTATTTCTACAGCAAAACAGAAAACTTGGTTTGTCGATCGGTTCGATCATCAGCACTCGCCACTTTCGATCCTGAGGCAGGTGATTGTTCGTCCGCCGGCAATAGGGGAAAGCCCAATGCTTCCAGGTCATCCTTGAGCTGTGAGATTGATAGGAACTGGACGGCACGCATCCCCAATGTACGGGCAGCCCGGACGTTGGGCTCGCGATCGTCGACAAACAGCGTTTCCGCCGCCGAGACCCCGAGGCCCAGAAGAGTGTGCTGATAAATGGCGGGGTCGGGCTTGATCAACCTCACCTCTGCCGACAATGTCTTAAAGTCAAAGTTCTCCATCCAGCGACAGTTTGTCCGCACATGGTTCACCAGGTCCCAAGGCATGTTGGAGAGCAGTCCGGTCTTAAATCCTGCCGCACGAAGCTGGCTCACCCAATCGAACATACGCGGAATGGGATGGGCCCAGATTTCAACTTCGATTTTGCGGAGCATCTCGATCTGTCCGCGGTCCAGCGAAGTATCCGTTTGCGCCGCCAACTTCAACCAATATTCATCGGCCGTGAGATCGCCGCGGTCATACGGCCCTCGGCTAGCTTCCCACAACTCGTAAAACAAGTCGAAACTCACATTAAACATTTTCGCCAGACGCCCGAACTCTTCCACCGTGGGGCACCGCGCCAGCACCAAACCGTAATCGAGAATTACGGCAGTGATACCATGAAAACCGTTGCGACGCTCTGTGGGCACTGGAGTCTCCTGCATTCCTAAATACTCTCTCTATCCACAGTCTTTCGTCCAATGAATTTGTTTCCGGTCTGTGATAACTTGAGTTCATGTATCTCCAGGTTGAGGAACTGCACTCCTTCGTTGTGCTTGCTGACGAATTGCACTTCGGCAGAGCATCGAAACGGCTTTTCGTTTCTCAACCTGCTCTCAGCAAACAGATCCGAAGGTTGGAAGAGAAAGTTGGAGGCGCTCTATTCACCCGAACCCGCCGGAAAGTAGAAATCACGGAGGCCGGCAGAGTGCTGTTGGTCAGTGCTGACAAAGTATTGCGGGAGGACGAGGCCGCCCTGAGTCTCGCGAGAGAAGCCGCCCTGGGGCGAGCCGGGACGTTGCGTATTGGATTCGGAATCGCCTCGGTTTCAGAGATACTGCCACGCACCATCCTGCGCTTTCGAAAAACATACTCCCAGGTCGAACTCAAAATGCGCGATATGTCGACCCCTGCGCAGATTGCCGCTTTGGTTGAGGGAAATATTGACATCGGGATTGTCCGCCTACCCATTGCTCATACTGAACTCGACAGTCTGCCGCTATTTCACGAGCAGTTGGTGGTCGCAACTTCCGGCTCGCTGTCGTACAACTCGAGACAAGGACTGGCTGCTCTGCGAAACCAGCCCTTTGTGTTTTTCCCGCGGGCGACTTCTGCTACTTTGCACGATCACGTACTCGGCTTGTGCCGCAGGGCGGGGTTTTCTCCGACCGTCGTTCAGGAGGCCAGCGAACTTTTTACCATCCTAAATCTGGTCCGCGCGGGACTCGGAGTGTCTCTGGTCCCCAGCGCCGCGAAGCGAATGGGCGTCCCCGGAGTGCGGTTCTACGACCTCGGCGTGCCGGAGGCAAAATGGCGGATTGGTATCGCCTGGAATCGGCTCTCGGACAAGGCGGAGTTGATCTCAAGATTCGTGGCCACAACGCGCTCGGTTGTGCGCCGCGAGAAGGTCTCCGCGATCTCCAGGTAGGCGGCGTATACTTGCGAGTTCTTAACGCAGGATTGGACGCAGCGTTGCAGGATAGATAAGGGCGTAGTACAAATCCATCTGCACGAGATTCGGAGTGAAGCCCCGCGACGAGTTTCGCCGAGAAAGCCGGCGATGACAGAAGCTAACGAAATTCTCGTGGTTGGCGTGGATATTGGCGGCACCAAAGTTGCGGCCGGCCTGGTGGACTGCAATGGTGAAATCAAATCTCAAATCCGCACTCCGATGGTGGCGAACCGCGGGGCAGGCGAAGGACTCGCGGCAGTCGTTTCCGCAATTGACCTTCTTCTTTCCCACGATCCGAAAGCTCGAACTCTGATTCGTGGAATTGGCATCTGTGCGCCCGGTCCTCTGGATCCGAAAACCGGAGTCGTCATCAATCCCCCCAACGTTCCGTGCTGGCGCGATTTTCCGCTGGCGACCGAGGTCGAAAAGGTCTACCGCGTGCCCGTGAAAGTCGAGAATGACGCAAACGCGGCTGCTCTGGCTGAAGCTCGTTGGGGCGCCGGCCGCGGCTATCGCCACATCTTTTACGCGGGCATCGGCACGGGTATCGGTTCTGGCATTGTGTTCGACGGGCGGATCTATAACGGGCGGACGGGTGCCGCGGCCGAAGGCGGGCATATGAGTATCGCCTACGATGGGCCACGATGCGGATGCGGCAAGCCGGGCTGCATCGAAATTCTGGCTGCTGGACCGGCAATCGCGCGGAGAGCGCGTGCCAAACTTGCGTCTGCGCAAGGTCCCGACTCAGCCATTCTTGATCTCGCCAAAGGCAACATCGACGCCGTGACTAGTGAAATGGTGGGCCAGGCTTATGCCGCTGGTGATTCAGTCGCCAAGCAGGTTTTGCAGGAAACGGTCGATCTGCTTTCATTGTGGTTGAGTAACATCATCGATCTGCTGGAGCCGGATGTGATCATTCTCGGCGGTGGCGTGGCGGCGATGCTCAGTCAATTTTTTAGCGATATCGCCGAGGGAATTGCGAAGTACTGCATCATTTCACGCTGCCGGGAGATTCCGTTGCTGAAAGCGCATTATGGTGCGGATGCTGGTATTGCCGGCGGGGCGGCGCTTTGCTCGGAATAATCAAATTGTTTTAGATCTACTCAGCGAACCGACCGGCCGATGCACCAAGATGTATCTTCTGACCACTTAGGAAGGAGCCCTTATTTATGATTTTGACTCGGCCGCAATCCTGTCGCCGCCTCGGTGCTTTCGTATTTTCCGTGCTCTTCTTTTCTCTGCTTGGAGCGTCGCCACTCACCGCGTCCGAACCCTCTTCCCGAACTCTGGATTCGGGTTGGCAGTTTCACGCCGTCGGAAGTACGGACCATGCTGACGTCAAGCAATGGCATCCCGCGCAGGTTCCGGGCGTTGTGCACACCGACTTGTTGCGCAACAGTCTCATCCCCGACCCATTCGATCGGGACAACGAATTCCACCTGCAGTGGATCGGCCTAACCGATTGGGAGTACCAGACAACGTTTCAAGTCGACGCAGGCGCGCTCGGGCACGACCACGTCGATTTAGTGTTCGAGGGGTTGGATACGTTTGCCGATGTTTATCTCAATGATCAAGCGATTCTGCAAGCTGACAATATGTTTCGCAGTTGGCGAATCCCGACGAAAGCGCTGCTGAAACCCGGTCAGAACACGCTGCGTATCGTTTTCCATTCCGCAGTTACGAAGATGCTCCCCTACGTCAAGTCGCTGCCGTATGTTTTGCCTTCGATATCGACTCATAACTTTGGGAATGAGGAGAACATAGCGACCGCCCCATACACGCGCAAAGCGCCCTACCAGTACGGCTGGGACTGGGGACCGCGTTTTCTGACGGAAGGTATCTGGCAGCCGGTCCGTCTGGAGACTTGGGACGCGCTCAGCATTGACAATTTCCATATCCACCAACAGAAAATCGCTACCGACATGGCCAGCGTCACAGCGGAACTCGATATTGAAGCGGGCAAGGCTACGACAGCTACTCTCAACCTGGCTCACGATGAACTGTCGGGAGCGCAAACCGCCGACGGAACCCAGACCCTGCAGCTTGACGCCGGCATGAATCACGTTTCATTTCCCATTCGCATTGCTAAACCGAAGTTGTGGTATCCGCTCGGGTATGGGGCGCAAAGCCGCTACCGGTTTTCTGCCGTGATCCGCGCTGGTCGCGAAGTCGCAGCCCAAGCCCAGGTCAAAACCGGACTGCGTTCAGTCGAACTGCGCCGCGTTCCTGATCAATGGGGCAAGAGCTTCGAGTTCGTGGTAAACGGTATTGCAGTGTTCGGCAAAGGCGCGGATGTGATTCCGTTCGACAGTTTTCCCAACCGCGTCACTCCCGAAGTCCACCGAAAAATTCTTCAGGCGGCTCGTGACGCGAATATGAACATGCTCCGCGAGTGGGGTGGGGGCTATTACGAGTCCGACGATTTCTACGATATCTGCGACGAACTCGGCCTCATGGTTTGGCAGGAGTTCTCGTTCGGCGGCGACATGATTCCAGGAGACGTAGCGTTCCAGGAAAATGTCCGGCGAGAAGCCATCGACCAGATTAAGCGGCTCCGCGATCACCCTAGCATCGTTATCTGGTGCGGAAATAATGAGGTTGAGACCGGCTGGTACCACTGGGGCGATCGCCAGGAATTTAAGAACTCCATCTCACCGGAAGCCCGTGATCGCGTTTGGCAGGATTACGTGATCATGTTTGCAGACATCCTCAAAAGCGCCGTCGCCGAATATACCGATCTCGTGCCCTACTGGCCGAGTTCTCCCAGCGCGGACTTCGAGGAGATCCCGGATAACCAGCACAACGGCGATATGCACTACTGGCAAGTGTGGCATGCACAAGCGCCCGCGCAAGATTACACGAAGCAGTTTCCCCGCTTCATGACGGAATACGGATTTCAATCTTTTCCCGAGATGCGAACCATTCGGACATTTGCTGAAAAGCCTGAGGACTTCGATATTCGATCGACCGTCATGCAGGCGCACCAGAAGAACAAGGGCGGTAATGAGCGCATTTTGACTTACATGTTGCGCGAATACCGCCAGCCCAAGGATTTTGCTTCGTTCGTGTATTTGAGCCAGGTCCAGCAGGCCGAGATCATTAAGATCGGCGCGGAACATTTGCGGCGGCAGAAGCCGCGCGTCATGGGCTCACTCTACTGGCAGTTGAATGACTGCTGGCCGGTGGCTTCGTGGGCAAGCATCGACTACTACGGACGCTGGAAGGCCCTTCACTACTATGCCCGTCGATTCTATGACGATCTGCTGATTTCGCCCTTTTTGCACGACGACAAGGTGGACGTGTACGTCGTTTCGGACAAGCTTCAGCCACTTTCCGGAACCATCCACATGCGGCTTCTCGATTTCTCGGGAAATGTTTTGCTCGATCAAACCAAAGATATTCAAATCCCAGCTCAATCCAGTGCGATCTATCTCGCCTTCGACAAAGCAGAACTCGCGGCGAAGGGCGATCCCCACCGCAGTTTTCTAGCATTCGACTTGGCAGTTGCGGGAAAAAAGATTTCGCGAAACCTTATCTTCTTTGATTCCATGCAGAGCCTGGATCTGCCGGTCATGCCGAAGATTGAGGCCACTCTCAACAAAGCTGGCGCGGACTACACCGTCACGTTGCAGTCATCGAAGCTCGCTCGCGGGGTCAATATTGCCTTCGGAGATATTGATGTCGAAACCTCGGATAATTATTTCGATCTGCTTCCGGGAGAGCCTGCCACCGTCACTGTTAAGTCAGCTGCCACAATCGATCAACTTAAGAATGCGCTGAAAATCACGTCGCTGACGGAGGCTTACGCAGCAAATTGAACCGCCTTCAATTCTGGACGGAAGTGTATACTGTGCCAGAATTTGAAGCCACCATGCGCACGCCAGACGTAGGCTCCGAGGATCACGCGTGAACGTTCTCAGCATCGGTGAGGTACTTTGGGATATCGTCGGACAAGAAGAACACCTCGGCGGCGCGACGTTTAATTTTTCAGCTCACCTCAGCAGACTGGGACACCGGGTTTCATTCATCAGCGCAGTTGGCAAAGACGAACTGGGCCAGAAGGTCATCGACCGCATGTGTGGGCTGGGCATGACCACTGAATATCTGGCAATAGATAAGGATCATCCCACAGGCACCACTTCGGTTGCCCTGGCCAGCGATGGACAACCGAAGTTTGTTCTGCACCGGCCCGCGGCTTATGATTTTCCACTGCTCACGCCGGCTCAGTCCGATCGATTGTTCTCGCATCCCGTCGATTGGATTTATTTCGGAACCCTGCACCAGATTTATCCTCAAGCTCGGCAACTGACCGCGGACTTTCTCGATCGAGCCCCACGAACGCGCCGCTTTTACGACGTGAACCTACGCTCCGATGGCTACACGCCGGAATTGATCCGAGCGCTCATGTCGCGGGCGACGATTGTGAAACTGAATCATGAAGAGGTCGAAGCAATCGCCCGCATGTTCGGTACCCGGCATGGTTCGCTTGAGGAGTTCTGTCGTAGTTACGCGGACTTGTACAAATGGACAGGCGTATGCGTGACTCGCGGACCACTTGGGTGCGCAGTTCTGATGGGCAGGCAATACGTCGAAGCACGCGGCTATCCGGTTCAAGTTGTAGATACAGTGGGCGCAGGCGATGCTTTCGCGGCAGCGTTCCTGCACGGTTTAGGCAATGGATGGCCCACCCTGGAGACTGCTGACTTCGCCAATCGCGTCGGGGCTCTGGTCGCCAGCCGCCGGGGCGCAATTCCGGATTGGACGATTTCTGAAGCAAATGCTCTTGAAACAAAAATCGGACGGCTGGAGACGGCATGAAGCTGAACTCGGTTTTGTTGAAGAGCACGGGTGTAGCCGCCCTGGGCG
>DATHPO010000113.1:0-13557 GCA_035483835.1 Terriglobales bacterium
TATGTACGCTCTTCGTCCGCGGGATGGGTTTGAGCGCGGTCGGCATTCCGTCCATTACCTCTGCCTACGCTTCGGTCGAGAAAGAACACCTGCCGATGGCGACGACCTCACTCAATATAGTTCAGCGTCTCGGAGGGCCCACCCTGACGACACTGTGCGCTACTTTTCTCGGATGGAGACTGGGTATGGCGCACCAGGCGACCGGCATCTCCAGAGCCTTTACCGCAACCTTCATGCTGCTCAGCCTCATTCATATCCTGCTTTTGGTAGCAGCACTAAGGCTGCCTTTTTTCATAGAGAAGACGGAACAGTCGTCCTCTGATGAAGAGGTAACTCTTTTGATTGAAGAGGCGTCGGAGTGAACTCATCCTTGCAGGTGTCTACGCGCGACAATCTCGTTACTCCCCTTAACGCGCATGTGTTTACCGACACAGTTTCACTTGGACGAAAAGTCGGCTATTTGTAGAAGTGGTCTTGGCTGGGACCCTACTTCGCCGCTCTGGTTAGTGTGCGCATCTCAAACCATGTGGGGGTCTAAATTGTCGGGACAAAAGGCTCGCGATGTTATAACCGCCAGGGAGTCGCGAGGTCTACGTAAATTCGATTAGGCCGGGCTAGGCGGTGCCTCGACTGGAGCCAGATTCGTCCATTCGCACTCATCAAAACCAGTCACGATTACGCTGAACTCGAACCCACTTTCGCCTGCGGCACCAACGGCTGCGTCATGGGCGGCCTTCAGTACCATGTCCGTATTCTGGATTGCGTAGCTGCCAGTGGGCAGCCAATAAGCCTCGCCGTCATCGTCGCGAATTTGCGGAAAGAATTGACGTTCTTTCATTGCGACATCTAATTGTTGGAAATCCTCTTCGTTCTCTGCACCGCGAAGTTCGATGACTGCGATGTAGTTGGCCATGTCGTTGATTGTCACCCGACCTGAATGGACTGTCTATGATGCGACGCGGGACTGCTACGATTGGTTGGGTAACCTCTCGTCAATCTTTTTCAGAATGAACGCTGGCTGACTGAGCGCATTTTCGACGGCAATGCAGAGCACCTGCTCACCAGGCAGGTGCACTCAGTGCGCTGCGGACGTTCGACAAGTTCCTACCCTCCATCCATTCTTTACGCTCCTGGTTTGCAAGCTTGAGAAATGGCATTCTGGGTTGCACCGGACTCCTTCGGCAGACCAAGGCATGAATCAACGCTTCGGGAGATACCCAGCTTCTTCATTCGGGAATATAGGGTCGAGCGGTTCAACCCCAAGCGGGCTGCGGCGCCGCTAGGTCCGGAGAGAACCCATCTGGTGCTGTTCTCCGGTCCGTGCGGAGGACTAGCGATCTCGGTTCGCAGGTTCGGGGCGCGTCGGTGCAACGATGTCCTCACCCGGATCGGAGAACGTTTTTACAACAGCGTAAACGTAAATGTTTGGCATCGAGAACTTTCCTCCGCTCAACTGACCAAGGTTGAGACAACGACGTTGTTCCCATCAGGCATCGGCGAGTGTTGTGCCCTTCTGTGCTCGACGCCCGCCGGCTCCTAGTTGGGTTGAGTAAAATCCAGCAAAACTTTCCCGCCGCGCTCGTAACTTTCGATCGCCTGTCTAATTTGAGAAGCCTTGTAGGTCGCACCGATCGGCAACGTTAATCTTCCGGCGGCAACGACTTTGGTTGCCTCGGTCAGTGCCGCGCGAATTTTGGGGAGATACTCGTCGTAATACATCCAAAAGCCGCGGATGTTTAACTTCTTTGCGATTAGATCGCCTTGCGGCAGATGAATCGGCGAACCGCTGAGCCACGCATAACTAACAAGGTGAGCTTTTGGAGACAGTACGCTCGCCAATGTCGCCGTCGCTGGGCCTCCGACCGCATCAAGACCCAGGGATATTGGAGCTCCGCCAGTGGCCGCCTGAATTTGTTTCGGAAGCTCCGACGATTCGACGCCAGCGAAGTCAACGTTGAGCCTTTGAATTTCCGATACCAGTTCGGGCCGCCTCACAATTCCTGCGACGTTTAGATCGCGCGACTTTGCAATCGCGATCAGGCATCGCGCTACTTGCGAGTTCGCTGCATTTAGCACAATCCAATCTTTCGCGCTTAGCTTTACGAATTGCTCTAGGAGCAGAACCGCGGTCGTCGGATTGACATTAAGCATCGAGGCTGTTCGGGCATCGACGGACGGAGACACGACGAAAAGACCTCCGGCTGGAGCCAGAACTTTTTCCGACCATGTGAATGTCCCGAACGGGATCGTGACGCGGTCACCTACCTTGACGTTGGTGACGCCGGGCCCGACCGCTTCCACGATTCCCGCGCCTTCTCCTCCAATCACAGACGGCAGCTGCGGCTTGAACAGGTACTGTCCATTTGCTAAAAGCAGATCGCTGTAGTCGATCGGAGCATACTCCATACGCACCAGGGCTTCATTGGCGGAGGGAGTCCTTGGATCCGGCAACTCCACCATCTTCAAGTTCTCCGATGGATTACCGAAACCAACCAAGTGAATCGCTTTCATCTGGGACTAGTCTCCTCGCTCCAAAAAATCCCGGCCCGCGAGTGGGCCGCCAGCTTGCTGGATCAACCCTCCATGCCGAAGGTCGCCTAGATCAACGACGGAGTAACCAAAAGCCTTCAGTAGCGATTCAACCCGTTTTTTCGCGCCGGCATCGTCCCCCGAAACGAATGCAACCCGTCTCGCGTCGCCGACAACGGGATCCGCTTCCAGCGCGCGAGCGTGCATATTGTTTAAGGCCTTCACTACCCGTGCGCCTGGCGCGAGGGCCGCAACGAGCTGGCTGGTGGACAAGTTTCCGACACTGGCAGGTGTGTAACTTCCGGCTCTGCCGTGAAAAGGATTGGTGCCATCGATCAGAATCTGGCTTTTCCACTTGGGAAGGCTTGCGAGTGTCTCGGGTACCTTATCCCAGGGCACAGCAAGAAGTATGATTTCGCACGCTGCGGCCTCGTTTTTGGTAGCAGCCGCAGCGCCAGAACCAAGCAAATTGACAACTGCACGCAGGCTCTCGGGCCCACGGCTATTACTTAGCTTTACCGTGTGACCGGCCTTCAGTGCCTGCCTCGCGAACGCCTGTGCGAAATCTCCCGCGCCAATGATTCCAAGTTCCATAAAGCCTTCCTTCCCGCGCTACTGGCCGTGAGTCGAGTCGGAGTTATTCGGTGAATTTGTCGCCAAACATGGGAAGCCCGCTGTTCGATTCGGATTTCGTGGCTTCATTTTGAATTACGTCCCAGTGCTCGGCGAGAACGCCGCCCTCAATCCGAAGAATGTCCACCACGATCCAATTCACGGGCAGACCCATCCCCGAAAACCGGCCGTGAATCATCACGAAATCTTCATCGGCGACGATGGTCCCCGGCTCGTGCTTGAGCGTCGGCGGAATGCTCTTGACCAGATTGAAGAGGCCCTCGCGGCCCGGCTGGATATGCGCGCTGTGTTGAATGTAATTCGGAGACCAATAACGCTCCGCTTTGGCGTAGTCGCGCTGGTTAAACAGCGTGTCGAATGCCTCGAGCACGAGCGCTTTGTTCGCCTCTCGTTCTGCGCGCAGCCAATCCCCCAGGTCTCTGCCGGGGTGTCCCGTGCGTTCAAGATAGAATTCGTAGGCACGGCGTTCGATCTCGTCTTGTCGCGTTGTCATCGTCTTGGGCTCCGTCGTTACGCCACCGCTGAAGCACCTTGGACGGCCTTTGCCGCCGCACGGATGACATCGATTACCACGTCAGGGTGCGAGAGCATTGCCACGTGGCTGCTTGCGATTTCCGTTGTGGTGGCGCCCATGCGCTTTGCGAAGAAGCGTTCGAGGTCAGGGTGAACCGTGCGGTCGTTCTTGGCAACGATGTACCAGGAGGGTTTCGACTTCCAGGCAGTGCCTTCAACCTTCGCTTCGAACAGGTCGAGGGCCGGAGCGAAATGCGTCGCCCAAACGACCTTCTTCTCCTGCGCGGACAAATCTCCCGCGAAGCACTCAACACCATCGGGAAGCATCCAAAGGCGGCCGTCTGCAGGCGCAACATGGAAGAAGATGTCTGTCTTTGGGAAGTTGGACTGTTGCGTTTGCGACGTCTCGCCGGCGTCGGGAGCAAGCGCCGCGATGTACACGAGTGCGGCAACGCGGTCGTCGGTCCCAGCAGAAGTGATGACGCTGCCGCCGTACGAGTGGCCGACCAAAATCGCTGGGCTGCCGACACGGCCGAGCGTGCGTTTTACGTTGGCAACGTCTGCTGCGAGCGAATCGAGGCCGTATTGAGCGGCGAGGGTTTCATATCCCTCCGCTTGAAGCGTGGGAATCACTTTGTTGAAACACGAACCGTCTGCCCAAATCCCGTGAGCAAACACGATGCTCGGCTTGCCTTGCGTCCTTTTTGCATTCATCTCCTATCTCCTTTGTTGTTCGACCAACGCTCGCTGCCGATTCTCCGCCGATCACTGACGCACGTACTTCATTGTCCAAACGCCCCGGTCGCCCGCACGATATTCAGTTCCCTCCCACGGCGATCCGCAGATGTGCAGATGCGCGTAGGGCGTGCCCGCGAACATCACCATCGTGCCCGCGTCGCGCATCACGGTAGAAAGGCCGGCCGCATTTGCGTCGAAGGGCCAGAGGATCATCCAGTGAGGGCCTATCGGGATCGGAGGGCTGGTCGTGTCGAACGGGTCGGTGAAGCTTCGTTGGGTCGCGCCGTTCAACATGTAGATCAGGCCTGGCGCCGCGTTTGTTGGTTTGGGCTTTCGGGCGAGAACGTCCTTGAACCAAACCATGCCCATTGGATCGAGCGCCATATCGGGTCGCCCAACGATGTTCTGATCGCCTGGAATACAGACCCAGTCGTTGGTGCCGGGGCGAAGAGTGGTCAAGTTCCCTTGGTGATTCATCTCCGCAACGGTTGCGTTGCTTGTGACAATCGACGGGCCGGCCAGCAGTGCGCGGCGGATTTTTTCATTCTTGATTTCGTCGGCCATTCGGTCTCCATCGAGCGATTCGAGGTGGTCGCTAGTCCACGCGGCAGGTGCGGCTGTCTCTGGGTTACGCGCCGATCGATTGGAAGAATTCGATGACGCCAGTCCTGCGCCGAAGAGCGCGGCGATGCTCAGGAAATTCCGACGTGCCAGATCCTTCATCGCGAACGTCCTCTGCTCCTAGTAGTCGAACCATTGATTGATCGCTTCGACTTTTTCTTTCGTGTACGGCGGGAACAGGTGGTCGATCGCCACGTTAGGTGGAGAGATCAAGATCGATTTCGCATGTGTGAGCGAGTCGAAGCCGTATTTTCCGTAGTAATTCCCGATCCCGGAGGTTCCGACGCCTCCGTAGGGCATGGATTCGATGAACAAGAATACGTTCGTCTGATTTACCGCGCCGCCGCCGAATGAAAGCGATTGCAACACTTGATCGATGGCTTTTTGATTCCGGCTGAACATGTAGGCGGCGAGCGGCTTCGGGAGCGACTTGATCTTTTCGATCAGCTTGCCGAGGTCGGAGTACATGAGGATCGGCAGAAGCGGGCCGAAGATTTCGTCTTGCATGATTTTGTCCGACCACAAGACCGGATAGAGGATCGTCGGATCGAGATAACGCACCGATGGATCGGATTTTCCACCGTAAACGACTTTCTGAGGATCGATCAGCGAGGCAAGCCTTTCTACTGCCGACGAGCTGATGACGCGTGAGTAGTCGGGATTGCTTTTGGGATCGGCGCCGTAAAGATCGACGATGGCTTTCCTGCATCCGGCTACGAATTCCCCGACGACGGATTCGTGAACAACGGCGTAGCCGGGTGAAGTGCACCACTGTCCTCCCCACGCCATTGCGCCCCAAACAATTTTCTTGGCAGCGTCGGTTATGTTCGCGGTCTCGTCGACAATCGCCGGATTCTGGCCACCCAGCTCGAGCAACACAGGAGTGAGATTCTCCGCGGCCGCTCGCATCACAACCTTGCCTACGCCTACGCTGCCCGTGAGAAATATGAAATCGAACGGAAGTTTCAAGAGATTGGTCACCAGGTCGCGGGCGCCGATCACGCAGCTCATCGATTCCGGTTCGAAATACTTCGGAATCAATTCGAGGAGCAGCTCGTCCGTCGCCAGCAGCGCTTCGGAGAGTTTCAACATGCAAGGATTGCCGGCAGACAGGGCGGCAACCGCAGGGCGCAGCGAGAGCAGTAGCGGGCCGTTGAATGGACAGATGATCAGCGCAACGCCGTATGGCTCGCGGTAAACGACTCCTTTGTGTCCCGATGCGGCTAGGAACTTCGGAAGCGGCGCTTCGACCGGCTTCATCCACTCCTTGAGTTGCGACTTCGTGAATTCGGTGCTGGCGATGCACGCGGATACTTCGAAGGCGTTCTCTTGGCTTGCCGTTTTGAAGTCCCTGCAAGAAGCGTCGGCGAAGCGTTTGTAGTTCTCCTTCAGCATGCGAATGAGGCGATCAAGCTGATCGAGCCGCCATTCGTGAGTCTTCGTTGCGTCCGTGCCGAAGTAGGCTTGCTGTTTGCGGAATAAATCTTCGACGGAAGCCCATTCGGTGAACGACAAAGCGGAGCTTCCCTGAGATTCACCGGCCTTGGATCTCGATGGCGTGGACATATTTTTGCTCCTCCTTCGTGCGATCCGATTCGTCGCCAATTGCTTCGAATCAGGTCGCGTTCTAACCAGCGGCGTTCTTTGTGAGCAGCACCATGCGGAACCGCGCCTTACCGGCCATCATCTTGGCGTAGGCGGCGGCCGCTTGTTCGAGAGGCATCGTTTCGATCATGGCTGCCACGCCACTCAGCGCGCTGAATCGCAGTGTGATGTCGCCGACCGCCGGCGTACCGGTCAGTGCGCCTTCCACCTTGCGGGTTCCGAAGATCAAATCCATGCCCGTGACTTCAATAGGCTCCGGTCCGACGCCGATGGCGATCGAAACGCCGCCTCGCCGCAGGCCCTTGAACGTCGTGCTGACCGTGTTGCCTCCGGACGCGGTGATCAGAATCGCCGCTGCGCCGCCGAGTTTTTGCAGTGCCTCCGCGGGATCGGAGGCAGCGCTGTCGATGTAGTGGTGAGCGCCAAGCTTCCTGGCTAACTCCGCACTATCGGCTCCGCGCGCAATCGCTACCGTCTCGAATCCCATCTGCCGTGCGTATTGCACGCCCAAGTGGCCGAGCCCGCCGATGCCGAGTACAGCGACCAGATCGCCTGCCTTTGCGGGCAAGTTTCGCAGCGCGCTGAACGTCGTGATTCCCGCGCACAAGAGTGGTGCCGCGGCTGCGGAAGACAGGGTCTCTGGAATCGCGACCAGGCCGCTCGCCTTCGCCATCATCAGTTCAGCGTACCCGCCATCGCCATGAACGCCGGTGTACTCCTGGTTCTTGCAATTGACCAGATCGCCGTTGCGGCAGAATTCGCAGTAGCCACAGAAGCCGGCGAGAAATCCAACTCCGACGCGCTGACCTACCGTCCAGCCCTGGACGCCGGAACCAAGAGCCTCGATCCGACCGACGACTTCGTGGCCCGGAACGCGCGGCCACGTGATTGGAAAAAGTCCTTCAACAGTGGCCGCATCAGAGTGACAGACACCGCATGCCTCCACGCGAATCCGCACGTAACCCGGGCGGGGATCAACAAGCGGCTTGGTGACCTCCGCAAACTTGCCCGGACCGGTGAGCGCGATGGCCTTGTACCTTGAACTCATAACAACTCCACTCGATAGCGACGATGTTGGGCGCTAGGCCGCAAATTGTTTCAGGTGGTAATCGATGTGGATCTGAAGGAGTTTTCCCCATTTCAGACGGCGATGTCGGGGGCTCGTTGGAGTCATTGCGAGAACCCTGTCGCGAAACTCGTTGTGTTTCGATTCAGCAAAGAAGACCATTCCGTCGATTTGCTTTGCACGGAACGAACGGGGGATGTACTTCAGGATCGCCAGGCCGGTGATCCAGAAGTCTGGCGTGAACAACTCGCGGGCCAGGCCGGTCCCTTTGCGATCGGTCAATTGTGCAGGAAGCGTTTCGGGAGTATGAATGTCCATATCAAATAGCTCCACTCACGTTGAAGGCACGCCCTTAGATTTCATCGAGCCTAAAGCGGGTTGAGTCGACTGAGAATTGGCGGAGTTTAAGAACAGGTTCACATGCGCCAGAAACGTGGGGGCGTGCTGATACATAGCGCCGTGACTCGAGTCCGGGTACACGATCATCTGAGCATCCGGGAGGCGTTCGGCAAGAATCAGAGCGTTGATTGGATCGACGACGACGTCTTTGTTGCCGTGAACGATAAGCGCCGGCCGCGTGATTTTTTCGAGCGTGGCGTAGCGGTCCGCCGCCGGAGCGATTCCCCATTCTCTGATCGCAGCCAGTTGACCCACCGCCGAATCCCGCGTCACGGGAAGGTCGCGATCCTTCTGACGAGACTGCAGGCGCTTCAGGTGCTCGTATCCCGCCTTGCGGCTGTTTTCGGATGGGGAAAAAAGCGCCCCCAATAAGAACGCAACGGGATCCGCTTGTTCCTCCGGCGACAGTTCCGTGAAAGTCAGGCCCTCTCCACCGCGTGGAGCCGTCCCGAGCAAAATCAGGCGCTGGACGAGGCCGGGATCGTCCAGCGCCAGTTGCTGCGCGATCATTCCACCCAAAGAAAAGCCGACGACGTCGACCGTGTTCAGGCCGAGCGCGCGGCAGAAGGCCACGCAATGTCGAGTCATCTCGACGACTGTACTTGGAGTTCGGCCAGTGGAAGCTCCGACGCCTGCGTTGTCAAAGACGATGACTTCGTAATCGGCTGCCAAGCCGTTCGTGACGATCGGATCCCATGCGTCCATGTTGGTGTTGAAGTACCCGAGGAACAAAAGCGGAACGGCGCCAGTTTTGCCGAACCGGCGGTAGGCATACCGCATGCCGCCTGATTCAACAAATTGGGTTGGAGCTGTTTCGTGAGTGTACGGGGCCACAGTCTCACTCCACCTCAGTAAAACTCGCGAGTTGTCACTCTGTGTTTTCGCAGAGCTGGGCGGGCCGGGTCTTTGCGGAATCGCTCAAGTTTGTGCTTTTCTGCCAAAATTCTTGGAGCTCGGATGGCGGCTTCTCGTTCGACAGCACGGAGTGAATAATCGCGAGGTTCTGACAGGCTCTGCGACGAAGGGCAAGGTCGAAGCCGACAAAAAAGGCCAAATTCTTCAATACAAACCGGAATTCTCAGGCGAAGGTAGGCTGCACGCGACCGTTCGACTGCGTCGCTGAATCCGGCGCTTATGACGCTCAAGATTGAGATCGTCGCAGGAGATCGCGCGACCGTCGTTCGACTCATTGGCAGATTGCAAGCCGAACACCTGGGCATCCTCACGAAGCAGATTCAATCGTATTCCGGCGCGATCACGCTGGACCTAACCGAATTGGAGTTGGTCAGTCTCGAAGGCGTGCGTTTTTTAAACTCCTGCCAGAACCAAGGCATAGCCGTGATCAACGCCTCGCCTTACGTGACCGGCTGGATGAAGCGGGAACGAACGCCGCCGGATACGGAGCCATGCTAAAGCACTTCGTTCGCGCGGCGGTTAAGGGGGTGTGTCGGCAGAGTGTTGCGCCGGACACTTGAAGCGAATTCGTGAGTCGCCCTCGACAGGATGCATCGTTACTGCATCAGATCGATTGGCTTGTGGCTGCACAATACCTCCCGCTGCCACTTTCCCGGCGAGGCGCCAACGAGTGCTTTAAATGTCCTGCTGAACGCCGCCTGATCGGAAAATCCGGACTCGAGAGCGACGTCGAGTAACGACCGGTGCGTCGTGGTTAGAAGTTCTTTCGCCTTGGAGATCCGCTGAAGAACCAAATACCGGTGTGGCGAAGTCGCGAATGTCCGCCGAAACGAGCGGGCGAAATGGCTGACGGAAAGTCCGCATTCGTCGGCGAGAGCGGACAGGCTCAGCTTGCCCGTTAAGTTTTCCCGGAACACGTCTTCCACACGTTTTCTCTGCCAGCGCGCCAAGCCGCCTTTGAAGGTGTCCTGCAGATTGCATCGCGGACCGTAATTTGCGGCCACGTGAGAACAGAAGAGCAATCGGAAATGGTCTAGGAAGAGATCGCTGAAGTTGCGTGAATCGTTCAGCGATGGAAGAATGAGCTGGGTCATTTGATGCAACACGCGATCAACCGACCCGTGCATGCATCGCAAATGCTGAATCCTCGGAATCTGTGCATCGTCGGCGAACCCATCGAGCGTGGCTCTCGGAATGTGGTAGTGGACCCAATCGATGGGGCTCGGATTGCGCGTGAGCGGATTCGATTCGAGGTCGTAAATGCCCACGCCGCCGGCTGGCCAAACTGGAATTCGCGAATGCTTGTCATCGATCCAGATATCGCATCCCTTGTCGCTTGCGGGAGTCAGATGCACGGATAGGACGAATGCTTTTTCCGCGGGAACCGATGCAGTGCGTTCCGGCAGACCAACGGTCGAAAACAGACGCGTAATTGCGAGTGGCGGCTTCCCGGCCGGGGGGATTAGCAGACTCTCCGCCTTTCCCAGCCGGAAATATTTCGCCATTTGCGCGCCGTATGCCGGCGGTTGGTGCAAGGTCGCCATGGCGTTGCCCTCCCGCTGACTTTGGGGATTTCGATGTGCAGCGGCGCCCTTTGGACTACGAGGGATGGCGCGCTGTACCAACATCTATAGTCCGTCTAGCTTGCTGAATTCAAGATATTTATTGTAATTTCACTATGCCGATACATCGGCACTTGCTGACTATTCGGCGTACGGAAAAGGCATTGAGGCGAACGCTTTTTGCTATATTCCTGACCGGCGCCGTCCGCCGACGTGTTGTCGATCCCTCACGGCCCATGAGGCAGAACCGTTGAACAAGACTCCCAAGTCGCCTTCCCACCCAGTGAAAGCCTCGCGCTCGGCTCGATCCCAGCATGAGAAGACGGAGAAAGCAGAGCTACAACACCCGGCGGCGCTCGCGGATTCCGAGTTGTCGAAGGAAGAGCTTCGCAGAGTGATCGACACGATTCCGGCGATGGCATGGTGTGCCCTGCCGGATGGCACGAAAGAATTTCTGAACAAGGAGTGGCATGACTACATGGGGCTCCCTCCCGAAGAATCGGACGGGTGGGGTTGGACGGCCTCTGTGCATCCGAACGATCTGTCTCGACTGTTGAAGGAATGGCAAGCCTTGATGGCCTCGGGAGAGCAGGGCGAGACCGAAGCGCGATTGCGACGGCGCGACGGAACGTTTCGCTGGTTTCTGATTCGCGGCCGCCCCCTGCGGGACGGCACAGGCAAAATTGTTCGATGGTACGGCACGACGACCGACATCGAGAGCTTGAAGCGAACGGAGGCGAAGCTACGAGAGGACGAACTTGAGCTTCGCCGAATCACGGACGCGATTCCACAGACCATCGTCGTACTGAACACAGATGGCGTGCCGGTCTACGCGAATCAGGCGACTCTCGACTTTACAGGTCTTAAACTCGCGGATATCCTTGCGCCCGATTTCCGTCAACGTGTGTTTCATCCCGACGATTTGGAGGCGACGCGGGCACAGCGCAGCACGGGATTGGCGCGTGGAGTGCCATTCGAACTCGAACAGCGCGCGTTGCGATTCGACGGGCAATACCGCTGGTACCTGGTGAAGTATCAGCCGTTCCGCGACGAGCATCGAAAGATTGTGCGCTGGTATGCAACAGGCACGGACATCCAGGATCGCAAGACCACGGAAGACAGAATGCGCAACGAAAATACAGCGCTGCGCGAAGAAATCGTGCGCTCGTCGATGCTGGAAGAGATTGTCGGATCTTCCGTAGCCATTCGCGAAGTGCTCGAGCAAGTCGCGAAAGTCGCGCCGACCGATTCCACGGTTCTCATCGAGGGAGAAACCGGAACCGGCAAGGAACTAATCGCTCGCGCCATACACAACGGATCGCAACGCGTGAATCGCGCCTTCATTCGAGTTAACTGCGCCGCAATTCCGCGAGGCTTGATCGCCTCCGAACTGTTCGGCTACGAGCCGGAAGCGTTCACAGGAGCTCTGCAACGCCGGATGGGGCGATTTGAGGCGGCTGAAGGCGGAACGATATTTTTGGACGAAGTTGGCGAGCTCCCGCTCGAGACGCAGGCTGCCCTGTTGCACGTGCTGCAAAACCGCGAGTTTGAGCGAGTCGGGGGTAACGAATCGATCCTGATCGATGTGCGCGTGCTGGTTGCGACGAAGAAGGATCTCGCCGCAGCCACCGAGGACGGCACATTTCGCAAGGACCTCTACTACCGGCTGAACATTTTTCCCATTCATCTGCCAGCGCTGCGCGATCGCGCTGACGACATCCCCCTGCTCGTTGAATACCTGGTCGAGCGCTACGGGTCAAAAGCACGCAAGAAGATTCGCAGCATTAGCAAGGACACGCTTGCGCTGTTCCAGAACTATCAGTGGCCGGGAAACATTCGCGAACTGCAAAACGTGATTGAACGCGCAGTGATTCTTTCGGAGAGCGAGAGGTTCTCGGTGAATGCCAGCTGGCTCGCTTCGCTCACTCCCGGCTCGGCGTCCAAGCCGATTCGGTTAGCGTCTGACCTTGCGCTTCGGGAAAAAACGATGATCGAAAGCGCGCTGCGGGAAGCGCAAGGGAAAATTTCGGGCCCAACAGGAGCCGCCGCCAAACTCGGCCTGCCGCGACAAACACTTGAGTCGAAGGTAAAAAGACTCGGGATCAAGCGTTATCGTTTCAAGATTTCGTAGTCTTGTCGGAAAAGAGCAGGAAAATCGAAAAGGGTACGCCTTTTCGATTCCGCTAGATCGTATTGGAAAAATGCAGTGAATTCAGCGAACTCACGTGCGAGTTATCTTCGCGCCATGCCTGGTAGAGGTTGCGGTCCGCAGAGCGGCCTAAGGTCACCTCAACTGTTGATGTAGAAATTCGCTTGTCCGCCCGTTGCCCGAAGGAAGCGAAATTGAAGGCAGTGCGGGATTTGAATGCTGCGTTCGAGGCGGGGTGGCCAGGTTTCGAGATTGGGGAAGGCATCCCGCTTGCAGACATCGCTTGCGCGCACGAGCTTGCGAAACACCCGGTGCGGCGCGGGCGGGTTGTCGTTGTAATCTGGATAGGCGAAGATCCGTCAGCGTGTGCACCAGGAAATCGGCGATTGCTCTCTTAGGCAGAAAGGAACTGTTTGACGAGAACACCTGGGTCGTCAGGCTCCTCCTCCCGCCGTTTCCTCCACATCGCGATTAACCATTTGCTATAACTGACCAATGCGCGCACGCGATTACGCACCCCGACCTGCGCACCTCAAATGGCTTCTCGATTCTGATCCCGCCATCCGATGGCAGGTCATGCGGGACCTCACTGACGAGGCCCCCGATGTGATTGCGGCCGAGCGCTCTCGCATCGCAACCGAAGGTTGGGGAGCTGAGCTTCTCGCCCTCCAATCTCGTGCTGGCAACTGGGGCGGGCCACAGGAGGACCGGGGCTTACTTGTTACCCTGTACAGTCTGGTCGTCTTGATGGAACTGGGCCTCGACCCCGCCAGCAAACCGGCCCGAAAAATGATCGACCGTGTCGACGAGCGGCTCGTGTTTAAGCC
>DATHPO010000114.1:0-5056 GCA_035483835.1 Terriglobales bacterium
GTCATTCAGCAGACCGTCCAGGCTGGCGGGTTGTTTGCGGCGCATATGATCGATCACCAGGTTGCGCGCCACGGCGAAAAGCCATGTGCCGAATGCGTACTTGTCGTTGAACTGGTGCCCGCGTTCGAGCACGCGGATCCACGTTTCCTGGAAGAGGTCTTCGGCTAGTTCGCGGCGTCCGGTCAAGCACATGAGGTAGCGGAAAAGGCGATGCTGGTAGCGCTCGATCAGCCGGTCGAGCAAATCCGGATCTCGACGTCGAAGTCCACGGGCAATCTCGGTGCTCTCTTGCGCCATCGAACTCTCGAAATAGAAGTCGGTCGCGTTCATACTACTGATACATACGGGGATAAGGCGAGAAAAGACGCAAACGCCCGAGAGAAAGGCTGCGACGGTTCTAGGTGATTGAAAGAAATTGGCTCTGAACAGTCGATGCGTCAGGTAGATGCGGCCGACTCCGACGCTGGCCGATCGTCTACGGCTTGCCTGCGATAGGCGAGCGAGTGGATTCAATAAGGTAAATGGTAGGCACGAGGAGACTCGAACTCCTGACCTCTACCGTGTCAAGGTAGCGCTCTAACCAACTGAGCTACGCGCCTACGATCTGGGTCAATTGTACCGGGCCTATCCGCTCCCGGCAATCCCGGCAATGTGCTGGCGCCGGAGCCGAGTTGCAAAGTGTCCATGTCCCGGCGACAATCGCTTTGGTGGAGAATGTCAATCAGAACGACGTGGCTGGGCTTGCGGGCCGTAATCCATTTCGTCCTGGCATCATGGTGCTGGTTACTCTGGGCAATCCCCGGGAGAAGTTTTGGGGGGCCATCCTTTCTCTTAGTACAGAGGGGTTGAGCCTCTGCGGGGTCGAATTGGCTTCGTTCGACGATCTGGTATCTCTGGTCAAGGACGGCGAGCCGTTTTCGCCCGGCGTGGTCTTTGTCCCAATGCACCGGGTAGAACGCATGGAACTCGATCTGCCCGACGGCAGCATCCCATCGCTGTCACAACGCTTCGCCAGCAAAACCGGTCTTGATCCTGCCGCGGTGCTCATCCGTCACATTGCGGTGAATGCACAAACGTCTGAGGAGCGGAAGTGAAGCTCTCGCAACTTCTGACTGCTCCGAACCAGCTCACCCTTTTGCGGATGATGTTCCTGCCCTTTATCGTAATCAAGCTGGTCGAAGGGCATTATTCGGTGGCCCTGATCTTATTTGTCCTGGCCGGAATGAGTGACGGTCTCGACGGCCTGCTGGCCCGCACTCTCAAGCAGCAAACGATTTTGGGGCAGTATCTGGATCCCATCGCCGACAAGCTGCTGCTCAGCACCATGTTTATGGTGCTATCTATCTTGCACAAGATTCCGTGGAAATTTACAGTTGTGGTCTTCAGCCGGGACATTTCGATTCTGATGGCGAGCGCCGTGCTCTATGCTATCGCCGGGCTGCGCGACTTTCGTCCCAGCATCTTTGGCAAGGCGAACACATTCGCCCAGGTAGCGGCCGTCTTCTTTGTGCTGCTGTTCGAATTAAACAGATCGCGATGGGTAGCCATCGCCCGCCTTTCGTTTTTGCGCGCGACCTTCACCTTCACCATCCTCTCGGCAATTCACTACGCTTTTCTGGTGGGGCAGCGCTTGCGGGCCGCTCACCAGGTTTCAACCGCGTCCTCCGCCAGCGGCGGCATTTGACAATGATTGGATAGATCCCCTCTGTCAGAGCCTGTAGCGGTCAATATTATTCGCTGACTGCCTGAAATTATTCGCTGACTCCCCGAACATCGAACTCGTTGTAGACTTGCGGGGCGTCTACTTGGGCGTTTGTGCCTGCATGGGCTCATCAGTGGAACGCGATTGGAGGACTGGTTTGAAACGGATATTGCTCATTGCGGTCCTGTTCTTTGCGGCGGCGAGTGGCGAGGCCTCGACCAAGCTGAAGGAAAGCTGGAAGAATCCGAACTACTCCGGCCGGCCCATCAAGACAATCCTTGCGCTGGGGATGACGAACAATCTCGAGACCCGCGCCGACTTTGAAGTTGCGCTGGCCAACAAGATGGCCCGGCCCGGAATCACGACGATTGCGGGAACTGACATCCTGTTGCGCCCGACCGCCGGCCCCATCGACATGGTGTATCTGAGGGAGCAGATCGCGGCCAACAAGATCGATGCCGTCGTGGTTTGCCGGTTGATCAAGGTGAAAAACCGCACTGTCGATGTACCCGGTCAACCCTACCTGCTTCCTTATTACAGTTCTTTTTACGGTTACTATGGGGCGGTGTATCCGATCGTTTACTCGCCGGACTATTTGATTCAGGAGAAGACGGTTCAGGTTGAAACCAATGTGTACTCCGTTAGGTCGCCCGACGGTGAGCTCATCTGGACCGGAACCAGCGACACGTTTGATCCCAGCTCGGCGCATCAGGTGATCAACGGATTAGTGGAGTTAGTCGTGAAGGAATTGGAGAAGCTGGAGATTCTTCCCAAGGCGGGCAAGTAATTTAAGAATCGTGTCCGGGGCCGCCAGGCGAGCCGCACTCTTTCCATAGCTTTTCCCAGTTCCAGATTCCGGACATCACCCCGATCGGCAACGGGAATCCAAGCTGATGCGCCAGCATACACACCTGCCCGCGATGGTGGGCCTCGTGAGCCAGCATGTAGCAGAGCATTTCCGGGCCAACCGGCCAAGGCCGACCCCAGCCGTCTCTGAGAAACTTCTCGACGCGACCTCCGCCATCGCCGAGCGCTTCAGCGAGCATTTCCGCGCAGCGAGCGGCGCTCTCGGCCAATCCCGCGCGAGCCTGCTGCCGCGTACAGCGCGTGCGGTCGAGCTGTCGTGGAACTTTCAGGTGCGGAGCGGTAAGCCTGACCCACTTGGCACGCATATTGTGCATGTGCGTGAAGATGGCCGCAATACTGCGGACCTTGCCGGGCGGTTTGGCTCTCCAGGCGGCAGGGTCAAGATGTTCGATAAGAATCTGGTTGATGCGCTCATTGGCGGCAAAAATCTGGAGCGCGGCTCGGCCGAGTTGAGTGTGGACCTTGGGTTGACGAACCTGGTCTTGACGAACCTTGTCTTGACGCGTGGTCACGGCTCCCTATTCCCTGATCCTTTCTTCACCGGCCACATATGTTACACCCGAATTTCTGGGGTGGAAACACGCGTTCCCAGTTGTTTCCTGGCTGGCGTTATGTCCTCTGTGAAACTACACTGAAAAGTTGCTGGGCGTTGAGTTGGAAAGCGCAGTGCGTTGTGAATACGCGGCGGAGAGCTGACGACGAACTTGATCACCGATTGCCACATCCACATCGCGCCGATGGAGATGTTCCATCCTGACGCTTTGGAGTTGATTCGCCGCAAGCGGCCCAATTACGACCAGATCGCTGAGTACTGCCGTTCGCCCAAGGCATTTCTCAAACACATGGATTCCGCCGGCATTGATCGTGCCGTGCTCATCAATTACGTGGCACCCGAAGTTATCGGCTTCACCGCCGCCGTCAATACGTGGATCGCCGATTATGTAAAGGAAGACCCCAGGCGTTTGATTTCCTGCGGCGGCCTGCACCCGCGCCACAGCCAGAACATACTGGCCGACGTCGAGCACCTTCTGCGGCTTAAGATCCGCATGATCAAAATTCATCCTCCCCACCAGCTTCTGTTTCCCAATGACTACCAGAATGGTGTAACTGAATTGGAAGTGATCTATCGAGCAGCCGAAGCGAACGGAATTCCGGTCATGTTCCACACCGGGACGTCGATTTTTCACGGAGCCCGCAACCGCTACGGCGACCCCATTTATGTTGACGATGTAGCCGTCGATTTCCCAAAGATGAAAATTCTGCTCGCCCACGGCGGACGCCCGCTGTGGATGCACACCGCCTTCTTCCTGCTCCGCCGCCATCCCAATGTATACCTGGACATCAGCGGCATTCCGCCCAAAGCTCTCCTTAAATATTTCCCGCGCCTGGAGGAAATCGCCCACAAGACACTGTTCGGTACGGACTGGCCCGGGCCCGGACTTCCCGACATCAAACAGAATCTCGATGATTTTCGCGCGCTGCCCTTGAAAGAGGAAATCCAGCAGCAGATTCTCAGCAAGACTGCGTTGAGCATTTGGCCCGCTTAGTTGCTGCCTGCTATCTCATGAATAGTCATTCGGTGCAGTTGTCGCCACACCGGCTTTGGTCATTGCCATTTGCTGCAGGCCGTTCAAGTATCGTTCTTCGGAATGCACCCGGCGGCTCGTTGGGGGAGTGGACAGTGGCGCGAGATCCGGTATCGGTTTCGGTTAAACCAACGATATCCGCGCCAAAGTATCCAATTGAAAACAGGCAAACTGAAGATTGCATAGAAAGGCCGGGCCCACCAGATTTGCCGTGCCACATAGAGGTATGCGTTGGCACCTGATTCTAATTTTCCGGCGCGGGTCAATACTAGTATGTCGTCCAGCAGATTCTCCGGAGAGACTTGCAAGCTGCCGTCGGCAGAAGCGGACTGCAAGTCCTTAAGCGCGAAGCCCCGCTGCGCAACTACCTCCTTCCAGAGGTGAACCCAACGAAAACAGAACCCGCATCTGCCATCGTAAAGTATCCAGCCCGCGCGAGGCAGAACAGGTTCCGGTTCATGGTCTGGCGTTTTCATCGAACTCTTTTGCCCCTGAAGACGATGACGGGCGAGCCATCCGCCACGAACGCGCAATCAGGGCGTCGCTGCAGAACGTTGGCGAGATCATCCCCATAAAGAGCGCGGGCGTCTCCTTCAAATCCAGCGTTCGTGGTCGCCCACACTTGCCATGGGGCATGCGAGACGTGATATTCGACGCAACCACCGCTTCGTTGACTCGCGTAACCCCAGTAGTGTTCGGTGATGAACTGTTCCAAGCTCCTCTCTTGAGGATACGCTGGCAGACCCACAGTCTGAGCAGAGAGCCCGCACCACTGCTCGCCAAGTTGCCATTGATACTCGGCTGTCCTACTCACACCTTCTGTTTCAATGCGGTGCCTCATCGGAAAGTGTTTATAGTTCTCCCCGTATACGATGCGAGCGGTGGCTGCAATTGCGCGCAT
>DATHPO010000115.1:0-12770 GCA_035483835.1 Terriglobales bacterium
CTTCCTTGTTTTCTTCTCCAGTGAGCTTTTCTTCAGCTTCTCTTAATTGACGCATGCACTCGCGCCGAGTCCAAGGACGCAACCCCGCAAAACCGCTATCAATCAAACCGAGTCCGGCCAAACGGTCGAGAGCCGGATAAACCCAGCTGTCAAGTGGAACATAAGGTGACCCAAGATTTTGCGGACCAGAGGATTCAAATTCTTTAGCAATTGCACTCAAAGATCTCCAAGCCTCACCGCCGAGTCCTGGGTCATGATTTCGAGTGTAAATATTTTGCGCGATGAGATTGCCCATGATGCTGCCGACGAAGACGTCAGAGGGAAAATGCTGGCGAGCGTGAATTCGCGAATAGTCAACGAGAGACGCTAGTCCGTAGACCGCGATTTTCATGAATGGATTGGGATACTCGTGGGCGATGACGCCTGCCACCGACCAGGCAGCGGCCGCGTGTTCCGATGGGAACGATGTGCCGCCTTGAAAGAACGTCCCGGTCCCGTTTCCTTGGTAAGGCCGTTCGCGCCCCAGGGAATATTTTAACGACTCAACCATTACGAGGCTGTTGAGCGCGGCTTCGCCGGCGAGGAATCCGGTCTCGCTCCAGTGTTCATTGTGCTTGACGTGGCCGAGCAGCCACATTCCGCCAGCGCCCCCGATGAGCGCTCCGATGCCAGCGTTGGAAATTGTGGTGTAGTGACTAATCGTTGTAGGGTTGTGCGACAAATGTCTGCTGTATTGCGCGTCTGTCACGAAAAGGCCCGCCGTAATTCCGCTCAGTGGCACTAACCACTGCGTATCCGAGAATTGAAGCTTTGCAGGACTGGTCCAGATCTGCTCCTGGTCTTGCAAGAATTCCTTTGCTAGCCCCTTGATGCCCCGTGGTGGCGACGAGGGGTATTCTGAGAGGGGATCGTTGGCGAATTTTTTTTCGGGACTTATCTCCTTTACATCCGCGGCCGAGCTGCTCTCCTTTGGATCCCCCGTGCTTCGCTCATCCGCTTGCCGAGGCACACACCTCGACACTCTCGCCGTCAGCGTAAGGCTCGACGCCGCCAAGCCAAACGCCAGCAGGAGGAAAGAGCTTCGCGCTATGAAAATCATCGTCATGGATGGATGTACGCCACCGCTAAAGCCACAGATGAAACCATTGACGCGGATTGCATGATCAGGGCCCAGTTACGCCCACCGATCTTTGGCGCTTTTTCGGGTACAACGATAGTGTCTCCTGCGCGCAAGGTCGCGCTCATCGGATCGCCACCCCACCAGCCATCGCTGTTGTTTTTCGCGGCAATCACGGAACCATCAGCGCGGATCACAAATACCGCCTTCTTATCCGCGAGCTGGGTCACGCCGCCCGCTTGGCTGAGATACCACTTGGCGCTATGCCCTGGCCGGTATCCGATCGCAGTTGGATTGAACACTTGGCCGTTCACCATCACGTAGCCCGCCTTTTTAGGAACAAAAAGAACATCGCCATCGCGAACCTGCACGTCTGCCGCCGTGTTTTGCCAAGCCTTCATATCCGGCGAGATTTTGATCACAACGCGGCCGATCGGGGCGCTAGCTTGAAGTTGAGCGAGAGTTGCTTCCGTCTGACCGATCGCGGTCAACTTAGCGTTTTTTTCATCAGCATTTGTGTCCGGCAGCGCTTTGAGGGTTACTTCCTCCGCTTTCACACGCTGTACAAGCTCCATGTGAGATTTCAACTCGAGTTCGCGCACTTCGCGCCTCATCAACACTGCCCCGTAGGCATAGGCTTCCGAACCAAACCCTCCGCTACGCGCCAAAACAGAGCTCAACCGCTCGCCTGGCTCGAGACCATACGTACCCGGGTGCAGAATTTCTCCTCGCACCGTCATCGACGCGCCGATATCGTGCCAGCGCGGAAGCTGTCGAATGGTCAGAACGTCTCCGTCGCGCAAAGGAATGTCGGTCTTGGGGTCTCCATTCAAGGCTGCGGCCAGGCTGATCTCCCGCAGGTCATTCGTGCCCTTCTTGGGCCCATTCATCTCGAAGCGCGCCAGATCCGCGCTCTCTGTGTAGGCGCTTCTCTTTAATCCGCCGGCGACGCGAACCAAGTCTTCGACGCGCATGTCACTTGTGAGCGGATAGCGCCCCGGTTTGGCGACTTCACCCTTGATGTAGACGGTGGGCGGCTCCACTTGAGTCAGATTGCGATGCACCAACAAACGGTCACGAGGCTGGATCAGGACGTTGTCGACTGGATTTCCCGCAAGGGCTTCGCGGAGATCGACACTTAGAATCTTCATCGTGCCGTCGGGCTGCGTGCGGAAAAGCTGCGCGGAGTCGAGTGATGCGTCCTGCGTCACACCGCCTGCCTGATAGATCGCGTCCCTGAGGTGCGCTTGTCCTGAGGTTCGGTACTTCCCCGGTTCTCGAACTTCCCCGCCAACCCAAACTTCCGGAGCGGGCTCAAAATCATAGCGGCTGAAAACGCGAACGGTATCAAGGGGCTGTAGCTTCGGACCCGAAGCTGGGTTCTCGAGCGCTGCGGTCAGATCGAAGCTTTCCACGCTCGGATGAAAGTCCGGAGGATTTAACCTGACAATCTCCGCATAGTGAGGCGCAGGTTCCGGCAACAAATCTTTGTAGGAACCAATCAGATCAGAAAGGAGCATCCCCTGTTTATAGGAAAATCGTCCAGGACGGAGTACGTGGCCCTGAAGGTAGATTGCGTCTTCGTTGTAGGGAGCGATCGGAAAGATATGAACTTCATCGCCGTCACTGATCTTGAAGGCATCCAGCTGCTTTTCGGCTGAATCCGCGCCCCCCGCCGGCGAGAGATCGAGCGCAAGCATCGTGCGTCTTTCGTGCGCTTCAACACGTTGAACCTCAATGTGCCGCAGCGTTGCTGTTGGCAGGATTCCACCTGCGAGTTCGAGCACATCTGCCAGTGAACTCTCGCCGTGCAATTCGTAGATGGCCGGTCGCCGCACCATTCCATCAACAGTCACCAGCGGCCCTAAAGATGGGACGAGCAGCGTGTCGCCATTCTCCAAGCGTTGCATATCGGAGCGCACTCCGTGCAAAAGCAAGTCGTAAGCATCCACCTCTTCCACGAGTTGCTTGCCGTGAAAGTGTTTGAGCGCGCGAAGCGAACCTCGAGGCGTTACTCCTCCCGCGGCAAACAACGCGTTTAGCGGAGTCGAGAGCGAGCTGATGTCGTATGCGCCGGGCTGCGCAACGTCTCCGACCACGTACACGCGAACCGTTCTCAATTTCGCTAGGGAAACATCCGCCGAGACGTCCCGATACTCGGTCCTTAGTGCCTGTTGTACTGCCTGCTGCACGTCGCCTAGATTCCGCCCACTCACCAGGAGGGGGCCGGCTTCGGGAAGCGAAACGCGTCCTTCACGATCGACGACGCGATACATGCGTTGCGAAACTCCACCCCAAAGATCAATCTCGAGACTGTCGCCGGGACCGAGTACGTAGTCGGGCCCGACCGGAAGATCCATGGGAATCGCATCCGGATCGTTCGCTGTGTTGCGGAAAACATCCAAGCCAAAACGCTCTGTCGGTCGCTGGCGCGACGATGCTTGCACATACATGTCATAGAGCGACGGTATGTCAGAGTAAGGATTCGAACGGTGAACCATCCTTACTGGTGACATGTCTTCTTCATTGGGTCGTTCATTCGCTGGTCTTGCGCGCGAAGGCCGTTCCATTCCGTTCTTGTTGGAATTGAACCCTCCGTCGTCGCGTCCTGGAGCGGTGGGCAAGGAGCGCCCGTCCCGATCGAGAGGAGAGCCATCGATAGCGCCTCGGCCCAGAGCCTGAGAGCCTTCCATTGGATTGCTGTCGCGCTTGACTGGACTGGAAGCCAGGTCGAAGCGTGGCGACAAACTGTTACCAACACCGCCGTCCAACGGATCCGAAGCTTGCGGCAATCCGTCGGCTCGCAGGATGCGCGACGGACTCTGCGATGGCGGTTGTTCGGGCGCTGACTGGGGGTTTGTCTCAGGCGAGGTCATTCCGCGGGGAGTGCGCGTATTTTGGCGGCGGTCTGTCGGCAACTGCTGCTGACAATCTTCTTCGCGTCGCGGATCGCAGGTCGCGGTGCGTTCGAGGTCTCGGTCATTTCTTTGCGTTTTAAGCGCATCTGTATCTTCTTGTGATTCAATCTGGACCAGCCGCCGCGCCCGCTCCTTGAGCAACAATTCGTTTTCTTTTGCAAAGTCCGAGTCAGGATTCGGCGTCGGCATCAGGTATCCATAGCGCTGCAAGAGCCGCGTCGCTACCGACCGAAACACCACATCCTGGTCCAAGCGTTCGAAAATTGCCTGATCCGTCAGGCTTGAATCCTCAACGACTTGGCCGCTATCGGTTGCCTCCTTCGCTACCCAGCGCTTCAATTCCACCAGCAGCCCTTCATCCTTAACGAGTACGGCACGAATTTGGATCGCCGAGGCGGCCACGCGGCGCAGGTTCTCTTGGGCAAAGTCGGGAGCTTGTTCAACTCCATAGTCGTTCCGAGCTTGTTCGCGAGCCGAGCGCGGTCTTTCGGCTTGCTGTTGTCCGTGGGAGGGCG
This sequence comes from Terriglobales bacterium, assembly GCA_035483835.1. Lineage (GTDB taxonomy): Bacteria > Acidobacteriota > Terriglobia > Terriglobales > Acidobacteriaceae > JABDBE01. Next base: position 4,551 of record DATHPO010000115.1, read on the forward strand.
CGCAGAGCAAGAACGCCACGCCAAGACCTGACAAAACGTTTTTTGAATAGTTTCGGTTCAGCATGATTTCACCCTGGTGCTGGGCCTGAAATTCTTCAATTCATTTCCTTGGTAACCAGCTTGCTTCGCAAAGCGTTCAGCATCCCGTCTTCAGACGCTTCGATATTGCTCGAATGAATATCGAGAGAAGCCCAGTAATAAACGATATAGTTCTCCGCCGGGGCCACTGCGATCACGCGCACCTCCGGATGCTCGCGCAGCAGATCGTCACAGACAGCCGGCCTTCTGCCCGGTTGATCGAGTGCGATGACCACGAAATTTGGCAGAGTACGCTTAACGCACTCCATAATTTCCGAATCGTCGGCGACCTCGCCGACAATTTCTATGTCCGGTTGATCTGCAAAAGTTGTAAGAATAGTCTCCCGCATGAGACGAGGACGGTTGGCCACGAGAACGCGGATGGCTTTTTCCATGGGGGGCTCCCTGTGCCATAAGTATCGAGTTCTCTGGCACTTGGCGTAAGGTTCAAAAGGAATCCATCGGGGAGAACCAATTTGGAATCGGTCTCTGTACCAACCAATACTAAATAAATACCAACGATGACCTAACGAGTACTGTCGGAGAAAGCCGACACCAGAAGGGAAGTTTTGGGAGGGGAGCCCCGCTACTTAGCAAAACCTGCGCTAAGAATCAGCATCTATTGCCGCCAAAGGAAGATGCACGACGTAACTGCAGTACGTCTCTGCATCGCATTCATAATATTAATGGATTGTGACCTTACTTTCGCTTGACAGTACCGTAACTCTAAGGCTACTGTACTCCAGCAATTCCCGGGTCATACAAAATCTACTAAGCTAGCTGGAACTCGTTGTTGTTTGCAGATTTGACAGCAAAATAAATGGGATCCTTGAACGAGATCGTCCCCGTCTCCTCGATCCGTGTATACCTCCTGATTGAGGGGCGCCTGCTGCGCGAAGCGCTCAGCCGGATGTTTCGCAAACGGACCGATCTGCTAATAGTCGGCCAGAGCGGCCGGAGTGAAACCACTCCTGGTCAGGTACTTGAGACACAATGTGATGTCCTGGTAGCCGACTCTTACAAAGCAGCGTGGCTTCCCACTAGCGTAGCTCTCCAGAATGGGGGACGCGCCTCTTTTAGGGCCGTCCTGATAGGGATGGATCCCGCCGAGCAACAATTCCTGAATGCAGTACGTTGCGGCGTTACGGGGTACTTGTTGCCGGACGCTTCTGCTTCAGATGTCGTCGCTGCCGTGCGCGGCGTCTATCGCGGTGAAGCCATCTGTCCTCCCCAGCTTTGCTCCACCCTATTTCGGTTCGTTGCTCAAACAGCCAAAGAGTTGCCCCTTCAAGCATCAACTTCAAAACCGGACCTAACTTTGCGGCAACAACAATTAGTCACTCTCGTGGCCAAAGGTCTCACAAACAAAGAAATTGCTTCGCAATTGAACCTTTCTGAGTTCACAGTAAGGAATCACATCCATCGAATCTTGAAACAAGTCGACGCCGAGAGCCGCAGTGAGGCCGTGGAAACAATTCGTGCGCACGGCTACTCGATCAGTCCGTAACCGTGATTCGACTGCTTTTTCGCGAAACGAACTCTGTTTTGATGCTTGCGCCCGCTCCGGGATCGAGCACGCGGTAGATGTGCAGGCAATACGTGCAATCCTCTGAGAATTCGATTTTCAGGGCAGCAGCTCACCGAAAGCCATATAGATAAGGGCCAATAGACATTTGGAAGAGTCAACTATTCGGGGACGACTTCAATCGCGCTTATAGATGGATAGTTAATGTCAGGAGTGAAGTAGATTTCGATTTTGCCCTGCGGCGTGGGCTCGATATGCGGGAAGGACTTTACCAACGGCCCCGAGCCGGCCTCTCGGAAAATATCAAATCCCTTCAGTAGAGTAGACCCGTTGCAGTAAACATCAAAAACGCGGCTGCCTTCACCTCCGATGCCCCCGTTTTGAATGCCAAACCAGTGCTCCAGAAAGTACAGATTCAAAGTGTATTTGCCGCCTGGAGCGACCGGAACGACATAGTGGAAATGCCCAAATCGGTGCCATTCATAAAGAGCACCATCAGGGACTTTCGAGAGATCGCCGACGAATCGGCTTAGACGGCCGCCGAAGAAGTAGCGATCTGGCATCCAAACATTTCCGTGAGCATCGTGGTACGCGGAATGTCCGACGATGATTCTGATCGGAAGAGCTCGATGCGCAATACCCGGCAAAATCTCAATGGCATTCAGGAACGCCTCGGCAGTGCTGAACTCCAAATGAATTGCTCCGTCTTTCTCAGGCTCGACGTCGGGATAGACTTTCGTGGTTGCGATGTCATTTCCGCCGGCGTCGTCCACCAAATCTAAGGTCGTGGGGGGCTTCCCGTTGATGGAGAACCCGACAAGACGGCTGTTCTCCTGAAACCCCGCTGTTTCCGCGAATAGAAGATGAACTTCGTAAGTGCCCGGCGGCACAGGATAGTTGCAGTGAAAAATACCGCGCCGCCCGCCCGTGAAAAGCCGCGGATCTTCTGTTCCTTGGATGGCGTGCCCGGTAACCGAGAATGTGCTTCCTCCAGAACAGAATCGATCACTGATCCAAGTTGATCCCGCGCGATCGACGTACGGCGCTCGGTCATCACCAGCTAGCGCACGCAGTGTCCCCTCGGAATTATTCACTAGACCGGGAGCGGCCAAGGTCTGCACGTACCTGTTAGGGTTGCCTAGGTGGCCCCACCTTCGCCAAGCAAAAACTACCACGACAGACACACAGAGAAAGAATATGGCGGCCGTCTTCAAGACACCAAGGCGACGAGCCTTGGCGAGACTTACGGACGCGGCCCCATTTGGAGGCTGGGCTTCGCCGTTCGGGGCAGATTCGCGAAATAATAGAGGAGGAACGCTTGGTTGAGCCGTTGAAGTGCCGTTCCCTGGGGGCGGAGCACCGTTTAAAGGTTGGTTTCCGTGATTTTCGTCGGGTCTTAGGTTCGCTCCTTCGGGTACCAATTCGCTTTCATGAACGAACTTGGGGACGTAGTGGCCCGGCGGCAGACAAATGCGAACCTGATGTTTTGCCCCTGCTGTTCGATAATATTCTTCCAATCGCTTTCGCAAACCATGAGCCGTTACCCTAACAATCGTATCTACTTGGGGATCGAAATCCACCGAACGACCCAAGACTTGTACGGCAATGCTGTACTCCTTGATCTCGTCTTGAGCGCCTTCGAAATACTTTTCACAAACGAACGTAAGCAATCGAACGAGATTGTTGGCTCGTCCGAGCACCCCTGAGACCAGAACTGTTTCGAGCTCAGCCCTCTCAGCCTCAAGCCTGTTAATCGCCGATTCCAAAGGATCATCCCTTAAGATTGGACTTTCGACGCGGGGTGCGCCGCCTGGTAAGCGAAGTATAACCTAAATCTCCAAAAGGGGGCAGTGAGCGAAAACATTGAGCCCTAAAGTACTTATTTCGAAATCGATTCGAGAAGGCGGCCGGTTCCAACCTCCTGGAATGTCCTTTTATGGCTTGCCGAGCGTGACGGGTGACAGCTGTAGTCCTAGGCGCCTCACAACTCGGATCAAGTATTTCAGGAAAATTCACTGTTAATTCACGGTGAGCTAACTTCCCAAACGACATGGAACGTTGTTTAAGTCTATCAATTGATTTTTTGAATTCACCCCATCTCTGGTGCGACTTCCTGAACCGCTCTGTCGGCGACCGGTCAGAGGAGTAGGTTGGTACCGTTACTCTAGCGTCGCCCAAGGAGTGCCCAAAATGTCTTTAACTCTACTGAAAAACTACTTTCGCCCCACAAAGAGCGGATTTACTGCTTGGGTTAGCTTAGTGGTTCTGTGTGGTCTGCTTCTCGCTGCTCGTCCCGCTGCGGGCCAAGCGGTCAATGCGACCTTGCTCGGAACAGTCACGGACTCGTCCGGGGCCGCCGTTGCCAACGCGAAGGTAACTATTACGGAAACGAATACGGGGATCAGCCATACCTCGCAGACGAACGAAAGCGGCAACTACGTATTTCCAGATCTGCCGCCGGGCACGTACAGAGTCATCGCGGAACAGACGGGATTCAAACGAGAGTCAAGAGCAGGCATAGATTTGGTCGTAAACAGCAGCGAGCGCGTCGACTTGGCCCTTCAGGCTGGAAACATATCGGAAACCGTCACCGTGGTGGCAGAAACTCCCATCCTTCAGACCGAGCGTGCCGACACGGGCCGCAAGCTCGATACCGTGCTGACTGAGAACATACCGCTCGGCACCAATCGCAATTTCCAAAATCTTCTGAACATCGTGCCAGGCACGACTCGCGCCACTTTCCAGCATTCGCAGTTCTTCAACGCAAGCAGCTCGCTGCAGACGGAAGTCAACGGCCAACTGCGCGAGGGCAACAATTACCAGATCGAGGGCATCGACGACAACGAACGCACCGGCCTGCTGCAGATCCTGATTCCGCCGCTCGAAGCCATCCAGACGGTGGATGTTTCGACGAGTAATTTCGACGCCGAACTGGGCCGTGCGAGTGGGGCCGTTACAAACGTTATCTTGAAATCGGGTACCAACGTCTACCATGGGGCTGCCTACGAATTTGTGAGGAACAGCGCTTTCAATGCCCGCAACTATTTTGATTCGTCAGTGGGGCACCTGGCTTACAACTACTTTGGCGGCAATATTGGCGGGCCGATCAAGAAGAATAAGCTTTTTTTCTTCGCTGACTATCTAATGGTCAAGGACCATGAGGCCAACGCAAATACGATCACCATCCCGAGCAAGGCGTTGCTCTCGGGAAATTTGAACGTCGCGACTACGGCGACCGGAACGCCGACGACAATCTACAACCCGTATTCTGGCAATCCGAACGGCACCGGCCGCCAGCCGCTAGTCGCTTCGTCCTCTCCTGGCGTGGCAACGGTTCCGGGCCCTAATGGGACTACTGTGGATGCGTTTAATCCTGTCTGTACCAACGCCGCTGGTTGTCCGAACGTCGTCCCCGTCGCATTGATCAATCCCATCTCCGCCAAGCTCCTTGCGTTTTTGCCGAACCCAACCTCAGCGGGCAATGCGAACAATTACTTTGCTACGTTGCCTTTTCACAAGGACACAAATTTCTTTGATGGCAAAGTCGATGCCAATCTCAGCGATAAAGATCGCCTGAGTGGACGATTCAGCTACCAGCGTCCGTCAATTTTCCAGGCGCCCATATTCGGCGGGATCGCCGGCGGACCAGCACAAGGCAATTTTGAGGGAACGGGCCTTCAGAACACGTATAGCGCCGGCCTCAACTATAATCGCTTTTTTTCGAATACCTTGGTTGCTGAGTTCCGCTTTGGCGCAGGATGGTACCATAACGAGGCGCACAACACCGATTTCGGAACGAATACATCAACCACGCTCGGCATTCCCGGAATTAACCTCAACCCGATAACCAGCGGAATTGTCGGTATTACTATCAACGGTGGGTTTTCCAATCCGTTGATTGGCTACTCGGCGAGTCTTCCCTGGATCAGGTCAGAAACAAATATTGATTTCGCAAACACCTGGACCAAGATTCTCGGCAATCATACCGTTAAGTTTGGCGCCGACCTGCGCCGGGTTCGCGATGCCTTGCTCCAGGAACAGACCTTCAGTCCACGCGGTATCTATACTTTCAGTGAGGGCCAGACGGCGCTCAATACCGGTACCAGCGAGTCCAAAACCAGTTTTACGAACGATTTCGCCAGCTTCCTGCTTGATGTGCCAAGCCAGGCAGGGCGCGATCTCGCCACTTTCTTCCCGAACTATCGAGCGTGGCAATTCTTCACCTTCGTGCAAGACAAGTGGCTGGTCACGCCAAAATTCTCGGCGGACCTCGGACTCCGCTGGGAGTTTTATCCGCCTGCCACGCCCGTTGCCAAGGGAGGCTTTTCAAATTACGACCCCAACAACAACACCCTGCTCGTGAGCGGCTACGGCAACATTCCCAATAACCTAGGGATCAATACGCACTACAAGTACTTCGCTCCTCGTCTCGGACTAGCCTACCGCTTGAAGGAATCGACCGTCATTCGCGCCGGCTTCGGGATCAGCTATACGCCATTTCCCGACAACAGCTACGCCTACAATTTCCCGGTACGCGCCAATAACTCGTTCAATCCTGCCATTGCGACCTACGGCCCGGCCGTGCTTCCTAGCGGGCAAACGGCGACCTTTGCGACGGGTTTCCCTGCCCTGATTCAACCTGTCATTCCATCGAACGGCATCATCACCAACCCCACATTGGGCTCGCAATATTTCGTCGTGAACCAGAATTTCAAGAATCCCTACGTGGAATCGTGGAACCTGGCGATCCAACATTCGCTGCCTGGTCGCTTCGTTCTCGATTTAGCTTACGTCGGCAGCCACAGTGTCGACACCGTGGTCAACTATAACCTCAACGCCGCTACCGTCGTTGGCCTGGGGAATGCCGGGCAGCCCGAATTTCCTACCTTCGGGCGAACCGCCGCTACCCAACTTCTCTTTGCGGGGTTCTCCTCCAGCTACAACGCCTTGCAGGCAAAACTTGACCGCCGCTTCTCGAACGGTTTTACGACCACCACCTCTTACACTTTCGGCAAAGGCATGGGCTATCAAACCGACGACGATGGCGGCTTGGCATTCTATATCAATCAGCGCCGAAATTACGCCCGCAACGACTTCGATCGTACCCAAACATTTGTCCAGAGTATTGTGTACGATCTGCCGTTCGGAAAGGGCAAGCGCTTCGTCTCTTCTGGAATTGGCGCCGCGGTTGTGGGCGGCTGGCGCGTCTCCACCTTCCTCACATGGATGTCTGGTCTTCCGCTTTACTTTAGCGCCCCTTCGGGGCTTCTTGCCCCGTTCAACACCCAAACACCGCAATTGATTGCTCCCGTGCAGATCCTTCATGGTATCGGCGTCGGCAATCCGTGGTTCAGCAACACTTCGAGCACTTTTGTTGGTGCAACGGGAACTAACTTCGGCAATGTGGGCCGGAACTATCTCAGCGGTCCCAACTTCTTCAACCTGGATGCTTCGCTCTCCAAGTCGATTCGATTTACGGAACGCCTCAATCTGGATTTGCGCTTGGAGGCTTTTGGCGTCACCAATACGCCACAGTTCTTCTTCACCACTGGCAATGGTACAGCGGCGGGCCTAACGCTCGGCAGCAGTAGCTTCGGCGATATCACCAATGCCACCGGCGGCCGCCAACTTCAACTCGGCGCAAAGTTCAACTTCTGACTCGACTGGCCGCAGCAGGGCAATCGTGTCGGTTAAGCAGATCAAGTAACCGTTGAGCTTGTTTGCTCGTCAATAGAATATCGATCAGGCAATGTGGTTTGCCTGTAGATTTGAATTGATTCTATGGACATCACCACGTAGGAGGAATCTACATGACCTCTCGAGTTTCACGACGTGCGTTTCTCGATGGACTTGCGGTGGGTGCAGCGGGACTGGCCGTGGGAACGGCGGCAAAGAGCTATGACCAGATCATCGGTTCCAACGATCGCCTCAACTTTGCTGTGATCGGGCTGAACGGGCGCGGCTACGCTCATCTCGCGGCGCTCAAAGCGAACAAGAGCGCTGCCCGCATCTCCTATGTCTGCGATGTGGACAGCAATATCCTCAAAAAATTCGCCGACGCCGTGCAGCGCGAGACGGGCGAAGCCCCGGCGACGGACAAAGACTTCCGAACGATTCTCGGGCGGAAGGATGTGGACGCCATCACGATTGCCACTCCCGACCATTGGCATACACCGATGGCCATCGCCGGCTTGCAGGCGGGCAAGCACGTCTACGTGGAAAAGCCATGCAGCCACAATCCTGCCGAGGGTCAGATGCTGGTCGAAGCGCAGCAGAAGTATGGAAAGCTTGTGCAAATGGGCACGCAGCAGCGCTCTTCGCCTCACAGCATCGAGATCGTCGAAAAGATTCACGGCGGCATTATAGGCAGGCCCTACCTCGCGAAAGCCTGGTACAGCAATGTGCGGAAGTCGATTGGCACCGGCAAAGAGGCGCCCGTTCCCGCGCAACTGGATTGGGACTTGTGGCAGGGCCCTGCGCCGCGGCGTCCCTACACAGACAACGTGCAACCGTACAACTGGCACTGGTTCAGAAACTACGGCACTGGCGAAACGCTTAATAACGGAACGCATGAGGTGGACGTCTGCCGCTGGGCCCTGGGCGTCGACTTTCCGAAA
>DATHPO010000116.1:0-4813 GCA_035483835.1 Terriglobales bacterium
ATGCCTGATCCGAACGGTTCGACTACAGTGGATAGCTCGTCTAGCGACAAGCCGACAAGCTTGGGGTAGAGCTCTTCTACTCCACCTGGTGAAAAGAAGGTCAACATGCGGATCGGAGCGTTCGAACGATTCCTCCACGCGTGATGTGCGCCTGCTGGAATAACCGCAATTGTGCCGACGGAAGCATCGAAAACGTCGCCGTTGATGCTGAAGGTCACAGTCCCTTCAAGGATGTGAAAAGTTTCATCTTCCGCATGGAAGTGCATAGGTGTTGCTGTGCCTGGCGTCGCGATATTTTCCATAATTGCATAACGGCCATTCACCTGTGTTCCGTGAACCCGAATACACAACTGTTCTCCGGGGATTGCCTCAAACCATTCGATGGTGTCATGGTGACTGACAATAGGTGCACTCTGTTCGAGTGCGTGATCAGATCCAAACTCCGTGCCGAACTTGTGGGGATCATTCATCAGAATTTCTCCTTTATGGAATGAACGTTTCGTTTCGTTTTCTTGCTCAGGATTGAAACACTTGAGCTAGCATCTTTATTCCCTGTCCGCATGTCGATATCCGAGAACGGAAGATCTCGGACAGCAGAAACAGCTCCCAATACGTGGAAAAGACAGTTTCGGCTCCCGCGATCAGACTGTTCCACTATCAGGCAAAGAGGACTACTCTCACAAAGTCAGCACGACCTTGCCGATCTGTGAGCCTTCCGCCGCCTGCAGATGTGTGCGTCGCGAATCGGTGGTGAGCGTTGGCCAGCCCGTTCGACCGAATTCACCGCTGCCCCATCCGGCTCAGCAGCATCGATCGCGACTCGTACGTCAGCGCTTGCGCTTGCAAAGCCCTTTTCAGCAGCTCCCGGTCAATCGTCCTGCTAAAGTACAGCCCAAACACATCCGCAATGGACACCCTCTGCTCATCCCGCTTCACCACTTCAATCGTGTCCCCAGCCTTCACTTTCCCTTCTTCAATGACGGAGAAGTAAAAACCGCTGCGCCCGCTCAGCGCGAAGAGTTTTGTCATATCGTCGCGGTCAAACCGCACTTGCAGCTTGTAGCATGGCATGCGCGGCTGCGCTACCTGCAACAGCGCCGTTCCCACGCGTACCTGGTCGCCGATATTCAGGTCTTTCTCCAGCACGCTCCGCGTCGTCAGGTTCTCGCCAAACGCGCCCAGCGTCTCCGGTGTCTCTGGCACGCGCGTCCGCCAGTATTCATAGTGCTCAACCGGATACGCATACACTGCTTTGTCCGGACCGCCGTGCACCGTCAGGTCAGCCTGGCGGTCGCCATCCAGATTCAACTTGCGTATCGGAATCGTGCCCTCAACCGGCTCCTTGAAAATCGCCGTGTTCACGCGCTGGCGCTTCCAGATCACCTCGCGCGGCAACCCCACATTGACGGACACGACTTGCATCAACGCACCCTCCGCTCCGACTCCTCAATTTGCGCATCGTTGATGCTCGCAAAGCGCTTGCGCATCAACCCGCTCTCCGCGAACTCCCACAGCTCGTTTCCATAGGACCGGTACCATTGGCCCTGCGCGTCATGCCACTCGTACTCAAAGCGCACAGCGATGCGATTCCCGGTGAACGCCCACAGCTCTTTCTTCAACCGGTAGTCGAGTTCTTTGGCCCACTTGCGCCGCAGGAACGCCTTGATATCCTCCCGCCCGCGCAGAAACTCATCACGGTTGCGCCACTCTGAATCCTCGGTATACGCCAGCGCCACCCGCTCGGGATCGCGGCTATTCCAGCCATCCTCTGCCGCTTGCACCTTAAGCCGCGCTGTCTCTTCGGTAAATGGTGGAACAATTGGATTCGTCATGAGTCCTCCTAAGATCGAAACTTTCCATCTGGACTGCTTTCGGTCTGCTCTAGACCTGTTCTGCCGCGATCAAGATGATGCGAGCCACATCCGCAGGATGACTCAGCAACGGCATGTGGCCCGATACCAGTGTCGTCAGCCTGTTCGGCAAACTCGGTGGCGCCAAACACTTCACCGCGTGGGCGCAGGAACCGGTTGCCCGCGCCCGCATCCCACCCGAATCAGGCCGCCTTGCGCAACGACACCTTCGGAAAGTCAATGTCCACATCCGTGGTGTTGTTGAAATAGTTCGTGAAGATATTAAGCACCGTGTTGGCAATCAGTTCGGCAATCTCGCCATCGTTGAAGCCGGCCTTTCGAACCGCTTCCACCTCAGCGTTGCCCAGGCGGCCCTTCTTGGTCACCAGCTCGCGCACAAACTGCAAGGCGGCTGCCGTCTTCGGCGTGTCGGACTTTCCATCCCTGCCCGCTTCGATCTCAGCATGATTCAGCCCAACCATCTTGCCAATGGTCGTATGGGCTGACAAGCAGTACTCGCAGCCGTTCAGCTCCGCCACTTCGAGCGCGATCTGCTCGCGCAGCTTCGCATCCAGCGCGCCTCCTGCCAAAGCGCCGCTGAACGAGAGGTAGCTCTCCAGCACCGCCGGGGAGTTCGCCATCACTTTGGTCATATTCGGAGTAATCTTCAGCTTGGCTTGCACTGCGTCCAGAAGTTGTTTAGCTTTGCCCGTTGCTGTTGTGGAATCCACTGCCGTCAAACGCGCCATTTTGTTCTCCTTGTGCATCTAAGAATGTAACAGTCTATTGTATGTATGACAGTTACAGCATCAGATGAGGACAGGAAATGAAAGATTCAGGAAAAAGCGGGAAGTTCCTATGGCTGGGAAACGACCCTGCCATCGACTTCGCGAACACCGAGATCGTCCAGGACGGGCAAACGGTCGATTTGCTTGAAAAACCCGACGATTTACTCGATTGGATGGCGGCTGCGGAAATGCTGAGCAGCCGAGCCTTGAAGGATGCAAAACGCGCTCTCAGCCAGCCCCAGCTGCAAAAAGCGCTCACCCGCGCCTGCGAATACCGTCGCGTTCTTAAGGCCGCGCTGGAAAACCTTCACCAGCACAAGCACATATATACGGATAGGGCTGCCATCGCGGAAACCAACCGTCTGCTGGCTTGCCCTCGAACCACGTTTACTCTGTCCGCCGTGGAGAAATCCCTTCAACTGAGACACAACTGGGCCGTCACCGAACCCGACGACCTCTCTCGCCCCATCGCCTTAGCCTTCGCGCTACTGCTCACCACGCAAGACGCTGGTCGCATCCGCAAATGTCAGAATCCCGACTGCGTTCTTTTCTTCCTCGACACCAGCAAGAGCGGTACGCGCGCCTGGTGCAGCATGGAAATCTGCGGCAACAAACTCCGCGTCGCCGCCTTCCGCAAGCGCCACGAAAACGGCAACGACGTCACAAAGTGACGGCGCTTTATCAGAATCAAGCCATATTTCCTGTTTGAACTCGATGTAAACGGAAACTTAAGCGATCATTCAGTTTCCCGGTCTGCGACGGGCGACACTTGGTCCGGGAACGGCGTTTTTCTGGGTTGTAGAGCTTTCAGTGCATGAGCGGGTCTCAATCTTACTCGCTGATCTCCCTCACGACCCTGTGCGCCGACTCGATAGCGCCCTGCATCCACCCATTCCATCGGGACGTATGCTCACCCGCAAAGAAAATCCGGCCTTCCCTTCGTGCATTTATAGGAATCCAACTAAGCTCACCGGGACCAAACGACGTAAGACCTCCGCGCTGCCACGGATCCTCGCTCCAGCTCTTTGCTCGAACCGCTTCGAACTGCTCACGTGCCCCCGGAAACACGCTCTCCGCATCGACAAGCGTCTGCCGCACACGGCTCTCCACATCCATGGCATCCAGCTTTGCCGCTCTCTCTCCGATGACGTACGACAGCAGCAAGCCCCGCTCTTCCGGAGACTCCGGCCCAAGCGCCCAGAATCTCTCCGACACCAGATCTGTATTCGCAAACCCGCTCAACCCCTTCGCCTTCCAGACCTGCTTCTGCATCTGCAGAAATATCTTGTCCACTGGAAAGTACTGCAGCTCCCGGATCACGCGTTGCTTTTCAGGCGACAACCTTGCCTCCGCAAACAGATTCCTGGCCACCGAAAACGGCAGCGCCGACACAACATAATCACCCCGAACCGTCTCATGACCACCGGCATGTTCCATGACAGCCCACGCGCCGCTCTCATCCTGCCCAACGCTCGTCACCCGGCATCCATATCGAATCGCCCCGCCCAACTCCAACTGCTTCGCCAACGCCCCCGGAAGCTGGTCGTTGCCCCCACGTATATGAAAGTACTCGCGGGTGACCTGCTCATTGAGTTCCACCAGCAGCAGCAGTGCAGCGCTAATCGACGTGTCCGCCCCCAGCGTCATGAGCTCGATCGCATCACGGGAGAGTCCCTGCTTCTCTAGGTACTCGCGCAGCGTGTAATGATCTTGGTCCAGGATCGGGCCGGGCACGCCCAGCGAATCCTCGCTACCCTTCGCCAGTTTCAACGGCCCGTTCAGGTAGCGCTCCGCCATGCCTCCGCGGCCCAGGCGACGCTCCTCAGGACGCAGTTGAAGCGGCCAATCCGGTTCCGGGCCATGCCCGGTCACGTAGTTTCCTCTGCGCAGATGCACCACATCGGCCAGATCCCCGCCCTTAAACGGCTCCAGAGTAAGCCCAAACTCCCGCACATAATCCAGCGTCATATGGTGCGTATCCGGAATGCGTGTCGCTCCGGTCTCGGCCGAAAGTCCCCAATCAAGATCCTCGCGCAGCGTCTGGACCCTGCCTCCTGCGCGTCCTTGCCCTTCAAGAACGATCGCCTCGAAGCCCAGCTTGCGAAGCTCGTAGGCGCAGGAAAGACCTGCCAGTCCTCCGCCCACAACGACCACTTTTCGCTTCGTTTCGGCCGC
>DATHPO010000117.1:0-9090 GCA_035483835.1 Terriglobales bacterium
CGGGGCACGCAACATGCAGAATTTCAATCTGTTGCGCGAGTTGGGCAAAGTTAAGAAGCCCGTACTGCTCAAGCGTGGCATTGCTGCGACTTTGGAAGAACTGCTGCTCTCCGCCGAATACATCATGGCCGGCGGAAACTACGAGGTAATTCTGTGTGAGCGTGGCATTCGCACATTTGAGACCTATACCCGCAACACCCTCGACATCTCGGCCATCCCGATCATTCACAAGCTCTCGCACTTGCCCATGGCTTCCGATCCGTCGCACGGCACCGGAATTCGCGATAAAGTTGCTCCCATGGCGCGAGCGTCCGTAGCAGCGGGCGCCGATGTGCTTTTGATCGAAGTGCATCACGACCCGGACAAGGCATTATCGGACGGCGCTCAGTCGCTCTATCCCGATCAATTCTCCGAATTGATGGATCAGCTGCGCATGATTGCGCCTGCGGTCGGCCGCAAGATTGCTTGACGTAGCGAAGATGGCTCACCACGGAGACGCGGAGGCACAGAGAGAAAAACCAATGCTAGGACGTACTCTGCTAATGCTTTTGACTTTTCGCTTCCTCTGTGCCTCTGTGTCTCTATGGTGAAAAGATCTGATGCCCATCCGCCAAATCACGATCATCGGCACCGGCCTGATTGGCGGCTCGCTCGCCTTGGCTTTAAAGAAGCGCGGGTTTCTTGGACGAATCATCGGCTGCGATCGCGCACCTGTCCTCGAGCGTGCCCGCAGCAAGGCCGCGATTGATCTCGGCCACACCCATCCCGCCGATGCGGTTCGCGGCAGCCAGCTTATCGTGTTGGCCACGCCCGTCAGCGGAATCATCGATATGATCGACCGGCTAGGCCCAGCCCTGCCTCCGAGGACTTTGCTCACCGACGTCGGCAGTACCAAGCTGGAAGTCGTGGAGCGGGCTAAGAAGGTTTTCCGCAAGAACACCGGCGTTCGCTTTCTCGCCGGACATCCCATGGCCGGCAAGGAACAGTGCGGCGTCGAATTTGCCGACCCCGATCTGTTTCAGGGAGCTCCGTGGTTTGTAACCCCGGTTCCAGGACAGAAAATATACGACGATCTGAGCGGAGAGTATTTGGAATGGCTGGAGAAAATTGGGGCACGCATCGCGAGTCTGGATGCTGCTGAGCACGACAAGCTTTGCGCCTGGATCAGCCATCTCCCTCAAATGATTTCAACCGCACTCGCCGCCTCGTTGGTTGACGCATACGGCGCAGACGCGCCGCTTCTCGAAGCCGGCGGCCGCGCGTTGCGCGAGATGACGCGTATTTCGGGCAGCCCTTATTCCATGTGGCGGGACATCGCCCTTACCAACAAGACCAACATTCGAACTGCGCTGCTGAGATTGGAGCAGCATCTGGCCCACATCCGTGAAAACCTCGACACGCGAGAGCTGGCCATGGAGTTCGAGCGGGCGCACCAATTAAAGAAGACCGTAGTGGCAACGAAGAAACGGCTGGATTGAATCTTAAATTCAAGGGCGTCATTCCGAAGCACCGCGCTCTTACCAGCGGTGCGAGGAATGTCGCGCGGACTATTTCGCACCGATTCAAACGCGGCCGGCTAGCTCATTGACCAATTGTCATTTAGAATCCTGTTCTCATGAACAAGGTCGTTGCCAACTCGGACGAGGCCGTGCGCGATATCTCTGACGGCGCGACCATCATGTTTGGCGGCTTTGGGCTCTGTGGCATTCCGGAAAACTTGATCCGCGCGCTCGTCCGCAAGGGCGTAAAGAATCTAACCACGATCAGCAACAACGCCGGTGTCGACGGCTATGGCATGGGCCTTCTGCTCTCCGCAGGACAGATTCGCAAGCACATAGGAACTTATGTTGGCGAAAATAAACTGCTCGAACGGATGGTTCTCGAAGGCAAAATCGAATTGGACCTGGTGCCGCAGGGAACATTTTCCGAGCGAATGCGAGCGGGTGGCGCTGGAATTCCCGCGTTCTTCACACCCACCGGTGTCGGTACGATCGTCGCCAAAAATAAGGAGACTCGCGAGTTCGACGGTCGAATGTACGTTATGGAACTCGCGTTGAAAGCCGACTTTGCTTTAGTGAAAGCATGGAAGGGCGACAAGTGGGGCAACCTCGTTTATCGAAAAACGGCCCGCAACTTCAATCCGATCATGGCAACCGCCGCCAAGGTAACGATCGCTGAAGTCGAGCACCTGGCAGAGGTAGGCGAACTAGAACCCGATTCAATCCATACGCCGAGCGTCTATGTGAATCGCATCTTCCAGGGCGAGCTGTACGAAAAGAGAATCGAGAAGCGAACGACGAGAAAGGCGTCGTAGGTCGATAGTCGTTGGTCGTTAGCCAGCAACGTCCCAACGACCAACGACGAACGACCAACGATGGAAGCCATGAACAAGCCCGGCAAGGACATTGAAAAACGCGAACGCATCGTAAAACGCATCGCGCAAGAACTCCGAGACGGCTTCTACGTCAATCTCGGTATCGGCATGCCGACGCTCGTCGCCAACTATGTTCCTCCCGGCATGGATGTGATTCTTCAGAGCGAGAATGGAATGCTGGGCATCGGCCCATATCCGATCGAGGGGCAGGAGCATTGCGACCTCATCAACGCCGGCAAGGAAACGGTCAGCGAAGTGGCGGGCACGGCATATTTTTCGAGCGCCGACTCATTCGCCATGATCCGCGGCGCTCACATTGACCTCAGTGTTCTCGGCGCGATGGAAGTGGACGAGGAAGGCAACCTGGCCAACTGGATGATCCCCGGAAAAATGGTGAAGGGCATGGGCGGCGCCATGGACCTGGTGGCGGGCGCTCGCCGGGTGATTATCGCCATGGAGCACACGACCAAAGATCTTCAGCCGAAGATTCTGAAGAAGTGTACGTTGCCACTGACTGGCGTCAGAGTGGTGAATACGATCGTCACCGAGATGGCTGTCATTCAAGTGACGCCGGCGGGCTTGCTGCTGGAGGAAGTCGCGCCCGGCCTGAGTGCGGATGACGTACAGCGCGTGACCGAACCCACACTGATCGTGAGTCCGAATCTCAAGACGATGGCAAGCTGAACCGCCTAGTCGGCGCCAGCGAAGCTCTTCATCCGGGCCGCTTCAAACTCATCGCCCTTCTGCCAGCCCACCAATTTGGTCTGCGAGGCGGCTTCCCATCCCAGCACAAATCCGAATCGCGCCATGGCTGCGTCGCCGGTGAAATCCATGCTCGGGTGGTATTCGTCGCTCGGCTGGTGATAGTGCTTTGAGGTGTACTCTTCGGCCTTCTGCATGCCCCAGGCAGCGTCGTGTCCCTTATACTTCGTGCCTTCGTTAATTGAGAACGAAGGAATGCCCACGTGCGCCAGACTAAAATGGTCGGAGCGATAGTAGTGTCCGGCCTCAGGCCGTGAATCGGGGCGAATTGTCAGGCGAAACGTCTTGGCCATTGCCTCGACCTCGGGGTAGAAGGTGGTGCGTTCAGCACCAGAAACTTCCACCTCTTCAGGGGAGCCCAGAGGCGGCACATCGTCATAGTTCAGATCCAGGCTGATCTTGCCTGCTGGGACTGGGGGATGTCGTCCCAGATATTCGGAGCCCAGCAGTCCCTGCTCCTCCGCCGTTACCGACGCAAACAGAATAGATCGGTGCGGCCTTTGCGCTGCTTCGGCGTAAGTGCGGGCGAGCTCAAGCAAAATCCCGCAACCAGTGGCGTTATCGTTGGCGCCGTTGTAGATGTTGTCGCCAGGCATGTCCGGACGAATGCCGAGGTGATCGTAGTGGGCGGTATACAACACAGCTTCGCTTCTAAGCTTCGCATCCGACCCCGGCAGCATAGCCAACACGTTATTCGATTCAAATGGGCGGATCTTGCTGACCATGTGCGCCTTCAACTTCACGGAAAGCGTTACCGGGTGAAAGTCGCGGGAGCGCGCATCGGCCATCATCTTGTCGAGGTTCATGCCGGTGGTAGTGGCCATCTGTTTCGCAACATCGAACCGAACCCATGAAGCGACCTTCAGCTTCGAAGTGCCATCCAGCCTGAGATAGGACTTCTCTCCCGAATTCGAGTTGCGAACGACTTCCCAGGGATAGCTGGCCATGTCGGTCTGATGAATGAGAATGGCGCCCACAGCGCCTTTGCGGGCCGCCTCTTCATACTTGTAAGTCCAGCGTCCGTAATAGGTGAGCGCTTTCCCTTTAAAGAAATTCACATCGTCGGAGGGCGGCTCGTTGACCAGCATCAGTAAGACCTTGCCGCGCACATCGATACCCTTGTAGTCGTCCCATTTATATTCGGGAGCTTCAATGCCGTAGCCCACATACACGATTTCGGCGTCGACGTCCGCCTGTGGTTGTTGAGTTTGGTCGTAGGCGACGTAGTCGTCGAGCGGCGAGAGGCTCTTGGCATCACCGTGTCCCAACACGAATGTGAACGTGGTCTCGGGCTGGGGCGTGATGCCGACCATTGGAACCTTCTGCATGTAGGTGCCGTTGTCGCCGACGGGTTTCAGCCCATAAAGGGCAAATTGGGTCGCGATATACTCTGCGGCGATGTCACCTCCCCGCTGCCCTGTTCCGCGGCCTTCAAGCAAGTCATGAGAGAGGTAGCGCACGTGTGCCCGGATGCGCTCCGGATCGATTTTCTGCATGGCTACGAAGGCTGCGCCCGGCAGCCGCACCGAATCAGTTGACGACCGGGCGTGCTTATGCGACGACTGCGCCGCGGAAATATTCAACAACCCAAGCACAAAAAGCACAATGACGCGAGCGCGCATCCTCAGGGGCTCCCTCGAGAAAATTACGTCGGATAAGGTTTTTATTGTACGGGAAAGCGTCAGAATGGCGTTGTTACCAGTGGCCTGACCCTTCGGTTTCGCCCAGACTTCAGTTTAGCTGATTTGTTCGGTTCATCCCGCGACCGCGGGCTAGTTCTTGGAGCTTCAACCGGCTCGGAAGTCCGCTACTTGTTCATCCGCGCGGAACACCGGCTTTGGTCCTTCGCCAATGAACGTCGCAGCCTTCCGGTTAATTTCTTCGATCTCTTTCCGTTCCCAGCCGACGCTGGAGATCTCGATCTCTCCATCCTGCCCGATCCAGAATATCGTGGGCACGTTGGTCAGGCCGTAAGCGTTCGATACCAGATAGGTGTTCGTGTCATCCAACAGCAGCGGAAAAGTCACCCCAAACTCTTTGATAAACCCAGCCGTGTCTTTCTTCGAGTTCTGAGAGACGCCGACAATGGTCACATTCTTTCCACCGTGGGCTTTGTAGATCCGCTCAAGAAAGGGGAACGTATATTGGCACACCGGGCAGGAGATTTTGAAGAAAGCAGCGACCACCGGGCCGCGTTTGAGCGCATCGCTCAAGGAGAACTGACCTCCGTCGATGGTTTGAAGTTTGAAATCCGGCGCAGGCGTTCCCGCGGTCAGTGCGGCCATATTGTTTCCTCCGAATATGTTACGCAGCCACTTCACCTTTGCTCCTATTTTAGATGATCTTCGCGGCGCGCAGGATCTTACGCGCCAGCCCCGTCAAGGGTAAGGTCGCGACACGGGACCTCCGCACCCAACGTCCCTCAAGACCTTTGGGAGCTGGGCTTCTCAGCACGCGAACCACATAGTCGGTTACGGTGATGGAATGCCGGAGAGTAAGCCAGGCTGCGTTGGTTCCGTTCGCGCCGACAGTTTCCGCCAACTCCCACATGCCGGGCATGAGGGTCGAAGTCTTCGGGCGCTGGACCAGGAAAATCGAACCATTACGGCAAGCCAGCGCGTAATGGATTTCCCGCTTCGTCTGGCGAGTTCCCTTCCCCGGTCTCTGTAGCTCTCCGCGCGTCGCGCACAGATCGGACACCGGGCACAACAGACATTGGGGCTGCCGCGGTAAACAAACGGTTGCACCCAGTTCCATCATGGCCTGGTTGAAATCGCCCGGACGTTGTCGACTGAGCAGTTCCTCCGCGGCTCGCCACAAGTTCTCGCCTGCAAGGGTTTTTCCCTGCACACGCTGCAGTACGCGCTCGACGTTCCCATCCACCACGGCGACAGGCTCATCAAAGGCAATGCTGGCGATCGCCGAAGCGGTATATCGGCCAATCCCGGGCAGAGCGCGCAGGTCTTCCGCCTTCTCAGGAAACTTTCCGTGCTCCTTCACAATCTTTTTCGCCGCCGCATGCAACATGCGGGCGCGCCGGTAGTATCCCAGCCCGCTCCAGGCCGCCAGCACCGACGCTTCCCGCGCGGAAGCGAGCTTTTCGATGCTCGGAAAGCGCCGCAGAAATTTCTCGTAGTGATCTATAACAGCAGCCACGCGAGTCTGTTGCAACATGATTTCCGAGAGCCAGACCCGGTACGGGTCGCGATCCCGGCGCCAGGGCAAATCGCGTTTATGCCGGTCAAACCACTCCAGCAGACTCTGCTGAAAACTTCTCGCGTCCGCCGTCTCCGAAGTGTCCTGTTCCATGGTCATCTATGCTCCCATACAACCTTCGCGCACTCTAATACCACAAACTATGGGACGATCTCGGAGGATCCCAATGGCGCGATTCTACTGCAAGCAGCCTGAGCTGCCGGAAACGCTGGCTCACGGCTCTTTCATTACGCGTGGGAGTATGACCCGGGATGCCTCCCCGTTGACCTTCTCTGCCCGGCAGGAAATAATGGCTGAGCCTGGTGTCCGCAATCCACGAGTGCTCGCATACGCGCTCAAGAAATCGAAGGAGTTCCATGAACGACTTCAACCGCAAGGTGGAAGAAGCATCCGCGCGTATCAACAAATCGATAGCCGAGGTAGCCGCTACCGTGGAGAAAGAGACGGCGGAGTTAGTTGCTCATCTGAACGACGAAGTGGTGCCCGCTGTCCGCCAGCACTCCACCAAGGCCTTGAGAATCGCGGCCGAGAAATTAGCCAACCTCGCGGACTACATGGAAAAGAATCAGCCTCCTCACAAGTGAGTGCTTGGTTGCGTTGCCTTCTTGAGCGCTGCTCACTCCGTGCCGCTGGGAATTTTGAGAGTCCCGTTGCGACCGCTATTCTTGTTTCACTTCTCCCCTTCCTACTGACAGGTTGTGGCGGACACAAACAAGCACGTGTCGATGTTCCGCCTCCTCCGCCGATCAGCGAGCCTTCTCCAACCACCAGTTCCGTGAATGCCGAACCCGCAACCAAGGCAACCGTCGCCACGCGATCAGAGGACGACGCGTTCCGGAATCTACAGAATGCGAAACCGATATCGGTCGAGACTGGTCTCGCCAGCTGGTATGGGGGCCCGTATCACAACCGCCGCGGCTCCAACGGCGAAGTCTACAACATGCACGCCATGACCGCGGCCCACCGGACGCTTCCGTTGGGGTCGGTCGTGCGCGTGATCAACGTGAAGACAGGAGACGCAGCTCTGGTGCGGATTACGGATCGCGGCCCCTTCGTCGAAGGCCGCATTCTCGACCTCTCGCAGGCAGCGGCTAAGAAGATCGACGTCATGCAGGCGGGCGTTGCCATGGTGCGCATCGAGGTTTTGAGTGCCCCGTCTCCCCTGGAAACCGGTGGGAGATGGGCGGTGCAGATTGGCGCGTTCGAGAAGGAGCACTCGGCCGACAAGTTAGCCGGCCATCTGTCTCACCGCTACCAGACTGCGAAGGTCCAGTGTTTCAGCAGCCCGGTCGGCGACTGGTGGGTGCGAGTCCGCGTGCAGGATGACGATCGCAAGCGGGCGGAAGAGGTTGCTCACAACACGCAGACTCCGCAAGGTTCGATTTTCCTGGTTAGACTCGACTAAAAGGCCGCTAAACGCTCCAAATCTGAATTGAACGCTCGGAAATCGAATCACTCGGAACGAGATCCCGCACTGCAAAACTTTCTCCGATCGGGTATAGTGGGCACGCGCCTTCCCCGTCCTGGCGACCTCCGCGTTTCGTCGCGTGTCTCCAAATTTCGAACTGTGGACGGTGTCATGAACGACTGCCTGTTCTGCCGCATCATTCGCGGGGAAATACCCTCCAAGAAAGTTTACGAAGACGAGCATACCTACGCCTTCGACGATATTAATCCGCAAGCTCCGACGCACGTGCTGGTCGTTCCCAAGAAGCACGTCCGCGGACTGAAAGAAGCGCTGGCCGAGGATGCCGAGCTTATCGGCCACTGCCAACTCGCCGCCGCCAATATCGCACGCCAGCGCAGCATCGAGGATGGCTACCGAACCGTGCTCAACGTCGGGCCGCGTGCGGGGCAATCCGTTTTTCACCTGCACGTACACTTGCTGGGCGGGCGAAATTTGCAGTGGCCTCCGGGATAGGGCTGCTCTTGGGCAATTTCAAGTTTGCGGCTTCGGGTTGGAGGCTGGCCCCCGCGAACGCCAAGATCCTGATTCAACTGCACACATTTTGGTGCATAATTTTGATCAAAAAAAACTCTTGTTTTGGCCTAAAATCTAGAAAACAAAGGACCGGAAATTTTCATGCCTCCTAGATCTATGGTTCTTAAGGTAGTTAGAGGCAAAATCTTGGAAACATTGGAGTTACGTCGGTTCCAGAATAGCTGCAGTTCCGCCTTGGGACGTCTTCGCCTCGCCCAGAACTGGTTGGTCCCAGCTTCAGAACTTCCTAGAAGCTGAGTCCAAGGTTGGATTGTCAAAGATCGATGATTATCTTATAGATAACCAGCTCTTTACAATGTTATCGTAGTTAAAAGATGAGGTCAAGCGGAGAGTGGACGAACTGCGCAGGAGGTTCCAAATTGGGTATTTGGTGCCAAAGCCCCTAAAGGAATGGGTTTACGATGTGAACGCCATCGATCTCTCGCGCTTCCTGCATATCTTCTGAGAAGAGTACGCGACAGCCAGCCTGTTTGGCGGCCCGCAGGACCAGGGCATCCCAGAAGGAAAACCCATGCAGCCGGTGCAGGTCGATAGCGGCCAGAATGTCCGCGACCTCGGGCGCAGCGACATCGAACTCGGCCAGCAATTCGACTTTGCGGCGGGCGATACGCGGATCGACGTGGAGTTTGCGAGTGACGGTGACGAAATATTCCTGAAGGACCTGCAACGACACGACGCCGGTGCCTGCACGCCGGTGCTCAGCAACCAGTTCGAGGGCGCGTCGCTGCTTCGCCGG
>DATHPO010000118.1:0-3795 GCA_035483835.1 Terriglobales bacterium
TAGCCGCTGGTTGTACGGTCGTCCTCAAGCCGAGCGAATTCAGCTCGCTGCAGACGCGGGTGATGGTTGAGGCTCTGAACGCGGCCGAGCTACCCAAGGGTGTCTTCAATGTGGTGACGGGCCTGGGCACTGTCGTCGGCGCCGAACTCGTCCGCAATCCCGACGTCGCGAAAATTTCGTTCACGGGCTCAGTGGCCGTGGGTGAAGCCATCATGCGCGATGCAGCTGCCACGATGAAGCGTGTAACGCTCGAACTGGGCGGGAAGTCGCCCACAATCCTGCTGGATGATGCTGCGCTCGACAAGGCTATTCCAACGGCTCTTACCTTGGCTTTTTTGAATAGTGGTCAAGCTTGCGCAGCCGGAACGCGGCTTCTCGTGCCCAAGAGCCGCCTTGACGAGGTGAAGCGGGCGATCCGGGACGAGATGCGCGCCTTCACAGTCGGCAATCCGGCCGATCCCAACATCATGGTTGGTCCAATGGTGTCGCAAAAACAGTATGAGCGCGTGGAATCCTACATTCGGAAGGGCATTGAAGAAGGCGCGGAGGTGCTGGTCGGCGGAGAAGGCCACCCGAAGGGTCTCGAAGCAGGTTATTTCGTGAAGCCCACGGTGTTCGTCAATGTGAAGAATGACATGACGATTGCCCAGGAAGAGATTTTCGGCCCCGTTCTGTGTGTCATCGCCTACGACGCCGAGGAAGAAGCCATCCGCATTGCCAACGACTCCAAGTACGGTCTCCACTCCGCCGTCTTGGGGAGTGACATCCAGCGCGCACGCCGCGTGGCCTCCCAGCTGCGGGCCGGCCGCGTCGTGATCAATAACATGACAGACGATCCGCAGGCGCCCTGGGGCGGATTCAAATACTCCGGTGTCGGCCGCGAATATGGCAAATACGGCATTGAGGCGTTTCTTGAGCCAAAGGCCATCCTTGAGTGACCGCTGTTGCCCGAAAGAAACGAGTGAAGACGACAAAATTCATAAGTCAGTACCTCAGGCATCTCTCGCGCGGAAAGGGGGCATTTCGATTGGAAAAACCAATCCTTCGCGTCCTAATCATGGAAGGCCACCAGTCCCTGCGGAAGTACGTCGCCACCAAGCTCGGAGGAAAACTGCAATTGCGGATTGTCGCGGAGGTAGCCGGTGGCGTCGATGCCGTCCGAAAGGCAGAGGAACTGCGACCCGATCTTATCGTGATAGACGTCGGGCTTCCGAGGCTCGATGGGATCGAAGCCACTCGCCCGATCCAAAAGGTTCATCCGAATTCCAAAGTCCTCTTCGTAACTGAAAATTGCTCCCCGGATGTCGCCGAAGAAGCGCTGCGCAGCGGAGGACCTGGGTACGTTCTCAAATCCAATGCTGAGGAGGACCTATTACCAGCGGTAGATGCAGTTCTTCGAAGCAAGCGGTTTATCAGCTTTGGCCTGGCGGGAACACTCCTACGCAGCCGCCGATCGCATCGCATGGGGCGAGTCTGGCGGCCTGAAGGGAATGCGAAGATATGACCGAGCCTCACTTGCCGCGTGTGGTGATTGTGGGCGGCGGTTTCGGCGGACTGGCCGTGGCCCGGGCCCTGCGTAGGGTGCCTGTTTGCGTGACCCTGATCGACCGGTCTAATCACCACCTCTTTCAACCATTGCTGTATCAGGTCGCGACTGCCACGCTCGCACCTGGCGACATCGCCGTACCGATCCGTCAGTTGCTTCGGAAACAGCGCAATGTGACTGTTGGGTTAGCGGAGGTCACTGGTGTCGACGTTGCAAACCGTCGCGTGCTAGTGAATTATTTGGGGCAACCCGATACTCCGTTCGAATATGACTATCTGGTTCTGGCGACTGGCGCTTCACACAGTTATTTCGGTCACAACGAATTTGCGCCATTTGCGCCCGGCATAAAAATGCTGGTCGACGCGGAGTCTGTTCGCGCAAAGGTTCTGAAGGCCTTTGAGACGGCGGAAATCCAACAAGACCCGTCCAGACATGAGGACTTGCTCACTTTCGTGCTGGTCGGCGCCGGACCGACTGGCGTCGAGATGGCTGGCGCGCTAGCCGAACTCCGCCGCTTCACGCTGAAGTCCAACTTCCGGCGCATCGACCCGGAGCGGGCGCGCATTATCCTTGCAGAAGGACAGTCTCGAATCCTCGCTAATTTTCCCGAAGAGCTTTCGCGCAAGGCCCAGGCGCGCTTGGAGAGCATCGGTGTGGAGATACGACTTGGGCAACCCGTCAAGGCGATCGACGAGGCACGCGTACTTATCGGTGATGAAAGCATTCCTTGCCGTACGGTGATCTGGACAGCTGGGGTCGCCGCTTCGCCTGCCGGCAAATGGCTGGACACACCCACGGACGGGGTTGGACGCGTCCGGGTTGAACCCGATTGCAGCGTTCCGGGACATCCGGAGGTCTTCGTAATCGGCGACACTGCATCGCTCAATCAGGACGGCAAGCCGCTGCCGGGCGTCGCCCAAGTGGCCATGCAGGAGGGACGTTATGTTGGCAAAGTGATTACGAGTAGAGAAAGCGGGCGGCCTGCACCCGCGCCGTTTCGTTATGTCGACAAAGGCAATATGGCAGTGATCGGGCGTGGATTCGCTATTCTGGATTCACGAATCACCACGATGAGCGGCCTGCCGGCATGGCTGGCCTGGGCTTTTGTTCACCTTTTGTTTCTCCCTGCGGCCGGGAACCGGATTCGGGTCTGGACGCAGGCGATGTGGTGTTTTCTGACCCACCAGCGCAGCTCGCAGCTGATCCTCGAGCCACGTTGCATACAGAAGCTGTTGGCCATAGAGGGAAACATGCTGCACGAATTGAACGAGGAGATTGCGAATGAACAAACACATAACCGCTTCACTAACTGAAGCCGCGGATCGTCTCGCCGGGAACTCTTTGAGGCCTATGCACACTGTGCGGATCATCGCGATACCGACGGCCAGATGTCTCTGTTTACCGAAGACATCGGCTAGTTACACGGAGGAATCAAATGGACGGCATCGATAAGTGTGAATATCTGGTTTTAAAGGACATGCCTAGAGCCACAGAGAATTGGTCACAGAGAGCCAATGAGCGAGGTCGCTTGAGCACGCGAATTCGCTATGTGCTTGCGTCCACAGCTTGTCTGATGGCTTTTCTCGCCTCTCCACGAGTAAGTTATGCACAGGTTCCGACTTACGAAGTTACGCCCGCCGAAAGCAGTATCAATTTTGGCGTCGAGTCCTCCGTTTCGATCAAAGGTATCTTTGAGAAGTGGAACGCAAGTATCAAGTTTTCGTCGAGGGATGTCAGGAGCGCTGTGTTGGAGATCGAGATTGAAGCGGATAGCGTCAACACCGGAAACCATATGAAGGACAACAAGTTGAAGGGCAAGGATTTTTTTAACGTAAAAGAATCTCCTTTGATCACTTTCCAATCCACCAAAATCGTTCAGACCGGCCCCAACACATTTGACGTAGAGGGTAACTTCACCATTCGGGGCGTTACCAAGACGGAGAAACTTACTCTCACGACCGAGGGCAAAGGAACACCCTCCGGCAATCTCGACGGCACCATGGCTTTTGATCGCAAAGACTACGGCATGAATAGCAACATTCCCTTCATCAAGATCGCCAACCGCGTCGAGGTAAATGTTCGACTGAAGTGGCGCCGTGTCAGCGGTCCGCCACCAGTTTTCCAACAATAGTTTGAGAAGACAGAGCTCAGTATGGGAACTGAAGATGTCGGTCCTTAAGAAGTGCCTGAACGCTGTGTTTAGCAGAGCAAGGGTCGTCCTCAAATGAGAAAGCGAGCGAATTGAGGTC
>DATHPO010000119.1:0-8514 GCA_035483835.1 Terriglobales bacterium
TGAATCGCAGGAGGCGTGGTCTTCGGCAGACTCGCCCAGTCCGGCTCCTTGGTGAGCACCGCCGCCAGTACTTCCGTGATGCTTTCGGCGTCGAACGCTCTGCGCTCGCTCAGCATCTCGTAAAATACGCAACCGAACGCCCAGATGTCGGCGCGCTTGTCTACGGATTTGCCGCGCACTTGCTCAGGACTCATATATGCCGGCGTGCCGAGAATTGTTCCCGCCTCACTTCCGGCAGCTTTCGCGAGACTGCGCTGTGTGTCCGCGTCGAACTCGCCGGCAAACGCTTTCGCGAGGCCGAAGTCCAGCACCTTTGCGCGGCCGTCGGGCATCACTTCCACGTTAGCCGGCTTCAAATCTCGATGCACGATGCCTTGCTCGTGCGCGCTTTCCAGCGCGGCGCAAATCTGTAGTGCGATGGCCAGAGCTTCCGCGATATCGACAGGGCCAGCCCTCAATCGTTCCGCGAGCGTCTTTCCCGGAACCAGCTCCATCACCAGATATTGCGTATCGCCGGATTGCTCGAGTCCATAGATCGTGGCGATATTGGGATGATTCAACGATGCCAGCAATCGCGCTTCGCGCTGGAAGCGCGACAGCCGCTCTGGATCGTGGTCAAATTCCAGGCGAAGAACTTTAATGGCCACGCTGCGGCCCAGCTTGGTGTCGCGCGCCTGATAGACGTCGCCCATCCCGCCTGCTCCGATGCGCGCGACGATTTCGTAGATTCCCAGACGGCGTCCCACCGCAAGTTCCTCTGTGGAGCCTAGCGCTGGCCCGGACAAAAAACTGTGCTGCGCTTGTTTGTCCGCGAGAAGCAGTGATTCCACTTCGCGCCGCTTGTTCGGCTCGGGGCAGGCCTGATCCAGATAGGCGGATCTCTGCTCGGGCTTTCGCTCCAACGCTTCGGCGAGCACGTTCTTGATTTCCTGCCACGCTTCCGGCGTCATATTCCCGCTTCCTTTTTCATTTCGCGCTGCAGCCACGCACGCGCCGTCGCCCATTCGCGCTTGACGGTGGCCGGCGAAACGCCCAGCACCACGGCCGTCTCTTCGATGGACAGCCCGCCGAAAAATCGCAATTCGATCAGCCGGCTTTGCTGCGCGTCAAGCGTGGCGAGCTTGGCGAGAGCATCGTCGAGTGCGACAAGATCGAATTCCTGTTTCTGCGCCGGGACAAGCTCCGCATCGAGGGAAAGTCGGGGGGCTCCGCCGCCGCGTTTATCGGTGAGGCGTGCGCGCGCGTGGTCCACCAGGATGTGGCGCATCAATTGCGCCGCCACGGCGAGAAAGTGTGCCCGGTCTTGCCATTGCGGCGCGTCTTGCCGCACCAAGCGCAGGTAGGCTTCGTTGACTAAAGCGGCGCTCTGAAGGGTGTGGTCGGCACGCTCATGCCACAGATGGCGCCGCGCGATGCGGCGCAACTCGTCGTAAACCACTGGGATTAAGGCTTCCCGTGCTTCCTCGTTGCCCTGGCTCCAATCGGCGAGAAGCCTGCTGATACGTGAAGACGAAGCCGCCGGCACTCTTCCTCCCCGCCACGGGGCGACTACATTAGGCAGAAAGATAGCTCCCACGCCAGCCAAAGTCAATTTACTCCAAGCCATAAGGGAAGAACGGTGTGTCCGCGGCCCCCACACATCTTCGATTTAGGTGAGCCAGTTTGCCCCCAGTCCTCGCTTACAGGGTGAAGGCACGATGCGGACTAGAGCAGAGCGCCCAGACGCACGCGGCCAAATTCGAGAACAAGGAGAATTCCGATGAAGGTAAACCATTCGCAGTATATGGCCAGTTGGAGATTCATTCTGGGTGTCGCGCTGGCAGGATGTTTGTTCGCCACGACAGCTCAAGCCCAATCACGCTTCGAGGGCAAATTCACGCTGACGAGCGAAGTGCATTGGCGGGCAGCCGTGCTGCCTCCCGGCGATTACTCGCTCAAGCTCGATACCGCGCGGCGGATGATCGTGTTGAGCGACGCGCACACCAACAGACCGTTGGCTCTCGAAGCCGTCAGGATCGATAGCGACGCTCAGAACCGAGACAGCCAGCTGGTTGTCGAAAATCAGGGCAATCAGCGAGTCGTTACCTCGGCGCGGCTGGCGGGTTTAGGCGAAGTCTTCCGGTCGGCCCACGTGTCTAAGACCTCTCGCGGAGCCACCGAAGAGACAATCCTGATCGAACGAACCTGGATTGCGGGATAGAAGAGGAGCGTCGCGCTAGCTATGCATTTCTCGATCAAGTTCTGCGCGAGGGCAAGGATCAGGCATTTGTTATCCACTTCGATACACAAGTCGAGACCGTGCAGGGCCCGACGTCTTCTCGCAGCCAACTCGAGTCAGCGCTCAGCCAGCTGAAGATTCCTCCGCGTGATACCACCCTTATCTACAGCGCAATCAAGAACTCTTCGGAAGACTGGATGAAAGAACTGCCAGGCCGGAAAGCTTTCATACTGCTGACCGACGGCGTGGCCTACAAGGAACCAACATCGGTCACGACCGCAATCGAATTCGCGCAGCGAGCGGACACCATCATCTACCCCATTCGATTCTCCGACCCCGAGCCGTTCTCCCGTCCCGTCATAGGTTTGATTCTCGCGATGGCAAGCGAGCACGGCAAGCAAGGGATGCTCCGGATGGCAAGAGAAACCGGTGGAGCTTACTACGAAGTCACGAAGAGCCAGTCCATTGCGAACATCTATTCGCAGATCGAGGAGGCGCTTCGCAATCAGTACCGTATCGGGTACACGCCGAGGCGAGCAGAATCGGATGGAAAGTATCACAAGATCAAACTGACCACGAAGGATCGTCATCTGATCGTCAACGCAAGAGCCGGATATTATGCCAATTGAGAAATGAGGCGCGGGACCGCCTGACACTTCCTGACATTTGTCCGCACAACCAAATCGACTATGATGTATTCACAGAACAAGCAAAGCATAAGGTGAGTAATACGGGCGTCCTCGCGGAACGGAGCATTCGATGACACCTTCCATTCTCTTTCGAAGATTTCGACTCGTCTGCGCGGGAAATGTTGGCGAGCAACGAAGAAAATCCTTGAGAATCTTCTCCCGCGTCCTGCCAGCATGGTGCCTGGTTCTTGGATTGTTCGGGTGCGGTTTTGGTCCTTCTCCGTCCGCGGGGCCTCCACCCACCTTGTCGATCGCGACGGTGCAGGATCTGGGCGTCATTCCAACCAACCCGGATATTCTTGGAAGAGATGGCGGCTACAGCGCCCTGTTCCAGGGCCACTCGGTGTGGCTGTACGGCGACACGTTCATTGCCAAGCCGAACGCCGAAGACCAAACGCTGCTCAGCGATTCCTGGTCGTTTACAACGGACCTCAATGCGCAAAGCGGAATCATTGGATTTCAGGAGGTCCTGGATTCTTCCGGAGCACCCACCATGATTTTGCCGGAGACCACGGCCGAACAAGCCTTTAACCAAGCTCATAACATCAACAACTGTCAGGCGCAGCCTTGCGGCGCGCGCTGGGCGCTTTGGCCGTCGTCTATCGTTGTCAACTCAGCCGATAACAGCGCCTTGATTTTCTATATGGTGGTCAGCGCGCAGCCGGGGAATTTTAACTTTCAAGGCATCGGCAATTCGGTCGCCACCTGGCAGAACCTGCAGCAGCAGCCGCAACGGCCGACGTTGAACCCGCCGATCGTGGCCAACCATCCGGACTTGATCTTTGCGCAGAACGAACCGGGTTTTGGGTCCGCCTCGTTCATTAGCGACGGAACGCTTTACGCCTACGGATGCGACTACAACAGCGGATGCCAACTGGGAAAAGTCGCTCCATCCAGCGCGCAAGATCGCAGCGCCTGGAGCTTCTACGCCGGCAACGGCAATTGGTCCGCGAACGTTAGCGATGCCATTTCGGTTTTCAACGACGCCAGTATTCTCAGCGTCTCCTGGAACGCCTTTCTCCAGCGCTACCTCGCCGTCTACAGTCCGCCGTTTTCGCAAAATGTCGTGATGCGCACATCCGTGAATCCCGAAGGCCCCTGGTCCAGCGAGATCGTGGCCTTCATTGCCATGCAACCGGCAAGTGGCAACGTCTACGACGCGCACGCGCACGCCGAATACGACGCCAACGGCGGGCAGACCATTTATATAAGCTATTCGCGCTCCACACCCACACCCTTCTCCAGTGAAGTGCGGCTCGTTGCGGTGAAATTCCAGTCTTCCGACGCAGAGCCATAGTGAGATGGTCACGCAAACAAGTGGGTGCGAGACCAGCGCGTCCAAGTCAGCACGCTTTCCAAATGCGAGGAGGCCAAACCAGATCCGGATCCCAGCTCGCGGATCAACCAGCCTCCGGCACACTGTGAACAGCGGCTCTCCCTGCTAATCATGAGCGTGGGAGGACTGCTCGGCCATGAAGATTGGTTCCGACAGGCACGTGAAAAAGGGCCGTCGGATCTGCATCCCTTCTGGGGTCATCGCCGGCCTCGACGGGATCAAATCCGATTCGATTGGCCGCATCGAATCGGTTCTGCTCATCAGCCGCAAGCGAGTCGCTGCGGTGAGGGGATCGAAGTACGTCGTCGAACGAAACCTGCCGCTCGACAGCTTGACGGCAGATACGGTGATCTTTGAGGGGCTCGCCGAGGGGGCCACGCGCGCGCTCCCAGCAGCGTCGAACGTTGCGGCTTCGCTGTGCCCTTTCTCGCTTCTGACGAGAGCAGCTTCATCACGGGCTTCGACTTGCCAGTCGATGGTGGCACAGTTTCCAGATAATCCGCCCCGTGCGCAATTCCGATTGATTGAGCCTTCCGAGAATACGACGTTATAATGTGCTTATGCCTATCGCACAGGATGCACTTCTCTATTCACGGGTCGAAACGGTGCTGGCTAATGAAATCGCCGATGGAGACTTGAAGGTCGGCGACCAACTGCCGACTGAAGACAGCCTGATTGCGCGATTCGGGGTGAGCCGCATTACCGTTCGCCGGGCTATTCAGAACCTGGTGAGCCGTGGGCTTGTCGAGATTCGCCGCGGCAAAGGCACGTTTGTCGCGGCGCCCAAGATCACGCAGGAGCTTAAGGAACTGAGCGGGTTTGTGGAGGATATGCACGCGCTCGGCCGCAAGCCGACGGCGCGCGTGGTCAGCAAGGAAATCGTGACTGCCGACGCGACCGTGGCTGGTCAACTCGCACTGACGAAGGGCGAGCGCGTCGTCAGAATTCGTCGCGTGCGCCTGGCGGATGGCGTTCCTCTCTCCTACGACGAGACCTACCTCCCGCTAGAGATCGGCAAGAAGATCATCACCAACAACCTGAAGGCCGAGCCAATCTTTTCACTTCTTGAGCGCAAGTACGACGTTGCGCTGATTGAGGCTGAGTACAAGCTGGACGCGGTGGCAGCCGATACCGAGGTCGCCGCCGCGCTGAAAGTGAAACAACGGAGCCCGATCTTTCGCATCGAACGAACGTCCTACTCGACAGGAAGCCGTCCGGTCGATTACGAAAGGCTGTACTACCGGGGAGATCTTGTCCAGTTCGCGACACGCCTCGTCCGAAAGCTTCCTCGTTGAGCCTGCCCGCCGCTATCGTTTCTTTCTGAAATAGCCTTCCAGCGCGAGCGGCCCAGAACCACCGAAGACGAGTGCCGCGAGGGAAGCGAGATAGAGCAGGTTAACTTCGTAGCCTGGCGGCCCGAACTGCACCCGGCCGGCCGTGACGCTCATCAGCTTGATCGAGCTGAAGCCATTAGGCAGATGCACGGTGAAGATCGCCACGAAGAGAAGCGCCGCCATCGGCAGGCTGACGAACGAGACGAAAGCCCCGAGCAAAACTGCGAGGCCGCCGACGAGCTCGGTGAGAATCGTAAGCCACGCCATGAGGTGAGGCGCGGGCACGCCGAGAGCCTGCAAGATGGCGGCGAAAGCTTCCGGTCCGCGAGACAGCTTAGCGAAGCCGTGCTCCATAAAACCATACCCAATGATCAGGCGCAGCGGAATTGGAGCCCAACGAGCTAGTGAAGACTGTTGCAAGGATGCCAAACGGGTAGTGGGTTCAACGTGCGATATCTGGCGCAGTGCGTTCATATCCGCAACCCTCCTTTTTTGTGATCCTCGCCGAACATTCAAACGTGTTCAACTGTCACTCATTATGATGTTATAATGTCATAATGGATTCAGATTCCGGAAAGGTTCTTTTATCGTCCCGCTCACGGGATCTGGAAAGGCGCGCGAGGAACGATGACGCCGCGCTGCAGCGGCCTTCCTTCCGGGAAGCGCTGCGTTTCTGGTTCAAGCTGGGATGGATCACCTCCGGCGGCACCGCGGCTCACCTCGCCATCATGCACGACGAGCTGGTCGAGAAGAAGCGGTGGATTAACAACGGAACGTTCCTGCATGCGCTGAGCCATTGCATGCTTCTTCCCGGGCCCGAGGCACAGCAGCTGGCAATCTATATTGGGTGGAAGCTGCATGGCAAGCGCGGCGGCATTGTTGCCGGAACACTGTTCGTGGTGCCTTCCATGTTTGTGCTGCTGGCACTGAGTGTCGTCTATGTGAGATTCGCCAGCCTGGCGTGGATTGCCGCGATGTTCAACGGCTT
This sequence comes from Terriglobales bacterium, assembly GCA_035483835.1. Taxonomy (GTDB): domain Bacteria; phylum Acidobacteriota; class Terriglobia; order Terriglobales; family Acidobacteriaceae; genus JABDBE01. Next base: position 6,566 of record DATHPO010000119.1, read on the forward strand.
AAAACCGGCCGTCATCGCTCTGGTGATAGTTGCGCTGCAAAGAGTCGCCAGAAGCGCCCTGCGTGGACCGGTGCACGGTTCCGTTGCGGTTGCTACGTTCGCAGCGATGTTCTTCTTTGATGTCTCGCTGCTCGTGATAATGCTTAGCGCCATTGTTTTAGGAATCGTCCTGGGGGCGTTGCGGCCTGGCCTTCTTCATCGCCCGGAAGAGGTGGGCGCAGAAGAGCGCGAAGATGACGACTCTATCCACCGCAGCACGATGCCGGGGCCTATCGCCCTGTTGCAGGCTGGCGCGAAGCTGGCTGTGAGCGTCCTGCTTCTCTGGCTCACGCCACTGCTGCTGTTCTACTTCTTTGCAGACGACTTCCATTTCTGGACCGGGTTAGCGCTGTTCTTCACGAAGACGGCTTTCGTGACCATCGGCGGCTCGTACACAGTAATTCCTTACGTGGCGCAGGTCGCGGTGTCGAAGTTGCACTGGCTGACCAGGCTCCAAATGATGGACGGTTTCGCACTGGCCGAAACAACTCCAGGTCCTTTGATAATAGTGGTCGCTTTTGTCGGTTTCCAAGCCGCATACAACCACTTCCACGGCTCATTGTGGATGGGAACTCTGGGACTTCTGGCAACGACTTTCTATACGTTTCTGCCATGCTTCTTCTTCGTCTTTGCCGGCGCGCCGCTGGTGGAGCGAACGCAGAACAAGCCCAAAATTGAAGGTGTGCTTGGGCTGATCACCGCTGTCGTAGTCGGCGCGATCCTTGACCTGACGTTCTTTCTGGGCAAAGCGGTGATCTTTCCGTCAGGAGTTGCGGGGCTCAAGCAACTCGATGCGATCTCTCTGGGCTGGGCGATGCTGTCGCTGTTCCTGCTCCAGAGATTCAAACTGAAGATCATTCCCCTAATCCTGCTGGGTATTGAGTTCGGCTTGATTCGGTATTTTCTCGGCTTCTGAAGGACATTGGGGGAGCTATCTCCACTACCCCAAGAGGATTGGCAGAAGGACGCCCAAACCCAGCGCGAAAAGCCAGAGGGCCGGGGCGGGTGTTCCCACCGGGCGAACGCGCCGACGTTCGTAAGCTGCGGTTCGTGGATTGAGGAGCAGTCGCCGGCTGTACGCCCTCTCGAGCAAAAGGAATACAAACGCCGTCGTGGCTCCGAATATCAAGTGCCCCATCAGAGATGGAAGTAGCGCGGAAGCTGCGCTGGTGCGCCAGTCGATCTCACCCGTGAGCAGCAGCGGCAGGAACGTCATGGGACCCAGATACCACCAGATCAATCCAAACAGCCACCCCCACATCACACCAAGTCCAATACTCGAGGACTCGCGCCGAAACAGTAGGCCGAACGTCATGCCAATTAGCGCGCTCACCAAGAGATGCAGAAGCAGCGCGCGAAAAATGGAGAGCGGAGTATCGAGACCAGCGATCTTCGGGAGCACACCCGTAGCGATCATTACCGGGCTTGAGACCAGTCCGCCCACGAGACCAGCGAACGCTCCCCAACTGAGTGAACGCAGAACGAGAAGGCCGGGGCCTTCGGGTTCCCGATTCAAGGGATCGGACTCGATGAAGAGCTTTACCCAAAGACGATCGATCGTCGCGTACGCGACTCCCAGAATCAGTCCGTAGAGGATGTGGCCCACAAGTGAGCCGAAAAGGTCGCTGCCATGATCCGCCGACCAATCCAAGGGCGTTCGGGACGCGAGCGGGAAAAGAGTAAGCGGTCCCAAGAACCACCAGAAAATCGCAAATCCCAGGCCCCAGCCCATGGACGAACCGTAGCCGCGCACGTCACGCTGGAAGAGGAGCCCAAAGCAGGAACCAATGAGCACAGCCACGCTAAACTGAAGAGCCACCGTCGCCATCCGAGAGTGAGACTCGCCGAGCGCTGCGATCAAAGGGAAGAAATCACCTGCAGATGACCAGCGTCCAGAAATCAATCCACCG
>DATHPO010000120.1:0-66216 GCA_035483835.1 Terriglobales bacterium
CACATCCTCCAGATCGAAGCCCACGTAGTATCCATCCGCCCACGTCCCCAGCTTCGGCCAGTCCGGAAAGTACACATGCCCCTTCGCGTTCACTCCCAGCACCGGGTTCAGCAAAAAACTGTAGGTATACCAACTCAACGTACTCGAACTCAGGTCGTCCGTATTCGATATCGCCACACAGTAGTAGTAGTTCCCGTTGATCCCCGGCGAGTTGTGTCCAGCGATCACCCAGCGCGACGCCAGCCGGTCAAACAGAACCACCCCGTCCCCAGTGATGCTGTAACAATTGGACATGCTGTTATTCCGCCAGGGCGTCGTACCCGCCTGCGGCGTCGACCACACCGGAGCGAACGTGTTCTTATTGAATGCCTGATAATAAACGTTCGTCCACTCCATGAACTGCTTCGTGCCCACCGCGCCGTTCGGATCAATATCAAGCTCCGGAGCCGCCAATTGGGACGCGTCAATTCCTTCAAATGAGGTAACAGTCTGACCTTGCGCCAGCAACGGAGCTATTAAAAACAGTGATAGTACGACAGTCCACTTGTTCATATTTTCACGAAGGATCATCGCGGGGCTAATTCATCGAGGAGGGGGGATGGCCTCGGATCAAAGGGGGACCCAACTGGACAACATATTCGTCTACCTGGAGCGGTTTGTCAATATGGTTTGCCAATATTAGCGAGGTGGATAAGATGAAGAAAATTGCATCTCGCAAATCCATATCAGATCGACGACAATCAGGAACGAGAGACAATAGGGGGTGTGCTGTGCCCTTAGTGATCAGGACGCGTATGTCTGGAAGTCAGAGCCCGAACAATCTCCGCTATATAGGGCTGCTGCTACTCTTGGGTTTAGCAGCAACGATCAACGCAATCTCTGCTTGGGGTGTCGAAACTGAACCGTTTTCGATTGAACCGGTTGCGGCCCATCCGTCGGCCTCTTTTCCCCAGGAAACGGTCGATCATCTGGATCCCCAGGGCTCGCTTCTATTCACTTATTCCAACGGCCTCAAGATGGGAGTCTGCGAGTTTTTTTGGGCCAAGACCGCAGTGGCGCAAGATGGCCCGCCTGGGTCGGGCCAGGCTTTCTACCGCACCCTCAAGCCAGGGGCATTTCTGGGTGTGATTCACTTCCTGGCCGACGCCAGTGAGGACTATCGCGAAGACTTTCACGACCAGAAGCTCGGGCCCGGCTACTACACCATGCGCTATGCTGCGATGCCGGATAGCGATACCGTCGACTTTGTGCTGCTCAGTCCGCTTGGCATGGATCGGGATCTCAGCCGCGTTCTGCCGATTGAGGAACTTCTCCGCCTGAGCCGCAAGGCTTCCCATACGAAAGAGCCTGCGGTCATGAGCTTAGTGCCTGTTGACCTGCGCGGACACGATTTCCCAGACGTCAAGACCGACGGAGAGGGTACCTGGACCCTCCAGGTGAAGTTGCACCTGAAGCCCGGCAAAAGCGGTTCGACGCAAGAACTCGCCTTGGCTATCGTCGTGATCACTCCGAAGAAAGAGGCGGAGGAGGGATCCTAGAACAAACGGCACCAGAGATCGCTCAGGTCACCTGATATACTCGGTCGTTCCGTCCGGGCTGTCGGTCGTACCAAATGGCTCCGCTGAATCACACTGAGGTTGTCATCATCGGTGCTGGTCCTTATGGACTTTCTATCGCTGCGCACCTACGGCAGCGAGGCATTGGTTTTCGTATTTTCGGAATCCCGATGCAGAATTGGCGGACGGCTATGCCCAAGGGGATGTTTCTCAAGTCCGAGGGTGCCGGCTCCGATCTTTCTGATCCGACGCGTTCAATGACCCTGGCGCATCATTGTGCCTCAAGAGAGCTGCCCTACAGCGATCGGGTGATGGCTATCCCACTGGATACGTTCGTCGATTACGGCCTTGCGTTTCAACGACATCTGGTGCCCGAGTTGGAAGAATGTGCGGTTGTGGCGCTGGCTCGGAAGGCGGGCGCATTTGAACTCGGACTCGATACCGGAGAGTTGGTCGCGGCGCGTCGTGTCGTCATCGCGGTCGGCACAACCTACTTCCGCTACCTGCCTCCCCAGTTCGTCACTTTGCCGCGGGAACTCATATCGCACAGCCGCGACCATTCCGATTTCGCGACGCTTGCCCGGCGTGATGTCATCGTCATCGGCGGCGGACAGTCGGCGCTTGAGACGGCGGCCCTGCTCCATGAGGGAGGCGCTACCGTGCGTGTCCTGGTGCGCGAACCGCGGGTCGTATGGAACCCCCGTCCGCATGCTGGCCCCCGATCCGCCGTGTCGCGGCTCACACGCCCGTCCTCGGCGTTGGGTGCGGGCTGGAAGGCGTGGTTCTATTCGAATGGAGCTGGGGTGTTCCGGTTCCTGCCTGCGAAGCTTAGATCTGCAGTGGTCCGGCGCGCGCTCGGCCCCGCCGGCGCCTGGTGGCTCAGGGATCGCGTCGAGGGACAATTTCCTGTACTGTGCGGGCATGTCGTACGCGAGGTTGGTGAGAAGGGCAGCAAGCTTTGTTTGTCCGTTACTCGGCCAGACGGCGGGGTGACGGAAATGTCCGCCGATCACGTCGTCGCCGCCACCGGATACAAGGTTGATATGAGTGCGTTGCCATTTTTCAACGGTAGCTTGTTAGAGCGCCTTCGGCGATATGACGCAGCACCGGTGCTTTCATCTGACTTCGAATCCTCGATCCCCGGGCTGCATTTCACGGGGCTTGCTGCGGCCAATCAATTTGGTCCTTCGATGCGCTTCGTCGCGGGCGCAGCATACACGGCGCGGATCATCGCGAGCGCGTGCAATCGTGCGGTCAGGGGCTAGATCACCCAAGTCTGGCAAGTAAGTATGGGCGGATCAGCGTCAACCCCGCGATTGACGCGTCAAGCCGGACGCGGCTGGCGCGAAATCGTCGTTTCGCATCATAGTGGAACAATTGATGAGGCAACCAGATTAATGGCAATGGATTGGGACATCGCAACGCATTTCGATAGATCCGTTGCCGTCCTCGTGTTGAACTTCGGCGAGTATCCGTTCCTTCACGGTACTTTAGGGATCATTCGAAGTCTGGGGCGGCTGGGCATTCCGGTATTTGCCGTTCAGCGATACCCCTCTCTTCCCTCCGGAGCCTCCCGATACCTGAGCGGGAGATTCTTATGGGAGGCGGACGGCCGGAATACCGATCAGTTCCTCGAGGGCATGGCCAGGATTGGCAAGATCCTCGATCGCCCCACGATTCTGGTGCCGGCTGACGATTTCTCCGCCATTCTGATCGCCGAGAATGCCGACGCCTTAGCGCCGTGGTTCATGTTTGTACGGCAGCCGCCAACATTGCCTCGAACGCTCGCGAATAAGCGTAGCCTGTATCATCTGTGCAGAGAGCTAGGGGTCTCCTGCCCTCCGACCGTTTTTCCCCAGACGCGGGAAGAACTGTGCGAGGTCGCGGAGCGCATGCGGTTCCCGGTTGTCGCCAAAGTCACAGAACCGTGGCTCCTCCCGAAAGGCTTCAAGAGCGTTGCCATCGTGACACGACGCCAGGATCTGATCGAATACTACGATCATTTTGCCCAGCAACAGTCAATCACAACATTAATGATTCAGGAGATGATCTCTGCCAGCGGCTCCGAGGACTGGATCGTCCACGGATATTGCGACAGCGACTCGAAGCCGATCGTACTCTTCACCGGCGTCAAACTGAGATCCTATCCGGTGTTTGCCGGGCCCACCACGCTGGCTCGCTCGGTTCGCAACGACGCACTGCAGAAACAAGCGATCGAACTGTTTTCAGCCATTGGCTACCGCGGCATCATGGATATCGATTTCCGGCGCGACGGTCGCAGCGGATGCTTCAACCTGCTCGATTTCAACCCTCGGGTCGGAGCACAGTTCAGGTTGTTCAGTACTGATCACGGCATCGATGTGGTACGCGCTCTTCACCTGGATCTCACTGGACGACCTGCGGTCGACGGACAACCGGTTGAAGGACGAACCTACATGCAGGACATCCAGGATGTGATTGCCAGTTACGGCTGCTACCGACGTGGCAGTTTGACGGTAACCGACTGGTTGCGCTCGCTGCGAGGCGTCACTGAACGTGCCTGGTATGCTGCCGACGATCCATTTCCCTTCGTGCTGATGTGTCTGCGGATGCCAGTCCGGGCCGTCTCCCGCAAGCTTGGGCTAAGCAACGGTGAAGCGACCGGCGAGGCGCAACCCCGCCTCATCTCGCGGTAATTCGTCAAGCATCGGATGACTCCCGATCTTGCCGATAGAAGTACTGCTTCCACGGCGGGGCCAGACAGACAGAGCTGGTACTGGGCAAGTCGGCGGCAAAATTTAGCTTGGCAAAGCCCGAACCGGCTCTATAATTGGTGCCGCCTCCAAGTCTCTCCACGAGGTGTGCAGTAATTTGCACATTGCGGTTCCTCTCGTGGATGTAAGTGCCGGGGAAGAAGGGATTAACTCTTACACTAGTTTGGTAGCTCAGGTGCGTGTAAGAATGTGCCTAAACCTCGGTTGGGATTGGCGCGGATTGATCGCCGGCGGTGGTTCTTCTGGCTCCGGTAACAGTTACTTGCCCCATCCCCGCAGTGCATGAGATCAGATTGCAGAGACATTATCAAACGAAAAAAATCCTGGCCCCAGACGAGTCGGGACGCATCTGAGTGGGTTCTTACAAGCCAGTGCCCGAAGCCGCGCAGCAAAACTTTAAAGTCGATTTACAGGGAGAAGAAAACAATGTTGTTTGAAAAGCAGCTGAGCCAGCGTCCGGCGGCAAAGTCCGCAGATCTTATGAATCGTCAGAGGAGTTTTATGAACGCGAAGCGTTCCAGTAGCGGGCCGAATTGGCCTGTGTTTCTTGTCCTGACCATGTGCGTGCTGCTTACTGTGTGTGTGCCCAGTTCAGCCGCGGATCAGCCGTCTGCGTCCAACTCGCCCGCCACGCAACGCGCCCGGGTAGCCTTTGGCAATCTCCCGCTCACTTTCGAGCCCAATCAGGGTCAAGCCGACGCGCAGGTCAAATACATGACCCATTGGCATGGATACAGTTTGTTCCTGACCTCTAGAGAGGCTGTATTCGCCATGCCGATCGGGCCGCAGAATTCCGCCGCGCTCGATTTGCTGCGGCAGAAACAGGACGGTTTATCCGGGACGGCGAAATCGGCTGCTGTTCCGGCCGCCTCCGCTAATGCCGAATCGGTTATCCGTATGACGATGCCGGGCGCTAATCCGGAACCCGTCATTGCCTCGGAAGATCAACAGCCCGGGGTAAAGAACTATTTCATTGGCAACGATCCCAAGAATTGGCACACCAATATTCCCGCTTTCGCGCGCGTGCGCTATCACGATGTCTATCCCGGCGTGGATGTGGTTTACCACGGCAGCCGGCAGTTGGAGTTCGACGTTGTCGTAAATCCGGGCGCGAATCCTGACCAGATCGAATTAAGTTTTGACGGCGCAAAGCACATCAGCACAGATGCTTCGGGCAATCTGATCCTGACCTCGGAAGCGGGTGAGTTGCGCTTGCAGCACCCCGTCTCCTATCAGGAGAAAAACGGTACCCGCGAGGCAGTCGATTCTCGCTTCGTGGTCAAAAACGATCATCAGGTCGTGTTTGCTCTTGGCTCGTACGATCGCAGCCGCCAGTTGGTGATCGATCCCTCCATTTCTTTTGCAACGTTCTTCGGCGGGAACGTCGAAGAGACTGGCCTCGGCGTGGCCCTGGACTCAACCGGCAACGCTTACGTGGTCGGCACCAGCAACTCCAGTGTCCTTCCCGGCCCCACCAATACCCATCTCGGAAACCTGGGCCAGCACGATTGCTACCTGGTTGAGTTCAACTCTTCGGGAGTCATACAATTCACAACGATTTTCGGCGGATCGCTGGATGACCGGCCGCAAGCGGTTGCCGTGGACGGCACTGGAGTCTACGTGACCGGGCTGACGCAGTCCACTGACTTTCCGGTCACTGCCGGGGCGGCGCAAACAACATTCGGCGGCGCCACCGGGGGCGGGCCTACCGACGGCGACGCGTTCGTAGCGAAACTGACGACGGATGGCTCGACAATTACGTGGGCCACGTATCTCGGCGGAAGCGATTTCGATGAAGCGTTTGCCATAGCCGTGGACGTCAGCCAGAACGTCTTCGTGGTCGGCGAAACATTTTCCACAAATTTTTTCATCGCTAACCCCTTGCCGCAGGGCGGCACCTATAACGGCTCGGGGGACGGATTCGTTACCGAAGTTAAACCGGATGGTTCCGCATTTCTGATGTCAAGTTATATTGGTGGAGCGAACCTGGACTTCGCTACAGGTGTCGCGTGGAACTCGGTTACCGCTAAGGTTTACGTCAGCGGCGGAACACAATCTCCGACTCTTCCAGTTTATCCTAATCCCGGAGCTATCCAGACAAAATGCGGCAGTGATGGGAACTGCAACGGAAAAAACGGGGTTTTCCTTGATGACGCGTTTGTGGCTGCGTTCGATCCCACTTCTACCTCGCAGTACGTGTATTTGACCTACCTGGGGGGCGGGGGCGTGGATGACGCCTTCGCTATCACTACAGACTCCGGCGGGAACGCGTACGTCACGGGCAGAACAGCGTCCGGGGGGGCGACCCATTTTCCAGTCCACCTCCCGTATCAAAGCGTGCTCAACGGTGTGCAAAATGCCTTTGTCTCTGAATTGAACCCCACGGGCACGGCGTTAGTGTACTCAACTTATTTGGGCGGGAACGGCGTGGACAGGGGCTTGGGAATCGCTCTGGATTCCTTCAATAACGCCTACATCACCGGCCAGACCACATCCGCCTCCACAATCAATCCGCCGTTCCCGACAGCGAATCCGACCCAGCAGAACTTCGGAGGGGGCAACAGCGGCCAGTTCGATAGCGACGCCTTCTTGAGCGAGTTAACCTTGAGTGGGTCGACCCTCAGTCTTACCTTCTCTACGTACATCGGCGGCTCCGGAGACGAAGACATCCAGGGCGGCTTCCTGGCCCTGGACAGCACCGGAGACATCTATGTTGTCGGCGACACGAATTCAACGAATTTCCCCATCCAAGTTTCACCGACGGCTGCGCTCGCGGATCCCGTTCTGAACGGCGGGCAAGGTTCGGCGCCGCAGTGTCAGGTCCTGAATCGAGCCAACAACCAAACGCTTACCGTAGTCTGCCCTGATGCCTTTGTCTCGCTGTACACGGCGAACACCGACGGGCTTCTTGTGACGCTCGCGGGCACGGGCGGCGGCACTGTCACCAGTAGCCCCGCCGCTATCACTTGCCCGGGAGTGGGCACGTGTTCAGCTAGTTTCGCCCCTAGCACTGCGGTTACACTCACTGCAACTGCGAATGCGAACTCCACCTTTGCCGGCTGGAGTGGAGCTGGATGTTCGGGCACGGGAACGTGCGCGGTAACTCTGACTAACAACCAAGCCGTGACCGCAACGTTTACCGCCGTGACGGCCACCGTTTCCGTGACCATCGTGGGTACGGGAACGGTCACCAGCAGTCCCGCCGGAATCAGCTGCCCGGGTACCTGTACCGGCACCTTCAATCTCGGCACTCAGGTCACGCTCACTGCCAAGCCGGGTACGAATTTCCTTTTTGGCGGCTGGAGCGGTGCATGCACGGGCGCCAGCACCTGCGTGTTAACGGTGAACTCCAACCAGGCCGTGACGGCGAGCTTTGTAGAGCCTACCCTGTCCGTGACCGTCGCCGGCTCGGGCACAGTTACCAGCGCACCAACGGGAATTAACTGCAGCAAGGGTACGTGCACGGCCGCCTTCCCTGCGGGCACAAAAGTTATGCTGACTCCGAAAGCGGCAAGTAATTTTGCCTTCATTGCATGGACGGGAGGATGTACGGGCACGGCAGCCTGCGCCATCACCTTGAACTCCAATCAGTCCGTAACCGCGACTTTCGGAAACTTCACACTCGCGGCCTCGGCGTTGTCACCGGCATCGGTCGCACCCGGAGCGTCGGCCACCTCCACCGTAACCCTCACGGCAACTGGGGGCTTTGACGTTGCCAACGTGAAGCTCTCCTGCAGCAGCATCACGCCGGCAGTAACTCCGGCTCCGACTTGTACGTTCGGCGCGATCTCCGGAGGCAAATCCACGCTCACCGTCAGTACAACCCCAGCATCTTCCAGGTCGCTGAAATCGTCTCCGTTCCACCGCTCCGGGCTCTTCTATGCGATGTTCCTGCCCATTGGTGGTATGGCATTCCTCGGCGTGGGGCTGGGCGCAACGTGGAGGACGAAAAAGCTGCTTGGTCTGCTCCTCCTCTGTTTGGCGCTATCGGGGTTAGTGTTCATGGTAGCTTGCGGCGGCGGCAGTAGCTCGGGCGGAGGCACAGGCGGTGGCGGCACCGGAGGTACGCCAGCGGGCACCTACGCCGTTACTGTGAGTGGAACTGCGTCGGGTCTAACTGTGAACGCAACTCCGATTCTTTCACTCACCGTGCAGTAGAGTCTGAAGAGTGCTTCGAACAACCGCAGTGCGATCAGGGCCACGTTCCCGGGAACGTGGCCCTTCATCGCGGCAGATAGTCTCCAATTGGTGATTCCGCTCCACGCATACGCATGTTGGATCAGCAGAGAAAAAAGTCGATGCAGTAGGTGTCTGCAGTCGAGTCCGGTCATTCTTGTTGTATTGCCATAATACGAAGGAGATTTGGATGCACATCGCTATCGTGGGATCGGGATATGTCGGACTGGTGGCGGGGGCATGTTTTGCTGACATGGGCCATCAGGTCATCCTGGTGGACAACGACCAGCAGAAACTGGCTGCGCTCAATCAGGGGCAGGTCCCAATTCACGAGAAGTTTTTGCCCGAACTGCTGGAGCGGCATCGCGGACGCAGTCTCACTTTCTCCGACGATCTGCGAACCGCGGTCGAAGCCAGCGCCGCCGTCTTTATCGCTGTGGGAACTCCGCCTACGGAACAAGGTCATGCGGATCTTTCTTACGTGGAATCGGTGGCCCGGATCATTCCTTCGGCAATCAACGGCTACAAGGTCGTCGTGGAGAAAAGTACTGTCCCGGTTTATACCAGCGACTGGATTCGCAAGATCATCCTGCGCAACGCAGCAGCGCCGGATTCATTCGACGTTGCGTCCAATCCTGAGTTTCTGCGCGAAGGGACGGCGGTCACGGATTTTCTCTATCCCGACCGGATCGTGGTGGGCGCCGACAACGAACGCTGCGCGGCGGTGCTGCGCGCGATTTATGCGCCGCTGACCGAGGGCAGTTATTATCGGCGTCAGGATGCGATCCCCGGGCCTGACCGCGCTCAGGTTCCGCCGGCATTGATCATCACCAGCACCAAGAGTGCGGAACTGATCAAGCACGCCTGCAATGCGTTTCTGGCGATGAAGATTTCTTTCATCAATGCGGTCGCATCGGTGTGCGAATCGGTGGGAGCGAACGTGCAACAGGTCTGTCAGGGTATCGGAAGCGACAGCCGGATCGGTCCGCGCTTTCTGAATCCCGGAATCGGATATGGTGGGTCATGCTTTCCCAAGGATCTCATGGCCTTCCGCGCGGTAGCCCGCGAGTGCAGCTACGAATTCCGTCTGCTCGACGAAGTGATCCGCATCAACGAGGATCAGCGTCACCGGTTTTTGCGCAAGGTGCGCAATGCGCTGTGGACGCTGCGCGGCAAACGTCTGGGCGTGCTCGGCCTCGCCTTCAAGGGAGGCACCGACGACATCCGCGAATCGCCCGCAATTTTACTGGTGCAGACTTTGTTGCAGGAGGGCTGCAAGATCGCGGCCTACGACCCCGCGGCGCATGAGCGCGCGCGCGAAGTTTTGAATTCAAGTATCGAGTACGCAAGCGACGCCTATGAGGCAGCCCACGAAGCCGATGCTTTGCTGATCCTGACCGAATGGGATGAATTCGCCAGCCTGGATTTGGATCGCCTGCAGCGCGAGTTGAAGTATCCCATCATCATCGATGGCCGCAATCTCTATGATCCCGACGTCATGGCGGCGCACGGATTCACCTACTACAGCGTCGGACGACCGGCGGTTACCGCAGAGCCTCCGCCGCTCACGGCCAGCGCCACGCCCAGGAAAGCCAGCCATTCATGAGCAAACCGCGCTCCCGGGACTATCCCTTGAGCGCGGTCTCGCGGCATCCTGGCTCGGGACACACATACCTGAGGACATTTCGCTGCCGATCCAGACTTGAAATAAACATCGGCCGGCCGTGCTTGTCGCAAACTGGTTGGTCACTTGAGACAATCGGTGGCTCATCCCTTTTTGGCGTCACATAACCCAGAGATTCGCTGAAGCAGCGCTGACAAAACTTGTCGGTGCAGCGGAAAAACTCAACCGAATAGTTGACGCTGAACGGAGCCAGCAAAAACTCCATGGTTCGATAATGCTTGTCGCACAGAGGCAGGATGTCGGTCCTCACGGGGGGATTTTAGCATCGTGAGCAAAACAAAACCGGCGGACGAGGCCGCCGGTGGTTTACTTGTGTGGGGACGAGTTGGAGGCGTCGCGGCCCGATGGAAGCTAGTTGTTGTTGCTGTCGTCCCGCCGCTTCAGCGTTGGCTTATCGTCGTCGCCGCTCGTGCTTCCATTATTGCCGGGCGTGTCCGTGGCCGAGGCGCGCCGTAGACTGGGTTTGTTGGTGTCCTTGTTATCGTTCACCTTGCGCCGGTTTTCAAGCGAGGCCAAACGCGATTTGACGTCATCAAATTCGGATGTAGTTACCGTATATTCCTGCCGGGCGGGCAGGATCTTCTCAATCTCTTCCTGGGATTTGGCAATGCGGTCCGGGGTCTGCGGATGCGAAGCAAACGCCTTGGCCAGTGTTCCCGGCTTCTGCTTTTCCATGGCCTGCAGCTTCTCGAAGAAGGCCACGAACGATTGTGGGTCGTATCCCGCCTTATACATGTATTGCAAGCCCAGGTAGTCAGCCTCCGCCTCAAACGAACGCTGGAAGCTCAGGAACGTCAAGGGCAAAGCGAGACCGGCGGCCTCATACGCCGCGTATCCAATTCCTCCGCCGACGAAAATCAGCGGTATGGTAGCAAAGTTCGCGTACTGCGAGCGGGTCAACTGCCGGGTGGCATGGCGGGCGCACACATGCGCGATTTCGTGCGCCATAACGCCGGCCAGTTCCGCTTCTCCGTCCGCAGCCAGTATCGTCGCCGAGTCTACATACACGAAGCCGCCGGGAAGAGACATGGCATTGACCACGTCGGAGTCAATAATCTTGAAGGAGAAAGGAACCTGCGCGTCCGAGTTGCGAACCAGGTTCTGGCCCAGCCGATTCACATACTCCGTGACTACCGGGTCGGTGACGAACTTCGAACTGGAATCCACCATCTGGGAATATTGTTTCCCCATTTTGATGTCGCTTTCGATGGAGTACCAGTTGCCCACGCCACGCTGGCCGATCTTCCGATTGCCGATGGCGTCCACATCATCCTTGCCACCGTCGTGCTTGACCTTGTCCGGATCGGCAGGCTGCACTGGAGCGCTTTGGGTTCCTTGGGTACCAGAGCCGCTGGCGCTGCTCTGAGGTGCAGTTCCTGAAACCCCCGGGTCGCCACTAGGGACGGGGTTACCGGGAGCCGTGCCAGGAGTCGGCTGGCTGCCGGGGGTACCGATCTGCCCAAAGGCCACTGGTGTGAGATTGCTGATGGTAAACAACGCAGCCGTTAACAGCAAGAGTCGGAACTTCATAGCCAAACTCCGTTTTTCCGCCCCGGGCGGGCCTGTGTCCCAATTATACGCCTTGGCGCAACTGGTATTCCGCACTACTCCCTAAGAAGTTCGACGCAGAATCAACCAAGAAGGTTATCCAGGGTACCTGACTTCGAATCATCCACACGGAGCCTTCGAGGCCGCGTCCGGGCGGAGCAAAAACAGGATTCCAGCCGGGACACGACTTTTATGCCGGAAAGAGCACTTCCTGAGCTGTGGACCCGCTTGGAATCGCTCTCATCGGGCCCCCAATGAGGACGAGAATCGAGCCAACTATAGCACGTGAGGTGCCACGCCTATTTCTCATCAGCGGGGATTTTCGTGGCTGATCCGCCGCCGCAACTGTCTTGCGCTGGGTCTCTCACCGTCGTAACATGGCGCCGTCCAAGTGTCCGGAGGGTTTTCTTGCTCGATCGCCGACGCTTCCTCAGTGCCACCTCGGGTCTTGCCGCTCTCGCTCTACCCAGTCGACTGTGGGCCCAACTCCAATCCGTGCCCTCGGCGCTTCCCGATGCCGCTCTTTACAGCAGCAACCAGGATGCCTATTGGGCCGAGCTTCGCAAGCAGTTTCTCATTCCGTCCGATGAGATCTATCTGAACAACGGCACCGTCGGGTCAAGCCCCGCACCCGTTCTGCGAGCCATTTTTGACGGCTACGCCCAAACCGAAAAAATGGACCAACAGGATCCTGAGGATTACCCCATCTGGGGATACGCCGCCTGGAACCAATTTCGAGATCCCCTGGCCGCGTTCGTCGGATGCAAGCGCGACGAGATTGCCCTGGTTCGCAATGCCACCGAGGGAAACAGCTATATCGCGAACGGAATTGATTTGAAGCCGGGTGACGAAGTGCTCATGACCGATCAAGAACATCCCGGAGGCCTTCAGCCTTGGCGGCTGAGAGCGAAGCGTTATGGAGTCGTGGTCAAGACCGTGACTCTACCCAAGCCTGTCAAAGATGCCAGCCAGGTTTTGAATCTGTTCAACGATGCCATCGGTGATCGTACACGCGTGATCTTCTTCAGCCATATCACTACCGTGACTGGTATCGTTCTTCCGGCGAAGGAACTGTGCGCGCTGGCACGCTCGAAAAATGTCCTGTCGGCCGTGGATGGGGCCCATGTAACCGGCATGATGCGTCTCAACCTGCAGGAGATCGGCTGTGACATGTATTCTTCCAGCCCGCACAAGTGGCTGCAGGCGCCGAAAGGGTCGGGCTTCCTGTACGTGCGCGACGAAGTCATCGACAGGATGTGGAACACCATTGCCACCGAAGGCTGGGACGAACCGAACCTCCGAGCTGAACGATTCCAGCGGATTGGTTCATCGAACGTGCCCGCCCTGTGGGGGCTATTGGCGGCCATCAAGCTTGCTGACGATATTGGCATGGAGCGGATCGAGCGCCGCCATCGCGAGCTCTGCGACTACATTCTCGCGCAGATGATCAAACGGGGTGCAGAGTCGTGGACTTCCCCTGATCCGGCGCTGCGCTGCGCCCTAGCTACAGTCAATGTTCCTCCCATCCAGCGCATGGATCTGGAGACGTGGATGTGGAAGACGCACAAAATCCGCATCCGTGGCGGAGAGCCGTCCAAGCTGCGGTTATCCACGCCGTATTATCTGCAGAAAAAAGACATTGACCGGTTCCTGGAAAAGTTCGACGAATATAAGCGGCAGAAGGGTGCGGCGTGAGCGTTTCAAGCGTACTGCCAATCCGCGCCAGATTCTTCGCGGCCTGACGGCCGCTCAGGATGAGGTTGACCGGACGGGGTGGCGCTTTTTCGGATCAGCGTTCAGTCGTAATACTCCAGCCCTAAGTGCGTGATCAGTTCTTCGCCGCGAAGATGCCGTAACGTGTTCTTCAACTTCATCAATTGAATAAACAAATCATGCTCGGGGTAAAGGCCCGGTGCGGTCATCGGAGACTTGAAATAAAAACTCAACCACTCCTGAATGCCAAGGCCGCGAAGCTCCGCGCTGCGCTGCGCCAAGTCCATAAACAAAACCAAGTCAAGCACAATGGGCGCGGCCAAAATGGAATCCCGACAAAGAAAATCCACCTTGATCTGCATCGGGTAGCCAAGCCACCCAAAGATATCGATATTGTCCCAACCCTCCTTGTTGTCGCCGCGGGGTGGGTAATAGTTTATGCGGACCTTATGGGTGAAATTGCCGTAGAGATCGGGGTAGAGTTCGGGTTGCAGAATGTGTTCCAGAACCGAGAGCTTGGATTCTTCCTTGGTCTTGAACGATCCGGGATCTTCGAGCACTTCGCCGTCGCGGTTGCCCAGGATGTTGGTGGAGAACCATCCGTTGAGGCCGATCATGCGGGCTTTGAAGCCGGGGGCGAGGATGGTTTTAATCAGCGTCTGTCCAGTCTTGAAATCTTTGCCGCAGATTGGAGCGTTATTCTTCCGTGACAACTCGTGCATTACTGGAATATCCACCGTCAGGTTCGGCGCTCCGTTGGCAAAGGGCACGCCTTCCATTAGCGAGGCGTAGGCGTAGATCATCGAGGGCGCGATGTTCTCGTCATTCTGAATCAGCGCTTTCTCGAAGACTTTCAGCGATTGATGAGCTGCGGTGGGCTCGATGTAACTTTCCGTGGAGCCGCACCAGATGGTGATCAGGCGCGTCGCTCCAGAAGACTTTTTGAAGTCGCGGATATCAGCACGCACCTGCTCGGCCAGATCCATCTTGTTCTTGCCCTTCTTGACGTTGGGCCCGTCGATCTTCTTGACGTAGTTGTGATCGAAGACGGCCTTGCGCGGCTTGATGGAGCTGAGAAAGGGCTTGACCTGGTCCAGCAATTCGCGATCGAGAACCCCAGCGTTCTTGGCCGCGGCGTACATGTCGTCGTCAAAGATGTCCCAACCGGTGAAGACCAGATCGTCGAGGCCGGCCAGAGGAACGAACTCCTTGATTTTGGGAGACCGCGCATCGGTACGCTTGCCCAAGCGAACGGTCCCCATCTGGGTAACAGAACCGATGGGCTTGGCGATTCCCTTGCGTATGGCTTCAACGCCGGCCACGAATGTGGTCGCAACCGCGCCCATGCCCGGAATCATTACTCCGAGCTTGCCTTTAGGGGATTGAATTTCACTGCTGTTGTGCTTCTTGCTGTCAGTTCGTGCGGACTTCTGCCGAGTCGCCATCGTGTCGAGGCTTCCTTATGAGAGCTCTTGCTAGTGAGAGCCAGAGATGTAAGGCAAACAGGTATGTTCTCGTATCGACAGATGATTTGCAACCGAGGGACGCTGAATGGAAGGATATCGCGCTTCGGCGGCACAGCAGGCGTGTTGAGGCGCATCAAGCAGGAAGTCGTGCAGATCGTTGTTCTGCGCCGTTGGTCGTTGATCGTTGGTCGTTCGTCCTCGGCCAACGGCCAAAGACTCACGGCCAGAGGCTTTACTTCGCTTCCAAATCCACGGTCTTCACCGGCAGATCCCAGTGCGCATCGAGGATTTCGAAGCGGCGCTGCTCTTCGCGTAGGTAGGTTTCTTTATCGGGGAATAATTGCTTCTTGAGGGCCTCCTCGTCGAAAGGTTCATTGGCGACCGTGGCGTTCTTGAAGACAATGGTCACGCGGTAATCCCACCGTCCGTCTTCCGTAGTGTGGTAACGCGGTTGGTCCATCCAGACTTTGAGCATGCGCCCCATTTCGACTTCCTTCTTGAGCAACGGGTAGTGATTCTTCTTGAAGAGTTGCAGGAATTCGTCTGCATGTCCCCATTTTGCTTTGTAGTAGTATTCGACGACAAAAGGCTGACCGGACGCGGCCGGAGCGGCTTGTGAAAAAGCGCAGCTCGTGATCACCAGCAATGCCAACCATGGAGAAATGAGAAATTTCATGATTACCTCTTTCCGAGGTCCGCGCGAAGCTTGGCTCGAACCGCGAAGGCGCTGCCGTCACCATCGCACAGCGAACGACCAAAGACCAACGGCCAACGACAGTTCCTACTCCGTCGCTCCGATTCTATTCTGCCAGTGCGACCACGCGAACCAGATTATTCCCGCCGCCAGGGCAACGCCGATGATGGCATCGAACTGGTGAAAATATTTTCCCAATGCACGCCAGTTTTCGCCCAACTTCATCCCGAACCACGCCAGCGCGAAGCACCAGGGCCAGGAACCGAGAAAGGTATAGAGATGAAATCGTCCACGCGGCATGCGGGCAACTCCCGCAGGCAGTGCGATAAAAGTGCGGACTACCGGGAGCATTCTTCCGACGAAGACAGCCAGGTATCCCCAGCGCGCGAAGAAGCGGTCAGCCCAATCCAGTTCTCGCCGGCCCATAAGGATCCAGCGACCGTATTTTTCGACCAGGGGACGACCACCGTAGCATCCGATCTCGTAGGCGATCAACGATCCCAGGTTGCAGCCGAGGGCGCCGGCAGTGGCGACCCAGAACAGTTTCATCGTGCCTTCGAACACCAGATAACCGGCGAAGGGCATGATCAACTCCGAAGGCAATGGGATGCACGCGGATTCAATTGCCATCAGGATGGTAAGGCCGCCGTAGCCGGTCACGGCAATTGTGGATTTGATGAAGACAAACAAAACTGCCAGGATTTTTTCGGTCATGGGAAGAGATCGGGAATGAAATTTGTAAAGACGTAGCTCGCTACGTCTCCGGCCGAACTGAGACGTCGCAAGCAACGTCTCTCAAAGATACTTCAGAACGAGCCTTCCTGAGTAAAGGTGAATCCGGGCAGGGATGCACCCTGAGTACTTTTGGCTACTTTCACCCGCACTGTAGGCGCGTCAGGTGCGGTTACCTCCGCCGGACGCAGCACGGCATACTGCGAGAACACCTCGCTGTACACCTTGGTGACGAGGTAATCCTTTCCGTCGTCATCCTTGCGCCAGACTTGCCCGAGTTGGACGGACTTCACTGCCACAGGAGCTTCCTCAACTTTGTTGAATCACTTCCAGACTACCTAGCACGTTTGTCCTCGTCAATTGCAGGGAGAGGTTTCCCCTATTACGAAAGGGTCGGATTGGGCCCGCTGAAAACACTTGCGGACTCTCCCTCGGGGAATTGATTCTGCTACCATTCGAACTCAATTCCATACACTGAAGGAAAGAACATGGTACGCGGCGTAGTTCCTCGACAACCAGCAAAAACGGGACGGCATGAGGGAGCGCGGGTCTCCCGCTCGCTTAACAAATCACGGAAAATTGCCGGGCTGCGCCCGGAGCAGCCCGATCAAAGACTTGGCACGACGAAATCCAAGAAGTCTGCGCCCGGCGCCAAGTACAATCCTCTCACGCCCGGGCGGATTTCCGAGATTCTGAAGCGGCTCGACGAGCTTTATCCGGACGTGACCTGCGCGCTCACCCACAAGAGCGCGTGGGAGTTGCTGGTCGCAACCATCTTGTCGGCGCAATCGACCGACGTGAACGTCAATCGGGTCACGCCGGAGTTGTTCCGTAAATACCCGACCGTGGCGGACTTCGCTGCGCTCACTCCCGAACAGCTTGAGCCTGACGTCCGTTCAACGGGTTTCTTTCGCAATAAATCGAAGTCGGTTGTGGGCGCGGCGAAGAAGATTGTCAGCGAGTTCGGCGGGCAGGTTCCAGATGACATGGAGAAACTTCTAACTTTGCCGGGCGTGGCGCGCAAGACCGCCAATGTCGTGTTGGGCACGTGGTTTCGCAAAGCGGATGGGGTCGTGGTGGACACGCACGTTACCCGCATCGCGCGCCGGCTTGAGCTCACCAAGAATACGGATGCGCCGAAAATCGAGCAGGACTTGATGAAAGTAATTCCGCGCGAGAAATGGATTCTGTTCGCGCATCAACTCATCTGGCATGGGCGCAAGTTGTGCTTCGCGCGCCGGCCAAAATGCGTGGACTGTGCCCTGGAGAATATCTGCCACGCTGGGGATAAGACGTGGACGACCGTCGAGATTCACAAGAACGCGAAGCTGTAAGCGTTATCAAGAGCGTCTCACGGGATTTTTCGACTCCAAGCTTCTTCGCTTGGCGAAGAAGCTACTCGGCTCAAGATGACAGAGCCTGGCGAAGATGGCGGGGCATGAAAAAAGTAGCTTCTGCTAAACTTTTTATTCTGACCTCGTCTAGCGACTCTTCAGGAATCGAATGCGCTCTCTCATCCCGTTTGCTATTGTCGTATTCATCAGTACTTTTGCCGCGCCCCAGACTCTGCCTGTGCCCCAAGCCATCACCGACCCCAAACAGATCACCAGTAAGCCCAATGCGAACGTAGAGCAGAATCAGCAGAGTCTTTCCATTGAGAAGCTCTATATGACGCGTCAGGTGGGGCGTGCGTCGTGGTCTCCCGATGGCAAGACGATCGTCTTCGTCAGCAATATCAGTGGCCGCAATAACCTCTGGCTGGTCCCGGCAGAGGGTGGCTGGCCGACACAACTGACGGTCAGCGATCAGCGGCAGACGGCGCCTGCGTGGTCACCGGACGGCAGATGGATCGCTTACATGTCGGATTATGACGGGGACGAGCAGTGGGACATTTTCATCGTCTCGCCGAAGACCGGGCAGGTGGTGAACCTGACTCGTACGCGCGAGATTGCGGAGGAGTATCCGCGATGGTCGCCCGATGGCCGTTATCTGGCCTATGCCGTGAAACCGAAGACTTCGTCGGTGTTCGAGATCGATGTGTACGACATGGTGATGCGGGATGTGAAACACATCACGACCGGCACGCCGGCCAGCAAGTTGAATGACAACCCCATTTGGTCGCAGGACGGTAAATGGATCGCCTATACCCAGGAGCAGGCCAAGGGAACGGATTCGAATATCTTTGTCGCAGAAGTCACTACGGGTCAAAGTTTTCTGCTCACTCCGCACCAGGGTGAACAGCTTTATCGCGCCAATGATTTCTCGCCCGATGGCAAGCATCTGCTGCTCACATCTAATGCGCCCAATGGCTACGACAATGTTGGGTTGCTCGATTTGGCCACCAAAAGGATTTCGTGGCTGACCAAAGACAAGTGGGAGACCGCTGGTGGTCACTTTTCGCCTGA
The DNA here is from genome assembly GCA_035483835.1 of Terriglobales bacterium. Classification (GTDB taxonomy): domain Bacteria; phylum Acidobacteriota; class Terriglobia; order Terriglobales; family Acidobacteriaceae; genus JABDBE01. The sequence goes on from DATHPO010000120.1 coordinate 18,728, forward strand.
CGGCAAGCACGTTACGTGGACTGCGAAAGTCGAGGGCAATACCGACATTTATTTGCATGACCTCGTCACGGGCAAGACCACGGCATTGCCCATTTCCCGAGGCGTGAATGAGCTAGCCGGGGAGCATTCCGCCTTCAGCAAGGATGGGGCACGCTTACTCTATAACCACAACGGGGCAACCGCTCCGGGAGATCTTTGGGTCTACCAACTGGCCACGGGGAGATCTCATCAGGTGACGCAATCCCTGGTCGCCGGCGTGCACTCGGAAGATATGGTCGAGCCATTCCTGGTCCACTACCCCAGTCGCGATGGCAAGTGGACCATCTCGGCGTTCGTCTATGTGCCGTACAACATGGTGCGCAATGGGCTGAACGCGGCGATTGTTTACGTGCATGGTGGTCCTGCGTCGCAGTCGGTGAATTCGTTTAACCGGTTTATCCAGCATATGGTCAACCAGGGGTACATGGTGATTGCGCCGAACTATCGCGGTTCAGCGGGATACGGAAAGGAATTTCAACAGGCGAACCTGTTCGACATGGGTGGCGGCGATTTGCAGGACGTGCTCGCGGCCGCGGATTTTATCAAGCAGACCGGCTATCTCGATCCCAAGAAGGTCGTTCTGACGGGCGGCAGCTACGGCGGCTACTTGACCATGATGGGCGTCACCAAGGCGCCCGACGTTTGGGCTGCGGGCGTGCCGATGGTTCCATTTGTCAACTGGTTTACGGACATTCAGAATGAGGACCCGGTGCTGCAACAATCGGACCTTGCGACCATGGGTGATCCGGAGAAAAACAAAGCTCTTTTCCACGATCGTTCTCCGATCTTCTTTGTGGATCAGATCAAGGCGCCGCTATTTTTGCTCGCCGGTGGGAATGATCCGCGTTGCCCTGCAGAGGAATCGCAGCAAGTGATTGAGGCGATCAAGAAGCGTGGCGGCGTGGTCGAGTTTAAGGTGTACGCGAATGAAGGCCACGGATTCGCGCGCGTGGAGAATCAGATCGACGCTTACCAGCGGGTATCGGGTTTCCTGAAAGCGCATGTGCCACCGGCCGATTGCAGTTGCTCGCTGACGGAGTAGACTGTCGTCTCTTTACATGACGTCATCTGAGTGGCCGACAGGCCGCGAAGGATCTGGCGCGGATTGCCAGGAACGCAGTTAGAGGGCCGCCCACTAGAGTCCTGGTACTTCGCGCGAGATCCTTCACCCGGCTAAAAAGCCGGGTTCAGGATGATGTCTTTCGAGGGCTGTGCGCGGCAACCGGTTCGGAGACCGGTTCCACACGAGCTGACACGATTGCCTTTATCAGGCCGGGGATCGTGTATTCCTTTGCTTCGACGTCGACCGGGAGGCCAAGCTCGCGAAGGGTCGACGAGGTGATGGGCCCGATCGAAGCGAGACGGACACCATCGAGCGGACTAGCCTTTCGCGGGCGACGGTGCCCGCGCCACACCTTCTTTCCCAGCAGGGCTACAAAATTTCTTACGGTCGATGAACTGGTAAACGTAATCACGTGTGGACGCTTGGGACTTTTGAGGATGGTCTGAAGCAGGGTGCGGGAAGCCTGTGGAATCACGGTTTCGTAGGCCTCAACCACGTCAACCTTGGCACCAAGTTTGCGCAATTCTCGAGGGATCACGTCGCGGGCGACTCGGGCTCGGGCCAATAGCACACGCTTCCCTTCTACCTGATCACGCAAGCTCTCTACTACCGATTCGGCGACGTACTCTTCAGGAACGACATTTACTTTAATGCCGCGTTTCTCGATAGCCTTCTTCGTAGCAGGTCCGATGGCCGCCACTTGCAAGTGCTTAAAGTGCCTCTCGGTTAAGCGAAGTTTATGAACCCGTTTCCAAAACGCGTCGACTCCATTCACGCTGGTAAGGATGAGCCAGTCGTAGTCGCGTAGATTCTTGAGGGCTCTGTCCAGAGGTTGGTAAGACCGCGGCTTGCGGATTTCGATAAAAGGGATCTCGATCACTTCCGCGCCAAATTCTCGCAGGCCGGACGAAAGGGCGCTAGCCTGATGGCGCGCACGACCTACAACAATGCGGAGTCCAGCAAGCGGAGGACCTTTTTTCTTTGTCATCGACTTAGCGGCCCAAGCCTTCTTGCTGCATGAGCTCTGCGACTCCGGAAACGTTCGAGTCCTTGCTCTGGTTCAGGCACTGGATGACTCGCGCTTGTTCTCCCTTGGTACGGTTTTGACTGAGCTTGAACTTTGCCTCCAGCCTTTTTACCTTGATCTCAAAACCCACAATATGCTTCATCATTCGGCTCTGATATTGCTCGCTCAACTCGGACCACTGCGCCATGTATGACGATTCGAAGGTATCGATCATGCGGTGTAGCGTGGCCCTCAGTCCTTCTTCGTCGGAGAACAACGTGGGCTGACCATACACATGAACGGCTGCATAGTTCCACGTCGGAACGCTGTCTCGGATCTCATACAAGCTCGGCGAAATATAGGCGTGGGGACCGTGAAAGATGACCAACGATTCCTCGCCCTCGTTCATCGACTTCCAGTGCGCATTCGCTCGCGCCATATGACCCTGCACGATGATCTGGTCTCCGACTTCGTCAATGAGAAGCGGGAGGTGAGTGGCGAACGGAACACCGTCGGCGTTGGAAACCAGGATAGCGAATGGATTCGCTCGCATGAAAGCGACTGTCGCGGCGCGATCTTCCTGGCGGTTAAATTCGGGTATGTACACTTTCGGCTCTCCCGTTTGTCACGATTCGCCACAGACGCGGGCGAGGGCGCCCATCGCCACACGTTCAGGGCTGTTGCGGCACGGCAATTCCCTGCCCGTAGACTGCTTCGAGGATCGCATCTCCGCCGCGCCGGAGCAAGATTTCGCCGACAGACTCTCCTAGCGGAACTGAATCGCTGCCGTCGCGCGACTCGCGCAGAACTTTGGAGCCGTCGGGGTCGGCCACGATTGCCTCGAGGTGCAGTCGTCCATCGCGGACTTCCGCGAGCGCGCCGATGGGCACCTGGCAGCCTCCGCCGAGTTTATTGAGCAACGCTCGTTCGCAAGTCGTGGTGGCACGCGCTGCGGCGTCATCCAGAAATGCAAGATGCTGTCGCGTAACCGAGTCGCCAGCACGAATCTCGATTCCAAGCGCTCCCTGCCCAGCGGCCGGGCACATGACCTCGGCCGGGATCACCTGTTTGACAAGTTGTGTCTTACCCAGCCGGTTCAGACCTGCCGCCGCCAGAATGATCGCATCATATTCGCCAGCTTCCAGCTTGCGCAGACGAGTGTCCACATTCCCGCGCAGCGGGTGGATGTCGAGATCGGGCCGCACGGCCTTCAACTGCGCTTGGCGGCGCAGGCTGCTGGTACCGACACGAGCTGCTCGCGGCAGATCTTCAATACTCTCGTATTTGTGAGAGCAAAATACGTCGCGCGGGTTCTCCCGGGTGGTCACGGCCGCGATCTCAAAACCCAGGGAAAGTTCGGTGGGAAGGTCTTTCAAGCTATGTACTGCAAGGTCGATGCGTCCCTCGGCCAGAGCCTCTTCGATCTCCTTGGTGAACATGCCCTTGGTGCCAACCTTGGCGAGGGCAACGTCGATGATCTTGTCCCCCGTCGTCTTGATAATTTCGAGGTCCACCTCATGGCCGCGCTCACGGAGCAGAGCGCTGATGTGATGAGCTTGCCAGAGTGCGAGTTGGGAACCTCGGGAGCCGATGCGAAGACGAGCCATCAGGCGCGTCCTCCGGTACCACTCCCGGATTGCGCAGCCTTCTTGTCTTTTTCTTTCTCCTGCAGATTAAACAAGCGGCGAACAATGTCGACCACCGTGGTGGCCTCGGACTCGCGAGCTGCGCTCTTCAGGGTGGTGATGGGCGTGTGCATGATCTTGTTCACGATGCCATGCGTGAGGGTGTCGATGGCAAGCTCCTGGTCGGGCGATAACTCGCCAAGGCGTCCACGAACCCGATCGATTTCGGCCTGCCGAATGGTTTCCAAATGGTCTTGCAGAGAAACAATCGTGGGGACGACGTCTAGAGTCTGCAAACGAGCCTGGAATCGCTCGACCTCGCTCTCGATAATGGCGGTGGCGTGTTCGGCCTCTTTTTTGCGATCCGCGACGTGCGATGACACGGCTTGCTGCAGGTCGTCGATATCGTAGACAAAGATTCCGTCCATCTTGTTCATCTCCGGATCGACGTCCCGCGGCACCGCGATGTCGATAAAAAACATCGGACGGTTCTTGCGGCGGCTCAGAAATAATTCGCCGTGTTCGCGGCGGAAGATCGCATGTGGAGCTCCGGTCGATGTAATAACGATGTCACCTTTGTCGCAAGTATCGTAGAGCCGGCTGTATTCGATGGCTTGGCCGTCGAATTTCTGGGCTAGGCGAATGGCCCGGTCGTAGGTGCGATTGGCCACAAAGATCGACGCCGCACCATGGGCGAGCAGATGACGAGCTGCCAGTTCGCTCATCTTCCCGGCTCCAACCAGGTACACGGTCTTGCCATTCAAAGATCCGAAAATCTTCTTGGCGAGTTCAACCGCTACCGAGGCCACCGAGACTGCGGATGAGCCCACGGCCGTTTCGGTGCGCACCCGTTTGGCAACCGCAAAAGCCCGAGTGAGCAGCAAATCCAATTGAGAGTGGATCGCGCCCACTGCCCGCGCGGTGGCGTAGGCTTCCTTCACCTGCCCCAGGATTTGCGCTTCGCCTAAGATCATTGAATCGAGACTCGACGTAACCCGAAACAAATGGCGGATGGCATCGTGTTCGCGATATTCGTAGAGGTGAGGCGCGAGGTCGGCATGTTCAATGTGGAAATATTCGCCGAGAAATCCACGAAGGTCGGCGCTTCCGTTTTTGGTCTGAGCCAACAGCTCTACTCGGTTGCAAGTGCACAGGATCAGCCCTTCGTCAACGCCCGGATGTTGGGTCAAACACTTCAGAGCATCGGGCAGTCGTGACTCTGGGATCGCCAAACGTTCCCGCACTTCGACCGGCGCGCTGTTGTGGTTGACGCCGATGAGCTGAAAGTTCATGACTGTGCGAACCTATGAATGGTGCTGAAGTAGTTGGCTGCCCACGCCACGATTGCGGCGACAAATGCTCCGGCGGCGAGATAGGCGGCGCGGCGGCCTCGCCAGCCCGCGGTCCAGCGGGTGTAAAGCATGACCAGGTATACGACCCACATCAAGATCGAGAGCAGAATCTTAGGATCGAGCAGGTCCACGCGGCCATAGGTTGCTTGCGCAACGACTGTACCTGCGATGAGACCTAGCGTCATGAAGGGAAACCCGAGCAGCAGCGATCGGAATCCGATTTCGTCAATTACTTCAAGGGCGGGCAGGCGAGAGAGCAGTCCGCCTCCCTTTTTCGATTTCAACGAGCGTTCCTGGATGAGATAAAGCAGGCTTGCCCCGAAACTCAAAACCAGCGCGGCGTAGCCGGTGAAGATCAGTGCGATGTGCGCGAACAGCCAGCCCCTCGCCAACCCCGGCGATGTCAGCAAAAACGGTTGCTGCCCGGTTGCGGCCACGAAAGTGAGCAGAAAGACCAAGGGGAAAACGACAATGCCGGGAGACGTGGTTTGATACAGCAGGTACACGATCATGAAAACGATCATGATCAGGAGGCCCAACACCGATTCGGCATTGTGCACGGAGGTCAAGGTGATCTGGCCCGTGAGGAGTATAGAATCCGTGAGCGAGACGAAATGGAAAACCATGCCCAGGTAAGCTGCGTGCAAGGCAATCTTGTTCAACAGGTCGCTGGTGCGGGTTAGCGCGACCAACGCATAGAGCAGTCCGACGGCGTAAAAACCCAACGCAACTCGCAGCCAAAGTATAGGCATAGCTTGATTTTACGGCTCTTCTACGGGTTCGGGCATCCGTTCCCGAATCCGCCACAGTGATTATAGTCTGCCCTGTCGACGAGGCAGATGGCAGTCGGTAAGATCACCGGTCATTGTGATGTAGATCACAAATACGGATCGAAGGGCTGCATTGAACCGGAGCTGTGAGTTGAGAGCGAAAGCATTCCCGAGTTCATGGTTCTCAGTCCTCGGTTTGCTGTCATTCCACTCCCAGTGTGGCTAGAACTCGTTCCAGAATCTCATCATTCACCAGCAGCCGCCGGCCATCGGCCATCATGTTTTCGATCCCATCGAAGGCCTGGAAAAGGCGCATTTTGACCGCGCCATATTGTTCGGCTTCGGTGAGAGTGCGGGCGTGACTTGCCGCCCACGTTTTCGTGGCTCCCTCCGGCAGAAAGACGCTGACCGCGAACGTCGTTTTGCGATCTGAGGTGACATCGAATACGTATTCGGTCGCAGCGCCCTCGGGCGAATTGTCCATCGCCGCACGTTTTCCCACAAAGTAATACTGGTAAACATACCCTTGTCCGCCAGTATAGGTTTTCATGCGGCGAATGGTCATTGATTGGTCGTCGGTCGTTAGTCGTTGGTCGTTGGAAAATTGATCAAATTGGTTGCGAACGACAAACGACCAAGACCAACGACGTTTTTGCTACGGTTCAATCCTCGCATCCCGCAGGCGCTTAACGGCAGTCTCGGAGGACAGAGGCGAATAGTAAACCTCTTTGAAAGTATACGATTTCGCCTTTGCAGCAAGGACTGGCATGATTTCGATGTGCCAGTGATAGTCCTCGTCGATGGTCTTCCAGTAGCCGAGGTTTCCCGACCGGTGCAGGCTGTTGGGCGAGGTGTGCAGCACGAGGTGAAATTCTTCCGTAATGGTGCGAATGCGCTGCAAGGTGCGCCGCAGCAGGGCGCCTAGATCGCGCATCGTTCCGGGGCGATTCAGGCCGAAGCGTTCGAAAGCGGCCTCGTGGGTGCGCGGTATAATCCAGCTCTCGTAAGGCACACGCGGCGCATACGGGCACATAGCGACGAAGTCCCCGCGAAGCTCGATTACGCGGAGATCTTGCTTCATTTCCTGGGAAATAATATCGCAGAAAACACAACGTTCCTTGCTTTGAAAGTATTCGCGGGCAGCGCGCAATTCATACAATACGCGACGGGGGACGAATGTGGTCGCGGTGAGCTGCGATGCGGGATGCTCGAACTCTTGCCCGGCGCTGTTTCCGTGGTCCTTATAGATGCCTACATATTTGAAACGACCGTCGCCTTTAAGATCCTGGATACGCTGCGCGGCAAGCATCAGGAACTGTTCGATCTCGAGATCGCTTGCAGTCCACAAGTGCCGGTCGTGCGAGGGGTTCTCCACTAGGACCTCGTGTGCGCCGATCGGGCGCATCCGGTCGTAAATGCCGTCGCCGCGGCGGGTTGCCTCGCCCTCGATGTGATACAGCGCGTTGGGATGGACGACCGCGCGCGCCGACCACGGAGCCCCGGGAGTGCCGGACATGCTGGCAATCAGCTGCGATGGCTCGCGGGAATCAGGACAGAACCGGCAAAATGGTTCTGGACGCGGCGGGTTTTCGGGAACGTCGTCGCCGGTAATAACCCAGGAGCGGGTGATCGGATCCTTGCGCAGTTCCATGCATAAGGAAAGCACCTCATCGCAGTTGCGTCAACTGCGTTCCAGACCGCCGGGTTCTCGTCTCGTCCTCTTTGCAGCACGACCGGAGTTCATCCGCGTTATTCAAGAAGGTCTATAAGCAATAACCCGGTTTGTTATAATCCGCGCACGAAGCAGCCTGCGATGACTGAGCCGTCCACGCCGTTGATGCGGCAGTATGCCGCTATCAAGAAGGAACATCCTAGCGCCTTGCTGTTTTTTCGTCTGGGTGATTTCTACGAGCTTTTCTTTGACGATGCCATCCTGGCGTCACGCGAGTTGCAGATCACGTTGACCTCTCGTAATAAGGAGAAAGGCGTGGCCGTCCCCATGTGTGGCGTACCTTATCACGCGGCGGAAGGTTACATCTCCAAGCTCATCCGCAAAGGATTCAAGGTCGCCATCTGCGAGCAGATGGAGAATGCCGGCCTGGCCAAGAAACTCGTTCGCCGAGAGGTCACACGGGTAGTCACGCCCGGCACGGCGGCGGATTTCTCGTTGAGCTCTGAGGAAAACAACTTTCTGGCAGCAGTGGCGCAGATCGGGGATCGGGTAGGATTCGCGGCCCTGGACCTTTCCACCGGCGAATTCCGCGCCACCGAGTTTTCCGGCGAAGATGCTGGCAAGCGAATACAAGAAGAGCTGCAGCAGTTACGACCAAAGGAGCTTTTGTACGGTTCTGCAGCCCCGCTATTCGATGAGCAAAGATCGCGTGGGGACGGGCGCCCTCTCCCGTCCGGCCGCCCAACGAGCGGCAGTGCCGTCTTCGCCGAGACTCCCCTCGATGATTGGGTCTTCGCCCCCGACCATGCCATTCCCCTACTCGAAAATCACTTCGGCGTTTTGTCACTGGAGGGCTTTGGACTTGCGGGCAAACCGGCAGCGGCGTCAGCAGCGGGCGCCATCCTCTACTACGTTCGCTCCACCCAACGCGGAACGTTGGATCACGTCGATCGGGTCGGGTTTTATGAAAGGCAGAACCATTTAGTGCTTGACGCAGTAACTGTGCGAAATCTGGAACTGATCGAGCCGCTGTTTGCGGGGACAGACGCCGGAGTCACCCTGTTTCGTTCGATCGACGCCACGGTCACACCTATGGGCAAACGCCTGCTGCGCTCGTGGATGCTGCGACCATCAATCGAAATTGCGGAGATCAATGCGCGGCTGGACGCAGTCGAGGCGCAGGTGAACGAAACCGTGGCGCGCGAGGAATTGCGGCAAGCATTGGACGGAATCCTCGATCTGGAGCGCTTGTTGAGCCGTGTAACGCTGGAGACGGCGAATCCTCGGGACGTTCTCGCTCTGGCTGCATCGCTGAGAAAGATTCCGGGCCTGCGAGTTGGGCTGGCAAGGTTCGCGACCGAGCGGCTGAAGACTCTACACCGCTCTCTCGATGAACTGGGCGATCTGCGGGAGCGAATCGAGAAGACCATTGTTCCCGAGCCGCCGATTTCGTTGGTTGACGGTGGCGCGATTCAGAGCGGCGCAGATAAGGAACTCGACGAACTCCGGGAACTGAGCCAAAACAGCAAACAATTTCTAGCGCAGATCGAACAGCGAGAACGACAGCGCACCGCAATTAATTCGCTGAAGGTCAAGTTCAACTCCATTTTTGGATATTACCTCGAAATCTCGAAACCCAACCTGCATCTGGTTCCGCCCGACTACGAGCGCAAGCAGACCCTGGTCAACGCCGAGCGCTTCACGACTCCCGAGCTAAAGGAGTATGAGTCGAAGATCCTCGATGCGCAGGAAAAGATCGTGGAGATCGAGCGGCGTCTGTTCGTGGAGTTGCGTTCGGCCATTGCTGGGGAAGCCAGACGCATTCGGCAAACGGCGTTGGCACTGGCCGAAGTGGACGTACTTTCTGCATTAGCGCATGTGGCGGCTCTGCGAAACTACTGCCGGCCCAACTTTGACGCTTCTGCGGATATCGAGATCGTTGCTGGAAGGCATCCTGTAATCGAGCAACAGGAAATGGCGGGCGGCAGCGAGCGCTTCGTGCCCAACGACCTCTATCTCAACTCAACCACAGATACGGTGCTGGTTCTCACCGGCCCGAACATGGGCGGCAAGTCAACCTATCTGCGGCAGGCCGCCCTGGTTGTGATTCTGGCGCAGATGGGATCGTTTGTCCCCGCGTCGTCTGCACGTCTCGGAATCGTGGATCGCGTCTTCACCCGCATCGGTGCAAGCGACAACCTCGCGCGTGGGCGTTCAACCTTCATGGTTGAAATGACGGAGACCGCGGCCATCCTGCGCACGGCAACGCCGCGATCACTTATCCTGCTTGACGAAGTGGGACGCGGCACGGCCACGTACGATGGGCTGGCGATTGCCTGGGCGGCGGTTGAATACATCCACGCACGGCTGCAGGCCAAGACTCTTTTCGCCACGCATTATTTCGAACTCACCGAACTCGCCGACCGGCTTTCGGGAGTGAAGAATTATCACGTCTCGGTGAAAGAAACCGCGAGTGGAATTGTGTTTCTGAGGAAAGTGGAACCGGGCGCGGCAGACCGCAGCTACGGAATCGAAGTGGCGAAGCTGGCAGGATTGCCGAATGAAGTCATTGAGCGGGCGCGTGAAGTGCTGGCAGAACATGAGAGTGCGGAACAACGAGTGACTGAACAGTTGGCCAGCGACGAGTTACGTCCGCGCCCGCCGGCTCAGCTGACTATCTTCACGCCATTGTCGCAGCCGGTTCTCGAAAAACTACGAGAGGTAGACTTGAACCGGTTGACCCCACTCGAAGCGCTGAATCTGTTGGCGGAATTGAAGAAGCAGGTGGATTGAAAAAGACGACATCAATCTCCGGACAGATCGGCCAACTACTCATCGTGGGCTTCGATGGCACCGAGATGTCGTCGCGGCTCCGTACCGTGCTCACGCGGTTGCAGCCTGCGGGAGTGATTCTTTTCGCACGCAATATCGCGAGTGGAGAGCAGACGCACAAGCTGCTTCAGCAATGCCAGTCCTGCGTTTCCACGCGCTTGTTCACCTGCGTGGACATGGAGGGCGGCCGAGTGGATCGCTTTCGCAACGTCACTGGTCCTGCACCTTCTGCGGCCGACGTCTTCGCAACCAGCAATCGCAAACTCTATCGGAAACATGGGAAGACCATCGGCGAATCTTGCCGCGCCCTGGGTTTCAACACCGACTTCGCTCCGATTGTGGATCTGGCATTTGAAGCCTCGCGCAAGGTGATGAGTTCTCGTGCGGTCTCTGCCGATCCCAAAGAAGCCACGATTTACGCACGTGAATTTCTCGCTGGGCTGCGCTCCGCAGGAGTGTTTGGAGCAATCAAACATTTTCCCGGTCTTGGCGAGGCCAATCTCGACACGCACCACGAACTCCCCAATGTGGAGAAGCCGTGGAAGAAGCTGTGGGAGTCAGACATTGCTCCCTATCGTGCCCTCCGTCGGGAAGCTCCATTGGTCCTGGTCGGGCACGCTGCGTATCCAGCGGTGACGCGTGATCGAACACCGGCGTCTTTGTCGAAGAAATGGATTACAGACATCTTGCGTAAGAAGATCGGCTATCGAGGGCTCATAGTTTCTGACGATCTCGAGATGGGCGGCGTGCTGAAGGCCGCGCCAATTGATCAAGCGGCCGTCGAATTCGTCCGAGCCGGTGGAGATATTTGCCTGATTTGTCATATCGAGGAGCACATCACGCGTTCGTACGAAGCGCTGTTAAGGGAGGCGCAGCGCGACGCCAAGTTTGCGCGACGGGCAAAGGAATCGGTGACGCGTGTGCTGACGTTCAAGACGAAGTCCAAAGAGTTGAGACGCTCGAGACCTGCTGCTCCCGCCGCGGCCAAGCTTGAGAAGATTTCGCGCCAGTTGTGGGAGTTTAGCGAACAGGTCCGGTTGGCGACGATAAGACGGCAGGATCAGACATGATCGTTGCCGGAGTGATGAGCGGAACCTCCGCCGATGGAATCAATGTCGCCCTGGTCCGCATAACCTCTTCGCGGAACCGCGCGGGGATGCCCGGGCTCCGTTTTCTGGCACACGCGGAGTACCCTTACCCGAAGCAAGTTCGCAGGGCTGTGTTGGCTGCGATGAATTCAACCAAGGCTAAGGTGGCAAACTTGGCCCGATTGAACTTCCTGCTCGCTGAACTTTATGCTGAGGGGGTTCTGGCTACGCAGCGCCGCTTTCGTCTGAAGGCCGAACTTGTGGGCTGCCACGGTCAGACTCTTTATCACCAGGGCGAGGCTGCTCCGTTTCTGGGACGAAGGCTTGCGGCCACCTGGCAAACTGGGGAGGGTGCATTGGTAGCTGCACGCGTCGGTGTTCCGGTGGTTTCCGATTTCCGCCCAGCCGACATGGCGACCGGTGGCAAGGGGGCTCCGCTGGTTCCCTTCCTTGATTTTCTTTTGTACCGCGACAGTCGTGTCGGCCGAATCGTGCAAAACATTGGTGGGATCGCGAACTTGACCGCGATCCCGGCGAGCGCGTCTCCCAAAGAAGTAGTGGCTTTCGACACCGGCCCGGGCAATATGTTGATTGATGCCGTCACGGACCAACTGTTTGGCAAGGCGTTCGATCGCGATGGCAGAATTGCTGGCTCTGGAGCGGTGCTCGATCCTGTGATCAGTGACGTTATGCGTGGGCCATTCTTTCGACGTAAGCCACCCAAGACAGCCGGTCGCGAAGAATTCGGACGCGAATTTGCCCAGAACTTCATCCGTCGGTGCGGGCGCGTCGATCGGCGCGATATCGTTTCCACAGCCACGGCATTGACGGCCAGGTCCATCGCGGATGCGCTTCGACGGTTCGTAATACATCGAACCAGCACCTACCGAGACTTCATTGTTTCTGGGGGCGGCGCAAGTAATCCGACCCTCATGGCAATGCTGGCGAACGAATTGCGACCGCTTGGCCTGCAGATCCGTACCTCGGATGAATTCGGGCTGCCCTCGGAGGCGAAGGAGGCAGCGGCATTCGCGTTGCTCGCCTTCCAGACATGGAATCGAAAACCGTCGAACGTCCCGTCGGCAACCGGAGCAAAGCGGCCCGCGATTCTGGGAAAGATTTCGTATGCTTGAGCCAAAGCTCTTTCGCCGCTCTGCGGCGCATGCACAGCCGTGGGCGGCTATGCCCACATGTTCTTTGCTGTTCCGAACTTTTTTCGTTCTCTCAGCCTTGGTTCCTGTACTCGGCTGCTCGGGCAGGCCTGATCCCAATACTGTGGTCATGATCATCGAGAGCAGCCCCACTAATTTGGATCCGAGGATTGGCCTGGATGCGCAATCGGAGCGCATCGATGAACTGCTCTTCGATGACTTATGCACTCGCGACGACCATTTGAACGTTCGGCCGGGACTAGCCGAGCGCTGGGAAACTCCCGATCCTCTTACCTACGTATTCCACCTGCATGAGGGTGTGAGATTTCACGATGGGCGGTCGCTCACTTCACGCGATGTAAAGTGGACATTCGATTCCCTGCTGCAAGGGAAAATTCGCAGCACCAAAGCAGCGGCGTACCGGCTCGTGGATCGAGTGGATGCGCCCGACGACTATACGGTGGTGTTTCATCTTAAGGAGCCATTCGCCACTTTGTTGTGGAACGTTTCTGACGGTGCCATTGGAATTGTGCCCTACGGCACCGGCGATGAGATCAGCCGGCATCCAGTTGGCTCGGGCCCATTCCGTTTCGTCAGCGCCGAGCCGGACAAGGAAGTCGTCGTTGAACGCAACGACGCATATTGGGGAGAAAAGGCTCATCTCAAACGAGTGCGGTTCGCCGTGATTCCAGATGCCACAACTCGCGCGCTTGAATTGCGCAAAGGCAGTGCCGACATTGCGATCAATTCCCTGACCGGGGACATGGTTCTGACGCTGGAACGCGAGCCCAATCTGGAGGTGCTGCACGCGCCGGGAACGGTACTCGCTTACATTGCGTTCAACACTCGCGATCCGATCCTCAAAGATGTGCGAGTGCGGCAAGCCTTGTCGTATGCCATCGACCGAACGCCGATCATTCACTATCTGCTGCGCGATTTCGCGCGGCCTGCCTACAGCCTCCTTCCTCCGGAGAGCTGGGCGTACAACGGAGATGTGCCGCACTTCGACTACGATCCCACTCGGGCGCGGCAATTGCTCGATCAAGCCGGATATCTGGCCGTGAACGGCGTGCGTTTGCATCTCACCATGAAAGCCTCGACTGAAGAAAGCACGCGGCTGATGGCCGCCGTGTTCCAGCAGCAGTTGCGCAAGGTTGGCATCGTGTTGGACATTCGAACTTTTGAGTTCGCCACTTTCTTTTCTGAGGTCACGCGTGGCGCATACCAGGTGCACTCCCTGCGCTGGGTCGGAGGTAACGAAGACCCGGACATCTTTGAATATGTTTTTCACTCGGCGAAATTCTCGCCGCACGGCGCCAATCGCACTTACTATTCAAACCCTCGCGTGGATGCGCTGATCGACCAGGCGCGCGCCGAACTCGATCAGAACAAGCGCAAACAGATCTATGCGGAGATTCAGCAAATCCTGGCCGAGGATTTGCCTTACATCAACCTGTGGTACTTCGAGAACGTAATGGTGCACACGCGACGAGTACGAAATCTGACGCTGAACCCGCCGGGAAATTACGACTTTTTGAAAACGGCAGAACTGGCACCTTGATCGTGACATTGGGCCAGTCCCAACAGCAGCGCAAGAAAGCAGTTCCAAGACCCCGTGTTACCATCGAACTCTCGGTAAATTTCACGTGCGCATTCTTTTTATCGGTGACATTTTTGGCAGACCGGGACGAACCATCGTCAAGGATCGCCTCACGGCTCTCGTAAAAGAGCACGCTATTGATCTCGTGCTGGCCAATGGAGAGAACGCAGCTGCCGGTTTCGGCATCACCCCGCCCTTGGCCGAAGATCTTTTCGAGATGGGCATTGACGTTCTTACGACCGGCAACCATATCTGGGATAAGCGCGAGATCATCGACTACTTCAACGCCGCCGACGGGAATCCGCATAGCCCGGCTCGCCGCGTGTTGCGTCCCGCCAATTACCCGCCCGGCATGCCGGGATGGGGTTTATACGAGGGTCGCAAAGGCAACGTTCCATATGCCGTCATTAATCTGCAAGGACGCGTTTTTATGGCTTCGAACGACGATCCCTTTCGCGTGGCCGACCAGTTACTAAAGGAAATCAAGGCCAAGGTTATTTTCGTCGACATTCACGCGGAAGCAACTTCAGAAAAGGTTTCGCTGGGCTGGTATCTCGACGGACGAGTCACGGTCGTCGTCGGCACTCACACCCATATTCCTACGGCTGATGAGCGTGTGTTGCCGGGCGGCACCGCTTACATCACCGATGTCGGCATGACCGGGCCTTACGACAGTGTCATCGGGGTGAAGAAGGAATTGATCGTAGGCAAATTTCTTAGCAATATGCCGACACGATTCGAGGCAGCGACGGGGGATGTCCGCCTGTGCGCGGTCGTGGTGGATTGCGACGAGCGAACCGGCAAGGCAAGAGAAATCACGCGAGTGATGCTGACCTAGAAAACCGGCTTCAGGCTCCAGGCTTCACCAAGTGCGAACAAATCATGAATGAATTTCAGACTCAGACCCAAGTCTTCAAGTCAAATGGCTTCCAGTGGATGACTGAGGATGCCTATCTCTTCGACATTGATGGCACATTGCTGATCACCCGCGACGGCGTCCATCGCAACGCCCTGCATCAAGCAATGCGCGAGGCATACCAGGTCGACACTACGATTGACGGGATTGCCTATCACGGCAAAACTGACCTAGGGATCTTGCGCGCGGCTCTGGATCGCGTTGGAGTTTCAGGCGACAGCTTCGAAGCAAAACTTCCAGCAGCCCTGGAAATTATCCGCCGCGAGGTGTCAGCGAACGCGCATCGCGTTACGCCCACGGTCTGTGCTGCAATTCCCGACGTGCTCGCTGAATTAAAGGCTGCGGGCAAGTTGCTGGGCGTGGCCTCGGGCAATCTCGAATCCGTCGGCTGGCTCAAGGTCGAAGCAGCCGGACTACGCGAATTTTTTACCTTCGGCTGCTTCACCGATCACCACGAAAACAGGGCGGACATCTTCCGCCAAGGTGTGATCGAAGTGCAACGCCGGCTGGGTAAATCGGCGACGGTCTGCTTTGTCGGGGACACTCCCGAAGACATCAAGGCGGCTCGTTTGGCGAATTCCAAGATCGTCGCGGTGTGTACAGGGATTTTCACCGCTGATGACCTTCGACACCTTGAACCCGATGCCTGCGTGGCCTCATGCGCGGATTTGCTGACCAAGATGGCTCGAGAGTGAGTTCATACGTCGAGAACCCGTTTCAACTCCGTGCGATTGCGCGCTGGCAAATATCGCAGCGCCGCCCGCGCCAACGCCAGATAGACGTCGGTCGCTTCGGGAACCTTTCTCAGCGCCTGCAGGTGCTTGCGCACGATCTCCGCATCGCCCCGTACGATGGGCCCGCTGAACGCTCCAGCCCCTCCGAGCGCCGCGTAGTTCGCAATAGTCTGTCTCACGATCGGAAGCATCTTCTTGCGCGCCTCCACCGCGGACAGCCCAGCCTTGCGAGCCAACTGTTCCGCAGTCACCAGCATCGCCACGAGCAATGGTGAAGCAAACGCTCCCCACGCATGGTAAGCAGCCTTGTACTGCTTTCGAATGGTGAAGGCTTCGCCACCAAGAGCCCGCACGATCTGCCGCGCGGAGCGAACCGCCGCCGCATCGCCTTCCATCGCAAAGGGCACTCCGTTGAGCGACGGCATCGAGCCAGTCACAAATGTCATCAGGGGATGAACCGAAGCAACCGCCGCTCCAAGCTGGCGCAAGGACTTCAGTTCGTCGCTCGCCAAGGCACCGCTCGAATGGAACACAATTTTTTTCGTCCAGTCAACAACCGAAGCAAGCTGGCGTGCCGACGCCGCAATCTCACGATCCGGCACACAGAACCATACAAGATCGGCATCCAGACGAGCGCGGTCGCTGGTCGAGGAGTGCGCCTTGACTCTTCGAGCCAAATCACCGGCCTTCCGCTTTGACGCAGCGCTGCTGCGCGACACGATTTCTGAGATCGTGTATCCCACTCGCTTTAGCTCCAGCGCCAGCGCTCTGCCCAGTCTTCCCGGGCCGACAATCGCAATCCGTGGTTTCGCTGCCATCGCGGGCAGCATATCAGGGGGATTGCTGTAGTGACAAAATCTCTGCACAACCCAGTGTCGCCCTCGTCGCTTATATTGTTGGTATGCAGAAATCATCCCATTCCAAGACCAAAGCTCGCGTTCTTTCTTCTGTCGAGGCCTACCGGGGTCCCGCCTTTTGGGTCACCACGGATCAGGTATTAGAACCCTCAGGTGTGCGCGGCCGTCGCGACATCGTCCACCACACCGGCTCGGTGGTGATTCTCGCGGTTGATGAAAGCCATTCCGAGCCTCACCTGCTGCTGGTGCGCCAGTATCGCCATGCTGCCCAGCAGTATCTCTGGGAGCTCTGCGCAGGTCGCATCGATAAAGGAGAAAACGAGTTGACTGCGGCCAAACGCGAACTGCTCGAGGAAACCGGCTATGCCGCCGCCCGCTGGAAGCGAATCCTGAAGTTTTATGCGAGCCCCGGTTTTGTCGCCGAGACTATGTCCATTTATTTGGCGACGGGCCTGCGTCCCGGCATCGCGCAGCCGGAGGAAGATGAAGTCATCGAGACCAGATTTTTCCCTCTGAGCATCGCCGTTCGGATGGTAATGGCCGGTCGCATTCACGATGGCAAGACGATCTCAGGCGTGCTCTGGCTTGCTCAAGAGTTCGGCACCCGCAAGAAACGTAAATAGCCACCTCTCTTGTGGCTTTCCCATGATGCGTTCCTCTTGACAGCCTCTTCGAGTAGCCGGAAAATGGCAGGAAAATCGGAGGGCATGGATTGGATTCAGGAAAGTTCTGTGCCCCAGGGGGCGTAAGTGGAACGCTTGAAAGGTACGGTAAAGTGGTTCAACAATGCCAAAGGATATGGATTTATCGGCCGGGATGACGGAGCCGACGTGTTTGTCCATTACAGCGCAATTACGTCGGAAGGATATAAAAGCCTGCAAGAGGGGGATCAGGTAGAGTTTGAGATAACCCAGGGACCCAAGGGTCCGCAGGCTTCGAATGTTACAAAGGCTTCGTAAAGTAACACATTAAGCTGCAGAGAACTGCCTCACGAGATCGTGGCTGGCTCGGCACTTCGCTGGCTCCGCGCGTCTGTCGTTTCATTTCCGACAAGTCCGGTTGGGTCCGGTTTTTCTTTTCCAACCCTGCTTTAACGAATCTCATAGAACATCCAAACGGTATCGAAGCCGTCTTCGGTAATTTGACGCGTCCGCTTTTTCGATGTATCTGTATTGGCGCGCCACATGTCCAAACGTATCTTTTTGCTGCTCACGGTGCTCGCCGCGCTGCTAGCCTCTGCGTGGGCCAAACCCGAAAACTGGCTGGAGGTTCGCAGCCCGCATTTTATCGTCCTGAGTGACTCGAGCGAAAAGCAGGCTCGACAAGTGGCTGACCAGTTCGAGCGAATGCGGGCCGTTTTTCAGGACCGCTTTCCCCGGGCGTCGATCGATACAGGCGCGCCCATCGTGGTGTTGGCAATCAAGGATGAAAAAGGCTTTCGAGCCCTCGAACCGGAAGCTTACTTGGGCAAAGGCAAGTTGGGCCTGGCCGGACTTTTCTTGCGCGCACCGGATAAGAACTACGTTCTGATGAGACTCGACGCACCCGGGGAGCATCCTTACGCTGTCGTTTATCACGAGTACACACATCTGCTGAACCAGAAGGCTGCGAGCTGGCTGCCGTTGTGGCTCAATGAGGGCTTCGCCGAGTTCTATCAAACCACTGAAATCCGCGATAAAGAAGTGCTGGTCGGCGAACCAAGCGAGGAGGACCGGGTCCTCCTCCTGCAAAATAAGCTGTTGCCGCTGCCGACTCTTTTTGCCGTCGATATCAATTCGCCCTACTACCACGAAGAGAACAAGGGGTCCATCTTCTACGCGGAGTCTTGGGCCCTTACACACTATCTAACCATCGAAGACGACCACCAGAATACGCACCGCTTGAACGATTACATGAAGTTGGTAAGTGAAAAAGTGGACCCTGTTACAGCCGGCGCCCGCGCCTTTGGCGATCTGAAATTACTGCAGAGCGAGCTCGAGAAATACATCCAGATAGGAAAATATTATTATTCTAAGAGAGCAACCTCCATCCAGATCGACGATTCAGCTTTCAAAGTGCAAGCTCTCAGCCTGGCGCAGGCGAATGCCGCGCGTGCGGACTTTCTGGTTTACAACCAACGTATAAAGGATGCGAAGCCTCTGCTTGAAAGCGTCCTTCGCGATGATCCGAGCAACGCGTCGGCCCATGAAACCATGGGATACCTGGAGTTCCGCCAAGGCAATCTCGCCAAAGCGCGGGAGTGGTACGAGCAGGCGGTAAAACTGAATTCGCAAAGTTTTCTGGCCTATTACTATTTCGCGGCCATTACGATGAATGGTGGACAACTCGACTCCGACAACAAATCGCAAGTCGAAAGCAGCCTGCGAACAGCCATCAAACTCAATCCTTCCTTTGCCCCAGCCTACGATCAGCTGGCAGTCTTTTACGGAATGCGGCGCGAGAATCTCGACGAAGCTCACACCCTGGTCCTGAACGCAGTGCAATTGGAACCTGGCAATCTTCACTACCGGCTGAGCACGGCCAATATTTTGCTGCAAATGCAGCGTCCCAACGACGCCATCGCCGTGCTGCAGAACGCCGCGAGTCTGGCCAAGACCCCAGACGAGGTCAACGCGGTCCAGAATCTGCTGGAGGCAGCCCAGCAATATCAGGCGTCACGACAGCAAATAGAGCGGTCCCGCGAAGCCACGCAGGAAAGTCAATCTGCCGGTGCTCAGGAGCAATCTTCAGCGCAGGCAACGCTCGGCACATCCAAACAACCCGCGCCTGAAGAGCCGCATGGGCCGCGCCACGGGGTAAAGGGTACGATTAAGGATGTGCAATGCTCCCTGCCGGCAATCATGGAATTGAAAGTCGAGGGCGATGGCAAGACGCTTCCCCTCCATAGCAATAACTACTTCAAAATTCAGTTCTCTGCTTTGAACTTCACGCCCGGGGGCGAACTTCATCCTTGTACCGATTTGGAGGGCATGAAGGCGAACGTAGAGTTTTTCGAAGCCTCTGGCAAATCCAGTGAAGGCCAGATTTTTTCCATCGAACTCAGGAAATAGGAAGCGTCGTCATTGAGTGCATGGCGAAACCGGACTGCTTCGTGCATGCCGACGAAAGCCCAGATTCCTCGTCGCCTCACTCCTCGGAATGACAGAGAGTAGTGGGTCGATCAGGATGACTGGTGAGAAGAAGTTCTTAGAAGACGTTGCTAGAAGACCAGGGCCTCACGCATCCCCTCGAAGTGAATTTCCAAGAGAGTGCGCGATCCATCAGGATTTCTTTTGTACACGTACGCATCGCGCTGGTACTTATTGTCGTGCTTCACCCATTTCCCGTCTGCTTCCGCAACCGTTAAGTTGTTGTGCTGAAATTTGACCGTCGCGTTCCCGACGTACGATTCCCAACGGATTATGTAATCTCCCTCAGGGGTACGCGCACCGGCAAGCACCACCGGGGAACCTAGCGTAAAGTCCCGCGAGCCTCTTACGAAGGTTCGTGGCTTGAACCCGCTCGAAACCAGATTGTCGTGCGTGGATTTGGCGTTATTCTCATCGCCGTAGGGACCTACAAGTACGTGGTAGGAATTCGTCCATAGGAAACCCTTCTGGACAGCGGTTACGGGAAACCCGAGTTGCGCCAGCTTGTCGGTTTCATCGTGAGCCTGCGATGGATTCTTGAATTTGCCTACTTCGAAGAAGAGTTCTGAAGTCGCGGCTGCATTCGCTGCCGGATTCGTCGGTCCAGACTCTTCGGTCCGCACAGCCGATTGGGCGGCACGTTGCGCAGCGGGTGGAGTGGCAGGTTGCTGCTTCGGAGTGGTGTCGAGTTTAGCCGGAATCAGGTTGGACGCGGTCGCGACGGTGGGCGCGGGCGCGGGCGTTGGGACGGAAGGTGTCGTCGCCTTCAATGAAGTCGGCGTAGTGGCAGCCGCGGCAGCGGGTTTGGGAGCGGGATTGCTAACGCTGCTGGGCGTAGCCGGGGGCGGAGTCGATAACGGTTCAACTATCTCGGCCTTCGCTTGCTGAAGCTTCCCGGGGTTCGATGAAGGTTGTGGCGCGAGCTTTTCGGGTTGTGGCAGTACCTTCACAGCTTGCGGAGCAGGAGCCGGCACCGGCACCGGCGCGGCTGAGATCGTCTTCTGCTCTGCCAACACCGCCTGTGCCGCTGGCTGCACGATCTGCGGCGCTGGGGAGACTGTCGCCGGCGCTGGCGGCGTCGGTTGCGGCTCTGGCGACACAACCGGAGACGCTGCTTGCACGGCTGAGATCTGCGGTTCCGGTTTCGCCGCAAACCGCTCTCCCAAGTGGATGAGCCACACCCCAACCTCGCGGCGATAGCCATTAAATAAGAACCCACCCGCCACCAAAACGGAAACCATGAGCCCGGTCGCCAAACCTCGTGAGAAACCGCTCGATTGAATCGGTACCCTGGGCTCTGCTGAGCTAGGCCTGGCCTTTGTGTTCCAGGAGCCGTTGGACGCGGGAACTGCGCGCGGCGAAGTCCCTGCTGACCCAGAGTCAGCAGGGAGTGGTGTCGAAGGCCGGTTGATCCAACCGCGAATTTTCTCGCGGGCTTCCGGGGGCAGCGCAGTGAACCGCAAGCCTCCCTTTTGCGTTTCATCCGTCCACGCCAACGTGCCGTCGGCTTCGATTCGCTGATTCTGGTCCGAGAACCAGAAGCGGATCTTTCCATTATTTCCATTGGGTTTAATCGGATCGTAGGAGTGAAAGCACAATCCTCCATCCGAGACATTCAACACGATGCCGCCGTTGTCCGGCTCGATGTTGATATAGGCGTGCCTCTCCATTGTCGTCCGTGCAGTTTGGCGTCGTTCCGGGCCTGTCATTGCACCACCAATGAGTAGAGAGAAATTTATGGGTAATCGCAACGCGTGCAGCAATCGAGTCCGTTCAAAAAGCGGCGAACTGACCTGCAGCAGGTGACTTACGTCGGAATCTCTAGTTTTGACTTTCCGACAGAGCCGTAATATACACCCGACCGCCCCGGCGCACAATATTTAGCTCATCAGCTCACGTCAGGGTGGGCCGCGGCCTGATTCCCTTCACGGACAACCAACAACCTGGCCTCCCAGGTACGCCAAGTGGGATCGACCGGAATCTCCTTCCGACCCCTACACCGAAACGCGCGTCGCGAGCCAACAGTCCCCGGTCCCAGCGCGGGCGTTACTAGTGAAACTGCTAGTTGTATCTCTTAACGTAACGGTTTAGTTCTAGACGGCTAGGAAAAATGCTAGTTGCGTGCCGTTAGGCGAGGGCCGCAGAGGGAGATGCTGATCCGACTCGTCTCCAGGTAACTGTGTCCATCTCGCCTTGGCCCACCGACGGGGTCCATTACCTTTGCGAGTCCTCAAATCTCAATTAGGACCGAACTGCATTAATAGCGCGGCGTCGAACGCAGCGCCCTGTTCTGCCCGACCCGTGTACCAACGGCAGTTCAGCAAATGCGCACAGAATTCCTGCTCTGGGAGAAAGCATGCCTGCCATATCTCCTAAGCTAGGACTGCGGCTTTATTCGTGGCCGGCTATCGCTTTCGCCCTGCTGGTAGCTCAGGCAGCTCTGTCGCTCACGCTCAAGCAAGGCCCCATCCTGGTTGCATTCTGCGAAATCACCTATCTCCTTTTGCTCCTCTTGGCCAGCGGCGTGGCCGCCGTCAATGCAGTTCGGAGCAGGCAAACCATCCGGTTATTCTGGTTATTCCTGGCAGGGGCATTTGGCCTGTGGGCGCTGGTCCCGTGTTCTTGGTTTTACAGTGTGGTCCTGCATGGCAAGATTCCCGCCTTCTTGTTCGACAATCCTCCACTATTTCTGCATATCGTGTTGATGATGGCGGCCGTGGCGTCACGCCCCCATTTACGATTACCCAGTCACAGGCCGTATCGGGCCACGTTCAACTTTCTCGTCTTACTCTTCGTTTGGGTCTTTGCCTACGCCTACCTCCTGTTTCCTTACCAGTATGGGTCGCAGCCGTCGGCCATGATCTTGCGCTTTGAGGGTCTTTACTTCACGGAAAATCTCTTGCTCCTCGGAGTTCTGGGCATGGTGATCTTTCGATCCCAACCTCCCTGGAAGTCCATCTATTCGCGTCTATTCGGGGCGTCTGCCCTGTATGCGTTCGGTTCATTGGCTGCAAACGTCGTCTGGGCTTTGAAGGACCCTTCGGGCGATTTGACCGGAACCTCTTTCCCCGCCGCAAGAGGCTTAATCGGAATGGTTTTCACGGCTGCCATCTCGTGGTTCGTATGGATCGGTCTGCACGGCCAGAGACTGGCACCGCAGCTGGCGCAGACCGTTCAATTGGACACCACGGACACGACGTACAGCTCTGTTCTGGCTATGCTCGCCGTGCTTGCCGTCCCGATTGTCGGCGTCTGGGAACTGTTCCGCACCGATGAACCGTTTGGCACCCATGAGATTCGCCTGTTTTTGGTAATGGTCGCCGGGGTCGTCTTAGCCGTCGCCGTCTTCATCCAGGATTATCTTGCCAACCGCGAGTTCACTTCCGATGTCAGCGTAGCCCACGACCGGCTTCGCCTGGCTATGGAATCCAGCAAATCAACCGGGTGGGATTGGAACTTGAAGACCGGACAAAACATTTGGTTCGGTGACCTGGGGACCATATTCGGCATCGAGGGCGACTCCTATCTTCCGGGCGAGCAGGAATTTTATGAGCGGGTGCATCCCGACGATCGGGAGCGCGTTTCGAAAGCGCTCGCCGATGCGATGCAAAACCAGAAGCCGTACGCCGCAGAATTTCGCGTAGTGCGAGCGGACGGGACGATACGCTGGGTCACAGACCGGGGCAAGTTTTACTACGCTGCCAACGGTAATCCCGAACGTGCCTTAGGGATCGGCTTGGACGTCACTGAGCGTAAGCAGGCCGAGGAAGCACGGTTGCAGAAAGAGGCGGAGCTAAGAAAGACCGAGCACCTGGCCAAGGTAGGCGCCTGGCAGTGGGACCCGGAAAAGGACACGGTTACGTGGTCGGAAGAACTTTATCGAATCGCTGGTCTCGATCCCAATCAACCAGCCCCCAACTATAAGGAACACCCGAAGCTCTACACGGCAGAAAGCTGGAAACGTGTGCAGAATGCCGTAGAGGAAGCCTTGCGGAGTGGAGCCCCGTACGAACTCGATCTCGAGATGGTCCGACCTGATGGAAGCACGAGATGGCTCATCGCTCGGGGCGAAGCAAAACGCGATGACACCGGCCGCGTCGTGCAGCTTCGTGGCACGGTTCACGATATCACCGAGCGTAAACGGGCGGAAGACGCGATGCGGGAGAGCGAAGAACGCTTCCGCTTAGTGTCAAACACGGCTCCTGTCCTGATCTGGATGTCGGGCACCGACAAGCTGTGCACCTATTTCAATAAGCCCTGGCTCGACTTTACAGGCCAGTCAATTGAGTCACAGGTTGGAAACGGCTGGGCGGAAGGGGTTCACGCCGAAGACCTGCAGAAGTGCCTGAACACCTACACCCAGGCTTTTGATAAGCGAGAGGACTTCAGAATGGAGTATCGGCTGCGCCGGCACGATGGTGAATATCGCTGGATTCTCGACATTGGGGTGCCGAGATTCAATCCCGACCGTTCATTTGCCGGTTACATCGGATCGTGCATGGATGTTACCGAGCGCAAGCTTGCAGAAGAAGCGCTTTCCAATGTCAGCAGCAGGTTGATTGAGGCGCAGGAACAGGAGCGCACCCGGATCGCAAGGGATCTTCACGACGACATCAATCAGCGGCTGGCATTGCTCGCCATCGAGCTTGAACGACTCAAGATGGACGTGCCTGACCTGAGCGTTGAACTTTTCAGCCGCGTGGACGAATTACGGAAATACACAGCTGACATCGCCAGTGATATCCAAGCCTTGTCCCATCAGTTGCATTCTCCCCGGCTGGAATATCTCGGCGTAGTTGCGGCCATGCGAGGCTTTTGCCAGGAATTCGGCGAGAAGCAAAAGCTTGAAATTGACTTCAAGAGCCATGATCTTCCCACGCCGGTGCCGTCGGACATTTCACTCTCCCTGTTCCGAGTTCTGCAGGAAGCCTTGCACAACGCAGCGAAGCACAGCGGCGCAAAGCACTTCGTGGTGCAATTTTGGGGAACACCGGGTGAGATTCATCTCACGATTTGCGATACTGGCATGGGCTTTGACCTTGGAGCAGCGATGAAGGGCCGAGGTCTGGGTCTGGTCAGCATGCAGGAACGAGTCAGGCTGGTCAACGGCACGATCTCGATTGCGTCGAAGTTAACGCGCGGCACGGAGATCACCGTTCGGGTTCCAGTGAAAGTCGTCGCCACAAATGAGACTAAGCCCGCTGGCGTGAACTTAGCGTTTTCCCGCGCCGGTTAGTATGCATTGATGCAGTTCCGCTCTGACGTTTTTCCCGACTTTGCCTTCTATTTCTCTGAATTTCGCTCTCGAACATCAGTCGGAAATTTATGAAGCGCGTTCTCACACTGTTCCTTTTGTTGTTATCAGACGTCACCTTGCTGGGCGCGCAGACATTCCGCGGCTCTATCAATGGCACTGTCACCGACCCGTCCGGCGCGTTTGTTCCGAATGCTCAAGTACACGCCATCGAAACAGCAACCAGTGTGAACCACAACACGGTCACTACCGCGGACGGCCAGTTCTCCGTGCAGGACCTTCCTCTTGGCGACTATAAGATCACTGTGACGGCTTATGGATTTGCCCTCTACACCGCAGATCGGGTGCGAGTAACGGCGGGCTCCATTTATACCTTACCGGTGAACCTTTCGCTTGCCCAGGAAAACAGATCGCTGGATGTGTCGGCCGCTCTGCTCACCGTCGATGCCACGACCGCGACTCAGAGCGATTCAATCCCGGAAGAGGCTCTACAAAACATGCCGCTCAATGGCCGGGACTTCACTCAATTGATCGCCATAGCGCCAGGCTACGGAGGCTATTCAATCAACGGAGGCGGCACGATTAACGGGGCTCGCAACAACGGAGTCAACTGGCAACTGGACGGAACGGATAACAATGACTTCTGGTATAACATTCCCGCGATCAATCAGGGTGGCGTCTCGGGAATCGCCGGAGTGGTAATGCCCATTGACGCCATTGAGGAATTCTCTACGCAGACCGAGTCGACCGCGGAATCCGGACGCGACGCCGGAGGCACTGTCAACGTTGTCCTCAAGTCCGGCACCAATCAAGTGCACGGAACGGCATACTATTACAACCGCAACGAGTTCTATGCGGCGCGCTCACCTTTCTTCACGCCAACTCCGGAGTTTCCGAGAGCGCCCAGACTCCGCAATGAAAACTACGGATTCACCGTGGGCGCGCCGATCATCAAGAATAAGACATTCCTTTTTGTCGGCTTCGAAAAGCAGAACTACATTTTCGGACTAACGGGTCTGGCTACCGAACCGTCGTCGGCATGGATTCAGAGCGCTCAGAGCTTGCTGACGAAATACAATGTCCCTCAAAGCACCCTTTCGACGACCCTGTTCTCAACCCTGTGGCCAAGTTCGATCAGTTCCCTGCCCGGCACCCTCAGCAACTTCTTCGGCAACGACCCCGCCACTGGATACAGCTACAACTACGTGGCAAAGCTGGATCACAATTTCAGCGACAAGGAACATCTTTCGGGACACTGGTTCATGGGACAAGGAAACCAAATCCAGCCGCCCGGTGCGGCCTTGGTGCTGGTCGAGGCGAGTTCCAATCTCGGCTACTATTTTGAGGCCGCTCCCATCCGCGTGGAGAACTACTCTGCGGTATTAGACTCGCAGCTCACGCCCAAGTTGAGCAATCAGGCGCTCTTCGGAGTCAGCTATTTCAATCAGGTATTTCACGATGCCAACAACAGTTTCGATACGAAAGCCCTGGGTCTGTACCTCAGCCCGGACGCGCTGATTAACGGTCAGCCCATTCTCGGCGCCCCGAATATTGTCATCTCCGGGTTCGATCAGGTGGGGATCACGCCGCCAGAAGGCCGCAACGACATCACCGGTCACCTGACGGACATCGTTTCCTACGTTACCGGCACGCATGAGCTGCGCTTCGGAGGGGAAGTGCGTCAGGGGCGAGTGGACGAGTTCTATTTCCGGCGCTCACTGGGGAGTTTCAACTTCGATGGTACACAAGGACCATGGGCGGGAACGTGCCCTGCGGCCAATGCCCAATGCTCAAATACGCTGGCTCTGGCGGACTTTGTGGCTGGGGATGTAAGCTCATCCTCGATCGCTGTGGGAAATGCGGAGCGGCATGTCTTGGTCAACTCATTCGCTCTGTTCGGGCAGGATGCGTGGCGTGCGACACCAAACCTGACTTTGAATCTAGGGCTTCGCTACGAATACGCCGGCCCTTTGCACAATGGCGACAACAATCTCCCGGTCTTCATACCGGGCAGGGGCTTAGTCATCCAGGGAGATGGTATCGGTTCCATCTACCCGGCGGACAAAAACAACTTCGCGCCAAGATTCGGTTTTGCCTATCAGCCCGGGCATAGCGATAACGTCGTGGTGCGGGGCGGATTCGGCGTCTTCTACGAGCAGACCGCGATTAGTCCGTTCCTCGACAATCGTCCGCCAAATGCCGCTGCCAACGGATTGGAAAACAATCCGGCAGGTCCGGACGCAGTCGACAACTACAGCCGGAATGCCTATAACTGGCAGACGGTTCAGCAGGGCGGCCAATCGATCTTCCCGGGAGTTGTGACTTGCGCAAGCCTGAACTACACGCTTGAGCCAGGGTGCGGTATTCCGAATCCGGTGACCGGAGCCAATATCTATAACGTCTTCTCGGTCGGCCGAAATTTCCGCACGCCTTATTACCTGAACTATGACCTGCAAGTGGAGAAAGGTTTCGGGAACGTCGCCGTATTGCAGGTGGGCTACACCGGCAGTCTGGGACGCAAGCTGACCGTCACGGAAAACATTAATCAGAATGGCACATTCAACGCTCAGTATCCCAACGTCGGCTCCATCAACCAATTCAATAGCGCGGTGACCTCAAACTACAACGCCCTGCAGAGCGTGCTGAAGATACGATCCTGGCATGGCTTTACCTCCCAGTTCGCCTACACCTGGGCCCACGCTCTGGATGAGGCAACCGAGTTCCGCGGCGTGATTCCCCTAGACGGCACCAATCTGAATCAGGAGTACGGAAACGGCGACTTCGACACACGCCAAAACTTCACCGGTTATTGGACGTACGATATTCCCGGCTCTTCACACGGGCCGAAAATCCTTTTGCATGGCTGGCAGTTAAGCGGGCTCTTGTCGTTCCACTCTGGACAACCGTTTAATTTCCCCGGGCCGGGCGCGTCTGGCAGCCAGCGCCCCGGCTTGAACCTGATCGGCGATCCATTTGCCGGCATTTCGTACGCCTTCAGCGCGGCCACCGGCGAGCAATGGGTTAATCCTGCTGCATTCTGTGTGCCTTCGCCGACCTGCTTGCCGGACGATCCGAATGGCGATCTTTCGCGCAATAAGTTTTACGGGCCGGGCTTTGCCGATGTGGACGTCTCCGTCATCAAGAATATTCCAATTACCGAGCGTTTCAAGTTGCAGCTTCGGGCGGAAATGTTTAACGTCTTCAATCGGATTAATCTCGCGACCGGGGGAGGCTCGGTAGGATCCAGTGGATATGTTACCGACACGATCGGCGATTTCTTCGGTGGTCCCGGTATTGGACCGGGCGAACCGTTCAACATGCAGCTTGCGGGAAAGGTTATTTTCTAGCCCGGAAACCAGGTACAACTTTGTCGGTCGTACCTATTCTCCGCGAGCTTCAGAAAAGGTAAGATGCAGTGTCTCAGCGCAACGAGTTCACCAGCCCGGTGAGCCGTCGATGCGGACGCTGGAAACGGAAAAGAAAGAGGGGCGCATGAAACTGAGAGTGTTTATCCTTTGCGCAATTTGTGTCGGGATAGCATGCACAGCCGTGGCTGACACGCTTGTTCTGACCAACGGCCAAGTCATCACCGGGACTTTCCTCGGCCGAAGCTCGGCAGGGGTTCAGTTCGTTGGCCCGGATGGAACCAGTCAGATCTATCCATCCCAACAAGTCCAGTCGCTGTCTTTTGGACCCATCCCCACTCCGCCGCCACCCCCACCCGCCGCACCGCAGCAAGTCCAAGTCCCGCCCGGAACAGTCCTTCTTGTCCGCATGGTGGACGGCTTGGATACCAGCACCGCTTACACCGGTCAAACATTCTCTGCCACTTTATCTACCAACCTCGCTGCCAATGGCTACGTGGTGGCATACGCGGGAACGACGGTCTATGGCCAGGTCGTCGAGGCCGACTCAGCAGGACGCGCCACCGGTTCATCACAGCTGAAACTCCAGCTGACGCAAATTGTGATCGATGGGAACGCCATTCCGATCATGACCGATGTTTTTGATTCGCAGAAAGGCAAGAGCTCAGGAAAACGATCCGCGCGCAGGCTTCTCGGCGGCGCCGGGCTGGGCGCGGCCATCGGTGCCATTGCTGGCAACGCTGGCATGGGCGCGGCGATTGGCGCAGTAGCCGGCGGCGTGGGTACGGTCGTACAGAAAGGCGACCAGGTGCAGATTCCCAGCGAAGCCCAGTTGGAGTTCCACCTGACGCAACCAGTGATGCTGCCACTCGCACAGTAGGGTTAGGTCACACTCAGTCAAAGAATAATTTTGGGAGGAACTCATGAGAATTCGATGCATGATCGCGGTCCTGACGCTAACCGTGGCAACGGGCCTGTGGGCGCAGGAAAAAAAGGTTCAAGATCCAGCGGAGAGCAAAGAGCTCAACGATCAAGCCTACATCCGCCTGCTTCGTACCGACTTGAAAGCCAGGAAAGAAGCGATCGTCAAGGAAGAAATGCAATTGACTGATCAGCAAGCGGCCGTCTTTTGGCCGATCTACCGGAACTACGAATCTGAACAGACAAAATTAGGCGATGAGAAGCTTGCGATCATCCAGGACTACGCCCAGAACTTTCTGATCATGAGCGACCCAAAAGCCGATCAACTCGCGCAAAGAGTCATGACGCTGGACGAACAGAAGCTAGCTCTCAGAAAGAAATATTACGAACTCCTGAAGAAATCACTCCCAACCATTCTCGTGGTCCGCTTTTTCCAGGTGGAAAATCAACTCCAGTTGATTCTGGATTTGCAGATCGCTTCGAACCTGCCGATTATCGAGCAAGCCGAATAGATCGGTGCTCTCAGGCTTGATTAGGATGGGCCAGGTTTCCCGCCTCGTCGAGTAGCAACCGGTCAGTCTGCGAGTCGTAGGTGAAAATCTCTGCGTATCGGCCCCAATTCAACGCGGCATCGAGTTGGTGCTGAACGTCTTCCTGGGAGAAGTGCTTATCCAAAACGTCGCGAAAGAATTCCAGAGGAACGGCCCGGTCCGATTTCCGCTCCAGCGCATTGCGGATCTGCTGAATCAGCGTCACATGACTAAG
Organism: Terriglobales bacterium; assembly: GCA_035483835.1. GTDB lineage: Bacteria > Acidobacteriota > Terriglobia > Terriglobales > Acidobacteriaceae > JABDBE01. The sequence continues at coordinate 48,866 of DATHPO010000120.1, forward strand.
GACGGCGTCGCGAAACAGTCTCTTTCGCGTCGCAATATCGGCCTCCGCAAATTCCTTTCCCGCCGCCGTAATCTGCACATCGCCCTGGGTTGATTCCGCGAAGCCAAGCATTACCGCCTCGTCGACGATGGGAAACAGATCGTCCACTTCCATCAGCAACTCTTCCGCAAGGTGGTACAAGTCTTCCCTGCCCCCGCGATCATTCAAAAACTCAAGCAATCCCGCCATCCCGCCCGCAGTCGCATGCGGCAACACCTGCATCGAAGGCTTACGCAAAGACGGCAACTTTGTCACCGGCCCAAACTCCAACTCAGGCTGCGTCATCACCTTGTAGATGTAATCCACGTAAATGAGAAACTCCGCGGACTTCCGGTCGCGCGGCTGCGGCAGAGAAATTCGAAAATCCGCCCTGATCTTCGCCGGATGCGTTCCTAGAACAACCACTCGATCCGCCAAAAGAACCGCCTCTTCAATATTGTGCGTCACCAGGAATATGCTTTTCGTCGGAATCTGATCATTGATCCATAACTCCAACAGTTCGCGTCGCAGGCTCTCCGCCGTCAGCACATCCAGCGCGGAGAACGGCTCGTCCATGAACAACACTTCAGGCTCGACTGCCAGCGCCCGCGCAAATCCAACCCTCTGCTTCATGCCGCCAGACAGTTCCTTGGGATAAGCGTTTTCAAAACCTTTCAGTCCTACGATGGCAAGCGCCTGCAATGCCTGCCGATGCCGCTCCGGATGCTCCAGCCCTTTCGCCGCCAGCGGCGCCTCCACATTTTCCAGCACCGTCAGCCAGGGAAACAAAGCAAAACTCTGAAAGACCATGCCAATGTTCAGAGCGCCCCCATCCAGCGGCTGCCCATGCACCAGCACCGTGCCGCTGGATGCCGCCGTCAATCCCGACAGAATTCTCAGCAAGGTCGATTTTCCCGACCCGGACGGCCCGAGCAGCGCGCAAATAATCCCCGACTCGACGGCCAGATCCATCGGAGCAATGATCTGAATGTCCCTCCCATCCGGTTGCGCATAAGACTTCTCAATCTGGCGGCCTTCAATCAGCGTTTCTCCTGGCTCCGGGAGCTGCGGTTCCGGCTCACGCTGGGTTTCTGGCTCGCCCCCGCTCGGAGCCTCAACAACGGCTGCCCCTGAGAGTTCGTCCATGAGCCGCTGCCACGCCTCCTCCGGCAGTTCGTCGAACAATCGCATTCGATCGTCGGGGCTGATCCTGTCAACCAGCGCCCGCATTTCTCCCGCGGGCAAGGAATGCAGCAGCACATATTGGTGATAGTAGGGAAAATGAACGATCACAGACGCAGCAAGATCCAGCGGCAGATGGCGAAACAAGGATTGTTGCTGCTCGAACGGAAGCTCATCCAATGCCGCAGCCGCCTGCGGCGCGTTGGAAGTCTGCAGCAGGGCCACAGCCTCATTCCAACGCGCCTGCGAAACTGCGTCCCGCAGCTGCTCAGCAATTGGTGAACTCATCGCACCGAAAACTCCAGAATCAAATTACAACCAATCACCGGGCATTGGCTAGCCGCATCCGCAGGTTGTAATCTTAATTTCACATGGACAACAAAGCCATCGCCGGCATCCTCTACGAAACCGCCGACCTGCTCGAAATCGACGGCCAGGATTCCTTCCGCATCCGCTCCTACCGCAACGCGGCTGAGGCGATCGAAGCCTTCCCGCAGCAGATCGCAGATCTGATGGCAGAGCCAAAACAAGTCCTCGCCATCCCCGGCATCGGCAAGGGAATGCTAACGAACCTGCAAGAGATGTTCAAAGAGGGCAGGCTCTCTCTGCACGCCGAGCTGCTCAATAAATATCACCCCTCGATGCTCCAGTTGCTCAAGATTCAAGGCCTCGGCCCCAAGACCATCGCCCTGATCTGGAGCGCGTATCAGATCTGCGATCCCGAAGGCGTGGAGAAATTAGCCCAGGAAGGCAAGATTCGCACTCTGCCCCGCATGGGCGAAAAACACGAACAGAAGCTGCTAAAAGCGATCCAGGATTATCGCCGCATCGCCGGACGCTTTCTCCTCGACGCCGCCGAAGCTCAAGCTGAAAAAATCATCGAGCACCTCCGCGTTTATCCCGGCATCGAAAACATCACGCCCGCCGGTTCGCTGCGTCGGGGACGCGAAACCGTAGGCGATCTCGACATCCTCGTAACCGGCAAAGCGTGCTGTGACGATGAAGAGCGGCAAAAGCTGATTGACCACATCATCAAGCTGCCAGGTTTGATGGACATCATTGCTCGCGGCGAAAATAAAATCAGCTTTCGCATGCGCGGAGGCATGCAAGTCGACGTTCGCCTTCTCTCCCCCGATTCCTTCGGCGCCGCCATGCAGTACTTCACCGGCAGCAAGGCCCATAACGTCGCCCTGCGCCAGCGCGCGTTAAAGATGGGCTACACCCTGAGCGAATACAGCCTCGCCCAGCTGGACAACGAAAAAGTCGTCGCTGGAAAAAGCGAAGAAGAGATCTACGCCAAACTCAAGCTCGACTACATCCCTCCCGAACTGCGCGAGAACCTGGGCGAAATTGACGCCGCCGAGAAACACACTTTACCCGCGCTCATCTCACAGGCCGATCTGCAGGGCGATGTCCACATGCACACCGTCGAAACCGACGGCCGCAACACCATAGAAGAAATGGCCGAGGCCGCCCGCGCCCACGGCTACAAATACATGGCCATCACCGATCATTCCAAGAATCTTGCATTCGCCAACGGGCTCGATGACCAGCGCGCTTTCGAGCACATCAAGCGCATCCGCGCCGCAAATGAAAAGATCAACGGAATCCGCATCTTCGCCGGAATCGAAGTCGACATTCTTTCCGACGGCACACTCGATCTTTCCGACTCCGTCCTCGAGCAAATGGATCTGGTCATCGCCAGCGTCCACTCCCATTTCAACCAGACTCCCCAGGAGATGACCGACCGCCTGCTCAAAGCCGTGGAAAATCCAAACACCTCATTCTTGGGACATCCCACGGGACGCCTCCTGCTCCGTCGCGATGCCTACCAATTCGACATCGACGCCGTCTTGAAAGCCGCAGCCCAACGCAAAGTTGCGATGGAGCTAAACGCCTACCCCGACCGCCTCGATCTGTGCGACCGCCATCTCCGATTAGCCAAACAATACGGAGTAAAGATCGTAATCAATACTGACTCCCATCACACCTCGCACCTCGACAAAATCCGCTACGGCATCCTCCAAGCACGCCGCGCCTGGCTAACCAAACAAGACGTACTCAACACCCTCCCCGCCAAAGAGTTCGCGAAAGCCATGAAGCACACCTGGCCAATGTAGGCCCGGACGTCCACGCCCGTCCGTCGCAACCAGAAACTTAAAGCTCTCCTTTGTGAACCTTCGTGCCCTCTGTGGTTGACGCCTTTCTAAATGCCAGTGCGACGAAAAAGCACGAAGGACCGATCCGCCGATTGTTACAACCCGGTTAAAACTGGCCCCAACGCTAGAGACCGCAGACGAAACTACTCTCCTCAAATTACAATTGCCCTGCAGAGCGACCATGGCTAAAGCGATTCCCATACGCCAATCTATCAAGACGACAAACCCCGCTAAGAAATCCGACCGTCGAAACGGCCGCGGCCGAATCACCACCATTGCAACCCCAACCGCTCCCACCGCCTCCCCTCTCGACGATCCCGAGCTCTACGTGAATCGCGAACTCAGTCTTCTGGATTTCCAGCGGCGGGTGCTTGAGGAAGCGGAGGACGAAACCGTCCCTTTGCTGGAACGTGTCAAGTTCCTGTCCATCGTCGGCTCCAATCTGGAAGAGTTCTTCATGGTGCGCGTCGCCGGCCTCAAGCGGCAAGTCGAAAAAGGCGTGCTCGAAAGCGGCCCCGACGGCATGACTCCCGCAGCCCAGCTCGCCGCGATCCGTGAGCGCGTGGCGAAACTATTTCAGGCTGCGCACGAGTGCTGGCAACAACAAATCCTGCCGTCCCTCCGCAAAACCGGCATCGAAGTCACCGATTATTCGCAATTGACGAATACCCAGCGATTCTCCTTAAACCGATATTTCCGCGAGACGATCTTTCCCACCCTGACTCCCTTGGCCTTTGACCCCGGCCGGCCTTTTCCCCACATCTCGAACCTGAGCCTGAACTTGGCCGTCCTGATCCGCGACAAAGAAGGCGTGGAACATTTCGCCCGGGTCAAGATACCGAATTCGATCCCGCAATTCGTTGCTCTGAAATCGCTTCCACGTCAAAAAGCCTCAAAGAACCCGGTCTGCCAATGTTTTGTCTGGCTGGAGCAGTTGGTCGTGGCTAACTTGAAGCTGCTCTTCCCAGGCATGAAAATCCTGGATGCTCATCCCTTCCACGTAACCAGGGACGCCGACACCGACATTCAGGAACTCGAGGCCGGGGATTTGTTGGAGTCGGTGGAAGAAGGTGTCTGGCAGAGGCGTTTCGCCGACGTCATCCGGCTGGAAGTGAACGAAGCCATGCCGCCCGCCGTCCTCAAGATCTTGATTGAGAATCTTGAAGTCGATCGCGACGATGTTTACCAGCTCAAAGGACCCCTGGCTCTCAGCCGCCTGCGGCACCTCGCTGCGGTCGATCGTCCCGAACTGAAGGATCCGCCGTTCGTAGCCGCAATCCCCGCCCCACTGCAGCCTCAGGAGGAAACCGAGGACATTTTTGCCGCCATTCGCCGCCAGGATATTCTTCTTCAGCATCCCTTCGATTCCTTCCAACCCGTCCTCTCCTTCCTGCAGCAAGCCGCGAAGGATCCTGCCGTGCTGGCCATCAAGATCACTCTTTATCGCGTGGGCCGGAATGCGCCGGTGGTCGAGGCTCTGCTCCAGGCAGTGGAAAACGACAAACAGGTTGCCGTGCTGGTCGAGCTCAAGGCGCGCTTCGACGAGGAGAGCAACATCGAGTGGGCGCGCAAGCTGGAGCGTGAGGGCGTCCACGTCGTCTACGGATTGCAGAACCTGAAGGTCCACTGCAAAACCGCGCTGGTCGTACGTCAGGAAGGAAATCTGATCCGGCGCTATGCTCACCTGTCCACCGGCAACTACAACACCATTACTTCCCAGCTTTACACCGACATCGGAATGTTCACTTCCGATGAACAGATCGGCGCCGACTGCACCGACCTGTTCAACTATCTCACCGGCTACTCTGCCAAGCCCGAATACCGAAAGCTGCTGGTTGCCCCCGTCGATCTGAGGGAACATTTGGAACAGATGATCCAGCGCGAGATCGAGCATCAGCGCCACGGCGAGCGTGGACACCTGATCTTCAAGATGAACGCACTCGTCGACAAGCGCGCAATCCGCCTGTTGTACGAAGCATCGCAGGCAGGCGTGAAGGTCGATCTATTGATACGCGGGATATGCTGCCTGCGTCCGGGAATCAAGGGCGTGAGCGAAAACATCCGGGTGACCAGCATCGTCGGACGTTTCCTCGAGCACAGCCGAATTTACTATTTCAAGAACGCCGGTCAGGAAGAGATCTACATGGGCAGCGCCGACCTGATGCCGCGCAACCTCAACCGCAGAGTCGAAGTCGTATTCCCGGTAAGCGACCCCAAATTAATCCGCCATCTCCGCGACCAGGTTCTCGCCATCTATTTGGCCGACACCGTAAAAGCACGCCACATGCAACCGAATGGCAATTATGTACGAAACTCAAACCGCACTCAAGAAGCTGTGAACAGCCAGCAGGCGCTCATTGACCGTGCAGTAAGCCATTCAACCGCGTGAAGCGAAGTTTTACGGCGGAGACAAGCCAGACACTCGCCGATATTACCGGGCGCTCACGTCCTTGGGTAATCGCGCGCGGCGTGGCAGAAATGGTTTGAATCCCACTCACACATCGCAGACGTACACCACGATCGCAAATCGAATCTCGATTGAACGAACGCCCGAGCTAGCCTCCTCGGGATTTCGGCCGCCAAAGCGATTACAATCAGAGACAAGATATGCCCGAGGACATCCCAACTCCCCCACCCGCGCCGAGCGTACCTACGCCGGTCCCGTCCCAACCCGGCATTCCCTTTAACATCGGAGAAGAATTCGGCACCGCGAAAAGAAATCTGCCGCCCGTGAAGATCGTTCTCATCGGAGCGGCGATTATCGCGGTAATCGCGGGCCTCATTGCATTCGTGCAACGCCCGCAATCTGCAGCGACGGGATCGATCGACGACGTGGTTTCAGTGGAAGTTCCCAATCAGAATCTGACGATGGTGGCGATCAACGTCTCACTCCGGAACAACGGCAAGAAACCTTACTTGATCCGCACCATCAAGTCCGATCTCGATTCCGGCAGCGGAACGTTCTCTAACGACGCCGCTTCCCCAGCCGACTTCGACCGCTATTTCCAGGCCTTCCCTACGCTGAAACAGCACGCGCTCAACCCGCTCGAGCGCGAATCCCAAATCGAACCCGGAGGTCAAACCCAGGGAACCATCATCGTCGCCTTTCCTGTAACCCCGGACGCCTTCATTAATCGCAAGTCGCTGAAGGTAACAATCCAAGCCTACTACCAGCCAGTCCCGCTGGTCCTGACCAAATGACAGCGCTCAGGTTAGAATCCATACTTAGCTCATAGCTAATTGCAGAATGTTCCACGTGGAACACAACTCGCATATCATTGCCCGCTCGTCACGGGCACGGGCGCGTTCTTGGGCGTGCTCAAGTATCCCACCGCCTGTTTCTTGTCAACGGACCAGACCACCATTTCGTACAACAAGTGATCGCGCCCGGTGTAGAACTGGATGGGCTCGCTGACGTTGCGATCTTTCTTTTCGATGGTCTTGTCGTCAGCCGTGACGTTGATGGTGAACTTACCTTTCTTGGCATCTGTTTTCTTTAGCTGAAGGCTGACGGTCGAAACTGGCTGGGGCTTCGCGCCCTTGACCAGCGTGAATTCGTAGTAGTTGCGATCGCCTTTGTGCTTGAGCACTTCGAGGTCGCTGCGCGTGTTCGCGATCAGGCCGCTCTGCACACCCAGGTCGCCAATGGTGCTCTGCAGCTTGGCTTCGGCGGCGGCGAGTTCGGCTTTGGTCGAGGCAACGTCAGTCTTGACGCCGCCAACATCTGTTTTTACGCTGGCGACTTCGCCGTTCACCTGGGTCATCTGCTGCTTCTGTTCGTCGGCGAGGCGTTGTTGCGAGGCGCGCTGTGCGACCTGTTCGCGCTGCAATTCGGCCGAGCGGGTTGCCAACTCCTTCTTGGTCATGCCCAGCTGGGTAGCCAGGGTTTCGGAGTCGGCCTCGGCAGACTGCATGCGTTTGGCAAGCTCTGCGATCTGCGCGTTGCTCGCGGTTTGAGCCTTGCCCATCTGGTCGATGCGCTCGCGCAAGTTGAACAGAAAGTAAAGTGAGCCCGCAACATACATGACTGCCAGCAGGGGCACGATCCACTTGGCGGCGCTTCCTCCTGACCCAGTGGGGGCTTCGGCTAGGTATTCGCCTTCTTCGGCCATAAGTTTTCTCCGCTCATTGTGATTGGGTGTTGTTCTTATTGTTGTGCAGGCCAGCAATCGTGTCAATTGCCGCGAATGCAACTCGGTGAAGAAACCCAAACGGAAGCCTGATTCAGGCGTATGCTGGGATTATGCCTTACCTCGCGGAACACCTCTCCAGCCTTCGTCACGAAATCACCGACCTGCGGAACAGCAACGTTGTGTATTCGCAACAGAGCCAGCACAGTCCGGTTGAGCGGACCGCTTCGGATGCGCGTGAAAATCGGCTGTTGCAGATCAAGCAAGAATTGTCGAAGATGCTCAACCGTCCTGACGATGCCGCAGTCTGGTGGGGAAACGATCGCAAGACGAACCGTATTGCTTGAGCTCTGTCGCTCCAGGCCAGCACCCGGGTGCCCTGTCGACTCCTGAGCAAACGAAGCCATCGTGTATGATTACGTCGTTTTGCATCTCACTTACACAACCATCCGGCTTGGTTTGTTGTGCGTCGCGGCTGGGTTGTGGATTCTCTACTTCCACGAGATCTTGTTCAGATCCGGCAGAATTCCGACGCACTGGCTGAAAAGGGGCTTGACCGATTTGGCGCTCCTGCTCCTCATCGCCCTCGTCTCGTTCCTGTTTTTTCTCTTCGTCGGCGGCATTCACCCTATCCATCGTCGTTAGCGCTTGAGGGTCCGAGCTTTGTCTGCATGCCCTCGTGGGCGTGGCAATACTGGCGATCTACATGGCTTGCTTCAGTCTCGGAGAGATTGAGTGCGTGTACCTATGTACCATGGTAATATTATCGACATGACCCGCGATAAAGAATCAGCCTCATTTGTCGAAGTCGAGCGCGTTCAAACCGGCGTGCGGCTCGAAAAACGAATGTTGAAAGTGCTGAAGGCGATTGCAGAACTGAAAGACATGACTCTAGGCGACCTGTTGGAGGGAGTCGTGCTGCACGCCTTCGAGGGGAAAGCGCCATTTTCTGCGGAGACGCTCAAGGAGATTGAACAATTCAAGAAGCTTTACGGCATGACTTTGAAGGCATCCGACAGCCATCAATTAAAGGAGCGGAGGCGATGAAGACGGCTTTGGCGATTTTCCTTGCAGTGGGTGCACTGGCGGTAGGGGCGTTGCTCTATCATCACCGTCGGGCTGCTTCCAGCGGTCCTGTGGTTCACGTTCGCAACGAGTTCGAGTTCACGGTTCAGGCTCCTTACCGGATTGTGGCTCCGTTGTTTGGGCCGGAGGGAGAGCGTGCGTGGGCAGCGGGGCATTGGGATCCGCATTTCTTGTATCCGCAGCCAGCGAAGGATATTCAGGGAGCGGTGTTTACCGTCCGCCACGGGCACCATCACGCTTATTGGATCAACACATCGTTTGACATGGACGCCCGGCACTTTCAGTATGTGTACGTCATCCCGGAGGCGATGGTCGTGCTGATCGACGTTCGCTTCTCAGAAATCGATCAGGCCAACACGAAAGTGAACGTCGTGTACGAACGAACCGCTCTGAATCCCGAGGCTAACGAACACGTTGAGGAATTGGGCAACTCGGACCGCGAAAATGGGAAAGAGTGGGGCACCGCGATTAACGACTACCTGGCGAAGCAGAAGGTGGCGGGTCACTAAGAAAAGTTCCATTCTGATGGCGCGATTCCTAGAGGGATCCAGTAGCTTAGCAGGCTGCTGAAAAACTCATTTGCACCGCCATAAGCGAACCCCAGGCGCTAAAGCGCTGTCGGTTCTAGAGGACTTAACGGCACGACTGAAGTCGTGCCCTTCCCGAAACCCCGCCGGATCGGAGTTTCTCAGCAGCCTTCTAGAGGAGCACCACATGGCAATTCCGTATTACCACGTTGATGCATTCACGGGTGAGCTCTTTGCAGGGAACCCGGCCGGGGTCTGCATCCTTTCGGCTTTTCCCGCAGATAGCACCATGCAGAAAATTGCGGTTGAGAACAGGCACAGCAACACCGCTTTTGTGGTTGCTCGCGCGGATGGTGATTTCGACTTGCGCTGGTTTACACCCAAAATCGAGGACCACCTATGCGGTCACGCAACCTTGGCATCCGCCTATGTACTCGCGCTGCGGAAGCACAACGTGTGGCCGGTTCGCTTCCACACCCGCAGCGGCATCTTGACCGTCGCTCAGGACAAGAACGAAAACAGTTTTGAAATGGATTTTCCCGCCATGCCCGCGGAACCATGCGAGACGCCAGCGGGCCTCTTACCAGCCCTGGGTTTGAAAACGGCGCTAATAACGAAATCGCGCGATTTCCTGGTGGTGGTGGATCAGGCCGAGCAGGTGCGAGCGCTCTCGCCCGACATTGCGGCGCTTGCCAAACTGGACATCGGGATCAGCGGAGCGATTGTTACCGCTCCCGGCGAGGGTGACGTGGACTACGTATGCCGATTTTTCGCACCGGCGGTCGGCATCGATGAGGACCCCGCCACCGGCTCGATACACTGCACGCTGGCTCCCTATTGGGCGGGGCGCTTGGGCAGGGATAAAGATAAGGAGAGGTTTCGCGCGCGACAACTCAGTGCCCGCGGTGGATACGTGCAATGCACAATCGCGGGCGATCGGGTGAAGATCGCGGGCAAGGCACGCCTGTACCTTCACGGCGCGCTCGAACTCTAAAGCGTCTGCCTCCAGAGCGAGAAGCTGACACGCGCTCCGGTCAACGAATTGGTTGGCAATTTGCCTTTGAAGAGGCGCCAAGGTTTTGGCGACGTGGCCCATCGGCGGCGATTCTGAGGAGGAATTTAATAGCGAGTTTGCGGCCAAGCTGCTTGCCCTCAGCCTCGCCCATGCCGCCTAGCCAAGCTTCTCGATCATGCAGTCGTGCGAGATGGTCTGGAGGATCACAGAAGAAGGCCGCTCCGCGAACGGCCCGAAAAACTGTTGCAGCCCGATAGTTGCTCTGGTCGCCGAACTTCTTGCCTACCCTCATCCTTCCAGCTACTGTTTCGGAGTCAGGAGGAAAGCTTGATTTAGGCCGTTAATGGTGCCGTAACCGACGATCTGTCCCGAGTTGCTGATCGAGGAAGCATGGTGCAGAACCCAGCCTGAATTCTTGGGGATCATTTTGTTGAGATCCTGCATGCCTGTGGCTTTCGTCCAGATGAAAGCGTGGTCGGCGCCGCCGGTCACGGTAGAATCCCCGAGAATTTCCCCTGCGTCGCTAATGAATCCAGGAGCACTCGAGGTTCCTCCCCGCAGCGTATAGATGGGGTGTATTCCGGTGCTATCCCAGTACACGACCACTCCATTGGGATACTTTGACGAAGTGGAGGCGCCTAGAACCGTGCCCGAATTGTTGAGCCAGACTGCATAGCTGTTGCCTCCCTTCAATGTTCCCAGGTTTTTCCATTTCCCTTTGCCCCAGAGGAACGCATGGTATTTGCTGTTATTGTTAAAAAAGTAGGCGGTGCCGGCAACTTGAAGGCTCTCGTTGATATCGTACGCGTAGCAGTAAGGGGCACTTGGCAAGCATCCCTCACTACGAATATGGTAGCTACCCTGGCTCTTGGTCCACAAAACCACATGCTCATCACCGTTGCTGGTGGCTGACTCGCCGACGATCACGCCTTTCGAAGTGATCGCGGTAGCAAAAGTGTACCCACTGCCACCTGGCAGATCAGGCAAGCGAACCATGGGGCCGGGGCTGGTCCAGACAAAGCCGTGGTACACGCCGGTCGTAGTATTTGCCGAGGAGCCCACGACCACGCCCGAATCATTGACAACATATCCGATGCTCTGATCGTCACCGGATAGATGGTCTAAATCCTGAAACCCTTTGCTGCTCCAGAGGAAGGCATCGGCCGCGATGTTGGTGGTGCACGGCACCGTCGGATATACCGAGTTGTCGGAACAGCCTGTGACCAGACCGGTGTTGTTGTTGTCGTCCGCATAGCTGCTGGTGAATCCCGGCAGGGCCCCGAGGGCGGTGACAGTATATTTTTGCGCGGCGGCGGTAGTGACAAGAAGCAGCGCCAGCAACGAACAGGTTGCACATTTCACTTTTGTAGTCATTACGAGATCCCTCCGCGTACGCTGGGCAGGAAGTTTACTCTAAAAAGAGTGGACCGCACCAGATGAAACCATTTGCAGCCATGGCTGAAAGCCTCGCGTATGGCGGCCGGAGAACTGCAACTTCAAATGTCCTTTTCCAAAATGTGCCGATTTGAACTAGCGATAGGCACCTGTTGGGCCTCTCCCATAGTTACTTGTACTTTATCCCCACCCGGTGGCCATCCGATTTCCTAAGTCACGAAATCAGGCCGGCCTTCTCATGGAAGGCCATCGCGCTCAGAATCCCTCGGTGAGCGTAGTAGGGGATTTACAGACAACACTCGGTTTCTCAAGGTCAGGTGCACGCGGGTGCGGGGGACACAGATTCCTCGCGCTTCCAGATTGCCAATCCCGGCGCTCCTAGCGCTAACGCGCCTAGCGTGGCCGGTTCGGAAGGGTGTGTCTTAAGCGATGCGGGAGCCGGTTGATCGTCATCCTCTGGGCCTCTGGTCTTGCCCGTGATGATGGGCTTGTTCGGGATGGTCTCGTAGGCGTAGCCGGTCAATACGCCGGTAACCTTGTGGGTTTGGTACGTTGTCGTGCAGGTGACGTTCAGGCGCGCCCAGCCGAAATGGGTGGTTCCGTTAATGGTGAATTTGAGGCCGAGGTAGCGATTTTTGACGTTGTTCCACAGGCCGGCGCAGGTGCCGCTGCCTCCGGTGCCGTCGGCGTAATAGTCGACGGCCATGGTTTTCTTGGAGACGGAGAATTTGCCCTTAGGGCCGACCTGGACTCCGGCGGCGAGGGCCGAGGCATGGCGGCCGTTGCCCCAAATTTCGTTTTTCTGGTGCGCAGGCAGAGCCGACAAGATCAGGGAATGATTTTCGCCGACGCTGGTTGTGGTAATGAACGTCTCGTGGAAAGTGAAATCGGTTTTGCCGTCGTGGTTCAGATCGAGAGCGACCGCGTGGGTAAAGGTGATGACCTTGTGCGTCGGGGTGTACACGATCTTAGCAGCCGCGGGTGGGGTCACGGCGAGCACTCCGACCCCGGCTGCTCCGGCCGCGAGTGCGTAGGAGTTGAGCCGTTGCTGGAGTGGGGCAGAAAGGATGAAGTGCTGCCGGGGAGAGCGTTTCATAGAACCTCCTATGAACTGGGTCATTATCCGTCCGCTAGGATCGAGAGTCAACCCTGCGATTTCTCGAATGTTTTGTCAGGCAATCTAAAAAAGCCCGGCCCGCCTCAATGCCTTGGGACGGGCATTGAGGCGGCGAGCTGCGGAGGTATTACTTGTAGCTTGCTTTGAAACCAGTGCCACCGAACGAGCCGGAGCCATAACGTCCTACGAGTACAGACTTGTCGTTGAGACCGTCGGCGCGACTAACGCCGTTGGGATCCACGACATCGTAGTACTTGCCTTTGTGAAGCAGCCAGCCTTTCTCGGTGCCAGCGGTATCGTAGTAGGTGCCATCGATGTCGCCTACATTGCTGGGGGTATGGACGATGGTACCGGTCGATCCCGCGCCCGGGTTGTCGATCTTCTTGAATTTCGTCCCGGTTACCAGGTAAGAATCGAAAGTGCCAGCCGAGTTCGTGGTGTATACAGTGATCTGGCCAGCATTATTGACTCCCCAAGCTACCGTATTGGTGCCGCCTTTCACATCAATGCTCTTGTACTTGGTGCCGATCTTGGAGAAGCCATGCGTGAGGTTGGCGGAGTCGAGATACAGGCCGACAACCTCTCCCTTGTCGTTGATGCCGGTAGCCTGGGTTCCATTGGACTTCGGGAAATTGACCGGAGTGAATTTCCCTTTAGAGTAGACGAAACCAATGTCCAGGCCGGTTTTGGCGCTGGTGCACCAGCCCGCTGCTGCGCCCGCGCTGTTGACACCGTAGAAAGAGATCCCACCGGTGCCCGCGATAGCCTCGCAACTGCTGTTATTAACGGTGGTTAACTTTGTTCCGGCGAGAATCATACCGTGCTGAACGCTCTTGGAGTCGACATAGTCTCCGACGATGACGCCAGCATTGTTGATGCCGTAGGTGTCCGTCTCCAGCGCCGTCTTGTTGGCGTGGACGTCTTTGAACGTGAAGGTTAACGGTGGCGCCGCTGCGATACCGACGGCGACGAACGTTAGAACTAGCAATACACCCAGAATGGACCGTTTCACTGATTTCTCCTCCTAGAGAAAGTTGTTCTGAATTTTTCCCCTGCCCGCCCGCACTGGGAATGGAGCCCCGTCAAAACCAATTACGCGATTCTCATCGTGGCGCGAACTGCGTTGCTACCGCGCGACTGTGGCGGAAAGTCGTGAGGCGGTTGAAGCGGCTAATTATCGTCCCGGCTAACCGTGGCGGTCAAGATGAAAGGTTTTGCACTTCGGGTGATTGACTGGCTCAGGTGGTACGATCAGTTCTTTTTCACCGGCACCCGCAAATCGTGTCCGGTCATCTCTTTCGGTTCTTCGATCTCGAGCATGGCTAAGATCGTCGGAGAAATGTCGCGTAGCGAGCCTCCGGTCTTGAGAGTGAACTGGTTGCCGTTTCCTGCGACGACAATGAAAGGCACGGGATTCGTGGTGTGCGCGGTATGCGGACCTCCGGTCACGGGATCGATCAGCATTTCGGCATTGCCGTGATCGGCAGTGATGAGCATTGCGCCGCCTTTGGCCCGCACTGCAGGCTCGATGCGGCCGAGGCAGGCATCCACCGTTTCTACAGCTTTCACTGTAGGTTCGATCTTGCCGGAGTGACCGACCATGTCGGCGTTGGCGAAGTTCACGATGATTACGTCGAAGGTTCCGCCTTCCACGGCTTTCACCACAGCATCGGCGATACCGGCGGCGCTCATCTCTGGCTTCAGATCGTAAGTGGCAACCTTGGGCGAAGGAACGAGCAGGCGTTCTTCGCCGGGGAATGGCTGCTCCACGCCGCCATTGAAGAAGTAGGTGACGTGGGCATATTTTTCGGTCTCGGCGACGCGCAGGTTTCGGAGATTCATCTGGCCCATCACGTTGGCGAGGATGTTGTTCATCGACTCGGGTGGAATAACGACCGGCAGGTCGAACTGTTTGTCGTACCGGGTCATGCAAACGTAGTCCAGATTCTTGGGGACGGGGTCGCGGGGGATGGTGGCATCGAGATCGTCTGCGCCGGGTAAATCGCGTCCAGCTTTTTCGTTGAGGCCGCTGTTGCGAGTGAGGGCGCGAGTAATCTGGCGGACGCGGTCGGCGCGGAAGTTGAAACAAATGCAGGAGTCTTCGTCGCGAATAGTGGCCAGGGGCTCGCCTTTGTTGTCGACGCAGACGAAGGGAACGATGAATTCGTCCGTCACCCCCTTGTTGTAGGAGTCTTTGACGCCCTGCACCGGGTCGACATACTTCGCGGCGTCGCCGTTGCCGTAGACCATGACGTTGAAGGCTTTGGCAATGCGCTCCCAGCGCCGGTCGCGGTCCATGGCGTAGTAGCGGCCGCTCACGGTGGCGATCTTTCCGGTGTTGTATTCGCGCATCTTCTGCTGAAGTTGTTCGAGGTAGCCGGCCCCGTTGGTCGGCAATGTGTCGCGGCCATCCATGAACGCGTGCACGAAGACGCGGTCAACCCCATTCTGTTTGGCCATGCGGAGGAGCGCATATAGATGAGTCTGGTAAGAGTGCACGCCGCCGTCGGAGAGCAATCCGAAGAGGTGAAGACGGCGGCCGCCAGCGCGAGCGTTTTTCATGGCTGCGACGAGGACGGGGTGGGAGAAGAACTCGCCGTTCTGGATCATCACCTCGATGCGCGTGCTGTCCATGTGGACGATGCGGCCGGCGCCGATGTTAAGGTGGCCCACCTCGCTGTTGCCCATTTGACCGTCGGGAAGTCCAACGTAGGGGCCGCTGGTTTGAATCAAGGTGTTGGGATACTCGCGCAGAAGGCGGTCATACGTGGGCTTGCGGGCGAGCGCGATGGCATTGGCATTGGTCTCGGCGCGATAGCCCCAGCCGTCGAGGATGATTAGGACGAGTGGTTTGGGACGCATTTGGCTGCTAGCTCCTGGCTTCTAGCTAAACCGGAGAACCCGCCACGGATTCACACGGATCTCGTAACGATGAGAAACACTCAATATTAATTCTTTTGCAGGGACGGCGGGGTTGCTGGCGGGCTCTTCGGCTTTTGCTGATCTTCTTTTACGATTTGCTCGGCGCGTTGCTGAATGGTGTCGATCTGCTTTTGCATGCGCGCGTAGGAAGCCTGCATCGCTTCGGTGGTTAAGGCGGGCATCTCCTTCATCATTTTTTGGCCGGTCGGGGAGGCGTAGAAAGTGCTCATGGCATCGATGTCAGTCTTCGAAAAGTGCCTCTGGTAGATCGGGATCATGTCGTCGAGAATCGCGTCCATGGGCATATCTTTCATGGTTTCCGCAATCATTTGGTCGGCGCGGGCAATTCGCTCCGCAGAAGTTTGCGGATAGCGGTTTTTCAGAGTCTCGTGGATCATGGCGGTTTGCTGTTTCATCATGGCGTCCATGACCTGACGCATTTGCTGGTGAATTTGCATCACGTCGAACAAGTGCTGGATGTCTTCTTTTGTAGCGGCGGCATCGCCGGTCGGGGTTGTGGGTTGTTGCGCGAAGGCTGCGGATCCACACAGAAGGAGAATCACGCTAAGAAGGAAATGCTTCATAAATTTCTCCGAAAAAGCCTACCAGATTACCTCGACAGGATAACGCGCAAAGTGAGGGTCGGCAGTGACCAGTGGTAGTTTTTCTTCGATGCTTTGGGCAATCAGGACGCGGTCGAATGGGTCGCGGTGGTGAAGTTCCAGGCTCTCGATCCGCAGCACGTGCTCCAGCGTGACAGGCAGGATCTGAACACCGTTCGCTGCCAGCCGCGAAGTCACAAACAGCCCGGTTGGACGAGGTAGCGACAACTTGCCGATCTGTACTTTGGTCAGGATTTCCCACACACTGGCGACGCTGAACCACGTTTGCGCTGAGGGCAGCAGCAAGCGCACTCTCTCGGACAGCCTCGATTCTTCAGTGATTCCCCAAAGAAACGTGTGCGTGTCGAGGAGAACCCTCATTTATAGAAGAGGTCCTCGATCTCCTTCGGCAGAGGATCGTTGAAGTCGTCAGGAACAACGAACTCGCCCTTCGCCGAACCCAGCTTAAACTTGCGAGCGCCTGGGGCTACGGGCACCAGCTTCGCCACCGGCTTCCCTGCCTTGGCGATGATGACCTCTTCGCCCATGGCCACGCGTTCGAGCAGGCGGGACAGGTGTGTTTTGGCCTCGTGGATATTGACTTCCATGAGCTTAGTATAGCTAAGTCATGGACTAAGTCAAAGCGGAAACGCTTCGGTTGCGCCTAGGCGACCCTACCGCTTTCCCTTGCCCTTATGACGGAGTATTCGATTCGAGCCATAGGTGAGTCCGCCCCCCAGCAGTATTAGAAACGTAATGACAAGATATCTTTCTGCGGGTCTTCCATCGGAGCCCGTCGAGACACTCCAATAGATTACGCCCAAGACTAGCGTCAAAACTAGCCCGGAACCTAGCAGCAAAAGATAGTCCTCACCTGCAGATCTGTCGTGGCGAGCCTTCCTGCTTTTCCAACCCTTGACAAGCACAGCAATTCCAAAGCCGACGAAGAAAAGTAGCCGTGCGAAACCAAACCAAAATCGATCCATGCGTCTTCCACTCGGATTTGAGATTCTATTTCGCTGCGTCGGTTTTGTAGTTCAGTGCCTTCAACCCCAGAAATCTCGCCGCGCCTCCCAGTTCTTCTTCGATCCTGAGTAACTGGTTATATTTTGCGATGCGATCCGTGCGCGAGGCTGATCCGGTCTTGATCTGGCCTGCTCCTGTGGCGACTGCTAGGTCGGCGATGAAGGTGTCCTCA
>DATHPO010000121.1:0-5335 GCA_035483835.1 Terriglobales bacterium
GGGCAGAAACTTCAGGGCAACAAATCGGTGGAGGGTTAGGTCCTCGGCCTTGTAGACCACACCCATCCCGCCGCCGCCAAGCTTCTCTGAGACACGATAGTGCGAGATGGTTTGCCCGCTCGTGGGATGGGCTTCAGCCACGCCCAACGATAAGATGGCAGCTCTTCAGCGCATACTGGCAATAATGCCAGTTGTCGAAGAAACCGATTCAGGCGTCCCCCAAGAGCCGTACCACCCATTCAGCCACCACCGAGTTTCCACGTGTTGCTGTAATGCGAGAGCGTACGGCTTGATCACTGGTAGGAATCTTACGTCTGTGAGAACGGGGCAAGTCAATGAAACCCGTGGGGTTGGCAGTAGCACAGGAAGGTTGTTGACGTAACATCGCGGTTACACTCACTGACCGGCTCAGCGAATCCTCAACGACTGTAATCGCTTAGCTGTTGCCGCCAGTCGAGTTCCTCTTTTAGCCACTCGGCGGTTCATCATAAAAGCTGATTGATTCACAGAAGTGGTATAGCTAGTTTAAGCGCATGGATTCCCGCACAATCCGCCTGAAGTTCGGTAGAAATTATGTGGCCGACGAGCGCACTTTCATGATGGGCATCGATCAGCGCTTCACAACAGAAATCGCAAGGCGATTTCGCAATCGACGCGTCCTGGAAACGTGCACAGGAGGGGGATTCAGCACCATCGCGCTCGCACAACGGGCGTCGCGCGTAATCGCCGTCGAAATCAATCCAGTCCATCAGTTACACGCGAGGCAGAATATCGTGATCGCGCAATTGGAGGATCACGTCACATTCGTCCTCGCAGACATTATGGATGAGAAGACTTGGAGCGGCGACAAAGGGCTTGGTAAATCGTGGGTCTTGAAGACTATCTCCACTCATGCTTCTCACCGAATTCTTGGCAGAAGCCCCTCATGGCCGCAGTGGACTTGCCCCCAAAAATGAGACAGCTGGTTAAGACTCAAAATCCAATGAATGGAGAATTGAGTCATGGGATTGTCTCGCAGGCAGTGCACTAGGAAGTTCAAGTTGGCCGCCGTGCGGCGGCTGGAGGCAGGGGTTTCGATCACGGAGGTGGCGCGGGGGTTGGAAGTCAACCCCAACGTGCTGCATCGTTGGCGGCGTGAGTTCCGGCAGGGGCCGGGCAATGTCTTTCCGGGCAACGGACAACGGCGCTGGTCGGAGGGGCGAATCGCCGAGTTGGAGCGGAAGATCGGCCAGCAGACGCTGGAGATCGATTTTTTGAAGGGGTGCTTGCAGCGCATCGAGGAAGAGCGGATGCTGCGGGCATTGCCTGGAAATCCGCAGTCTGCCGGAAAGTCGCGGAAGCCGTGAGCGCCAACGGTGGACTGAGTATTCGACGGATGCTGGAGCTGGGCCGGGTGAGCCGGTCCAGCTTCTATCGCTTCGATCCGGAGGGCCAGCCGGGGACGGATCGGGACATGGAGTTGCGCGACGCCATCCAGCGCATCGCCCTGGAGATGCCCAGCTACGGCCGGCCGCGCATGACCGCCGAGTTACGCCGCAGGGGATCGAGGGTGAACCCGAAGCGGGTTTATCGCCTGCTGCGTGAGGACAACCTGCTGTGTGTGCGGCGGCGGAAGTTCGTCGTCACGACCGACTCCAATCACGAGCGCAAGATTTATCCCAACCTGGCCCGCGCGCTGGTGTTGACGGGCGTAAACCAGCTCTGGATTGCAGATCTAACTTACATCCGGCTGCTGCAGGAGTTCGTGTTCCTGCCGGCAATCCTGGATGCCTTCTCCCGCCGGGTGATCGGCTGGTCGCTGGACCGTAGTCTGGACGAGCAACTGACGTTAAGTGCGCTGCGCATGGCGCTGGAACGCCGCACACCGCTGCCGGGGCTGAACCCGACCATCCATTAGCAATTAACAATAAAGTGACAACTGCGTCATATCCGAATCCCCCGTCGCTGAATCAAATATCCATGCGAGCTTGGAACAGCTTCCGCACAGGCTGCTGTTGGATCGTTGGCGGGGACGCATCGTAAACGCCGAGCACCCGGGGGCGAACCTGCTCCCGTGTGATGCGTCACCAAGAACAGAGAATTATGACTTGCCCCCGCTTATTCCAACCCCACGAAAACCTCAGCGACGAGGTGAATCGGAAGCTCGTGCAATCGGAGATTGAGGGTGGTGTAAGGCTTCGGGATTTGGAGCCGGGTTCTATGCTCCGGATGCATACGCAGAACACATGTTATGAGATTGTCGTCTTGTACGGCGGATCAGCCTATCTCTCGGGTCATCCGCTCTACTGCCCGCAGCCGGTGCTGGTGACCATCACCGGCTCCACGTGGGGCGGCTCAATGCTTAAGGTGGACTTCATCGGTCGAGGCATGCACCTCGAGTTTCGTCATCCGGGATATCCCACACCCATTGTCACCTCTATTATCCGAGAAATCCGCGAATGCCGGAGAACTGCGGCTGACCAGCTAGGCAGGCAAGTTTGGGCTGAGCGGTTCGCTGGCGATGAAGGCGAAAGTAGCCAAGACGAAGATCCTCGAGCTCGACTTTCGCCGTAGGATCACCATAGTTTGTTTTCTGTTTGCCGCGCAGGGGACCAGGACTTGGACGCTGGCGGATATTGCAGACTTTTGAATAGACTCTTCAGATCTTTATTGTGGTCGTCACTCAGACCTCGTACCGTCGTCTACTCGCGGTTGCCTTCCATGTTTGCCGCTGCCGGAGCGGCACTCGCCGCAGCCGTGAGTCTCGACGGCGAAACCGTAAGGGAAGTGCGCGGGGGAGCAGCCGCGCCCAGGTCTCAAGTCAGCGGGCTAGAACGCCCGACGCGGCCGCGTAGCCATAGTCCCCGAAGTCGGCACTCTTTGGTTGCATTTTGGCGTTCGACTTCGGCGATTCTGTCAACGTGCAGGAATTGTCATTCGAGGTCACATTCATAAATCCACATACTGGTCGTTGCCGCTAGTACCGGGAGCTATGGTGTTTTCGGCGTAGTACACGGTACTTTCCGTGCCGCTTGCATTGTTTGCAATTGTTAGCGTGGTGAAAGCCCAGTTCGCTTTGATCGTCGGAATAGATGCTCGACGTGGCTCAATCTGTGTAACAAGCGTGTCAAGATATTGACCCTTCTTGGAAATTAGACGACGATTGCGTCCGCCTGTAACTCGCAGCATGAATGATGCACAAGAGACCTCCGACAAATCTCTGGCAAACTCGTCCTCATTTGTTCTCCATCTACCGAAGCAGCCTCATATAAACGAAGGCGGCCTCAGTGAGGCCGCGACTCTGATTGCTGACTAGAAGACGAACTTCCCTTGCAACTCGATTACTCTTGGTGACGCGTCCGCCCCCAGACCGGCGCCATAAATAGTCGTCGGCTGACTGACGGTCTGGGTGATTTGTCCGAATTGGCCGCTATCCGCATTTGTGTTGGGGAAGGCAAAGTTCGGATGATTGAAGAGATTAAAGAACCTTGCGCCAATCGAGAACTGCGCGCCCTCCCACTTCGGTACCGCAAAAGCCTTCTCCACGCCGAAGTCAGTGTCGAAGTAACCTGGTCCACGAAACTGGTTACGGATCTGGGTCCCGAAATCATTTGTTGGGTCAGCGAAATTGGCAGCGCTGTAGCACGGATTGGGCAACCCGTTCACCAACTGCGCAGCGGAGCTACCGCAGTTGATGTTAGGAGAGCCCACGACATTGGCGAGTACCGCGGTGGTTGTGGCAGGACTTGTACTGCCGAACAAGCTCCCTTGTAGCGTGGCTGTCGCGTTGCTGCTCCAGATCGAATACGGGAACCCCGTGTGTTTGAAGATCGTTCCGGAGAATGTCCACCCCTTCACTAGAGCGTCCGGACCCCGACTCGTCAGATGACGGAAAGCGTCACTCCAAACGTAGTTCATGACGAACGACTGACGGACATCATAGTCGGCATTGCCATAGTTAAGCTGCGCGATATTGAACGGATTCAGGGGTGTCACAACATCCACGTTGCCGTTGGCGTTCACGCCGAACGGGTTCAAGGAGCTGTTGGAGATTTCATCCAGAGCGTGGCTATACGTATAGGACGCCTGGAACTGGAATCCTCCAGTAAAGTTGTGCTCGGCAGTCAGCGTAAGGCCGTTGTAGTTTGAGTTACCGACGTTTTGAGTTTGGGCAACTACTCCGAATCGCGCGTCGGGAATGGTCAACGGCAGACCCCCGAATGCAGCGCCCGTTGGACTGAACGCGTTCAAGGCTGGATTCGTGATTTCCTCGTGCTCACCGTGATTGCCGACATACTTTGCGCTCACCGTGGTGTGCCAACCCACCTCCTGCTGTATTTCCAGGTCCCATTCGTAATAACGCGGAATCTGCACTTTGCCAGGATTAAAGAAGTTGAAGGGGGGAACCGCACCACCGCTGGCAAAGTTGGCGCGGAAAGCGGCGTTGGCAGCGATCGCTTGCCCGTTCAGGCTCCCTGCCGCTGCGGGCGAGAGCGCACCATTAAAAAGCACGAACGACGGATCATTCGGCGCGTTGGTCAGGATGTCATCAATCGCACCGGTCGGAATAGCATCGCTGAAAATGCCGAATCCCCCGCGGACGACCGTGTTCTTGGCACCAAACGGCGACCATGCGAAGCCGACCTTCGGCTCATACACGACGGGCGTGACGGAGGGAAATGCGGTTTTCAAACCCGTGCTCAACGCTTGATTCACAGGGGCCGTGCGATTCAGGTCTTGAAACGGAGCTGACAGGCTTTGGAAGCAATTGGTCTGGCAGACTGGATTAGACAAATGGTCAAAGCGCATACTCAGCGTGAGTTTCAAGTTGGGAGTGACCTTGACCTCGTCCGATGCATACCATCCCAGTTGATAGAGCGCTATCGGTACATTCGTATTGACTGGGAAATTCTGAGCCACCAAATTCCCCACGCTGGTGTTGGAAGGCGCAACGCCTCCAAACGCGAAGTCGTTCAACGAAACTTCCTGAGCAAAGGGAATCACACCTGTGAAATTGTGATCGCTCACATCGTCACGACGGAAGTTAATTCCGAAGCGAAAACTGTGTTTCCCGCGAGTCCAACTGAAGTCGTCCACAAGTCCGTACTGGGTCACATTCCGGCCCTGAGGAAAGGCGGTACCGTCGTTGTTCAGAGGGAATAGTGAATTGTCGCCGAGAAAGACCGTCTGAGGCAGCGTCTGGAATTCTGCGGTCGGGTTCACCATCGTGAATAGCGCGCTATACCACTGCAGTGAGGCGATAAAGTTGTTTACCTTGTTTGCCCCAAATGTATGGGTCTCGCTCAACTGGCTCTGCCATTCCGGCTGAGCACTATGAGCATTGAAGGCGGAGGTG
>DATHPO010000122.1:0-32888 GCA_035483835.1 Terriglobales bacterium
CAAGCCGGTGCCGAAGGCGTCTTTGTATGCGCAAGGTAGCGGCTCTTTGGAAGCTAGAAACTGGTCAGGCGTTTGCAGGGTGACCACGCGGCCGGCTTCCATCAGCGCGATGCGTGTGCCGAGTAATAAGGCCTCGCGCAAGTCGTGAGTGACGAAGACGACGGTTTTGCGGAGGCGCTTCTGCAGTTGGAGAAATTCGCGCTGCAGTTCGGCGCGGGTGATGGGATCGAGGGCGCCGAAGGGTTCGTCCATTAGGAGGATGGGCGGATCAGCTGCCAGGGCGCGCGCTACGCCCACCCGCTGTCGCTGGCCGCCGGAAAGTTCGCGGGGATAGCGCGAGGCAATCTCGGGATCGAGTCCGACGAGCTGCAATAATTCCTCGACGCGTTTGCCGATTCGATCGGCGTGCCAGTTCTCAATTTTCGGAACCAGGCCGATATTGCGTGCCACCGTGAAGTGGGGGAACAGCCCGACCTCCTGGATGACATAGCCGATCATGCGGCGGAGGCGGATTACGTCCCACTCGCGAAGCGGACGCGCGTCGACGCGAAGTTCGCCTTCGCTCGGAGTGAGGAGATGGTTGATAAGTTTGAGGGTCGTGGTCTTGCCAGAGCCACTGCGGCCAAGCAGGACTAATGTTTCTCCGCGTTGAACTTGGAGGTTCAGATTGTGGAGCAGTTCGCGGCCCTCTTTGCCATCGCCATTCAGGCGATAGGAGACGTTGCGGAATTCAATGGCGGGCTGCGTGTCGGGAGAATCGTCCATGCGCTGTCTCACAAGAGTCCCGCCGCTTGCTCCGAGGGCAGGATGCCTTCGGATCAGCCGGCAAGATGCCGGCGCTAAATAACCACTTCGTATGCTGCCGGCGGCAAACCAGTGATACGTATGCCGGAGTGGCCTTTGTGCCGGATGTTGAGGCCGATCAGCAAGGCTGTGATTTGCTCGACGATACGCGCGTTCTCCAGTTTGCCGCCGTCGAGAGCGCGAACGCCGGGAATCTTTTTGGCCAGGTTGCGAACGATCTGGCTAGCATTCGGATCATCACTGCAGACAATCACATCGCAGTCGACGGGGCCATCCGCATTCAGCAGTTCGGCTCCAATGTTGTGAAATGCGGCCACAACGGAAATACCTTTGGGCACGAGTTCTGCGGTCTCTTGCGCCGCCGAGCCTTGCCAGACGCCGAGTGTGCGCGTGGCGCGCCCGCCCACGCTCGCGGCTAGCGGCACCGTGGTATCGATTACGATGCTGCCGGGACGAATCGCCGGCTTGAGTTGCTTGAGCAGAGCGGCGTGGCCTTCGAAAGGAATGGTGAGCACCAGCAGGTCCGCGGCGCCGCAGGCGGCGGTATTTTCGTCGCCGGAAACGTTCGCGCCAGAGGCTCTCTGTTTGATTTTGTCGGCGGAATCCCGGGCACGCTGGGCATCTCGCGAGCCGATGATCACGCTCTCACCGGCTTGCGCCCAGCGTAACGCGAGACCGAATCCTTCGGGGCCGGTGCCTCCGAGAACCGCGATTGGCCGGGGCGCGTTCATGAGATGGTTGTCATCCTTCTATGCAAACTCGGGTTCGAGCAATTGCTCGGCAGTGAGTGCTTCGACCGGCAGCTTGAGATTGATTCGCGTGTAGACGGTATTGCGTTCGGCGGGGATACGGCCAGCTTCCAGGATCAGGGCTTGAAAACCTTCCGGGCTGGTGTACTGTCCGGCCGTCGCTCCCGCTTCGCGCGAGATGTTTTCTTCCATGAGGGTTCCGCCGTAGTCGTTGGCGCCGGCGTGCAAGCACAGCTGCGACAAATTGCGGTTCAGTTTCACCCACGACACCTGAATGTTATTAATGGCACCGGCCAGGAGAACTCGTGCCAGCGCGTGGATCTTGAGATGTTCGGCAAGCGTGGGACCAGATCGTGCAATTCCCTGATGGAAGAGCAAAGTATTCTGATGGACGAATCCGAGCGGGACAAATTCGGTGAAGCCACCGGTTTGCTGCTGGATTTCGCGGAACAACAGAAGCTGATTGACCCAGTGCTCGGGTGACTCGACGTGTCCGTACATCAGCGTGGAGGTGCTGCGGATGCCGCAGGCGTGGGCGGTACGTATGACATCCTTCCATTGCTCGGTGGAAAGTTTGTTGCGGGAAAGCACGAAGCGGACGTCGTCGTCGAGGATTTCGGCGGCCGTTCCTGGCAAAGTGTCGAGGCCGTTGTCCCGGAGCATGAGCAGGTAGTCTTCGAGCGGCATGCCGGTGAGTTCGACTCCGTAAACAATCTCCATGGGTGAAAAAGCGTGAATGTGCATGCCGGGGACGGCTTGTTTTACTGCGCGCAGGATGTCGCGATAGTGAAACGGAGGCAGGCCGTGCGGCAGCCCGCCTTGAATGCAAACCTCCGTGGCACCGATTTTCCAGGCTTCGGTTGCCTTTTGGGCAACTTGCTCTAGGCTGAGGAAGTAGGTGTCAGATTCACGCGGGCCGCGGCTGAAGGCGCAGAATTTACAGCCTACGAAGCAGACGTTGGTGAAATTAATATTTCGGTTCACGACATAGGTGACAATATTTCCGGCTAACTCACGACGCAAGGCATCGGCGGCAACGAGCAGGCCGAGGAGATCGTCGCCCTCAGCATTTGCGAGCAGCGAGCATTGTTCGCGGGTGAGCACGCCGCCGTCCAGCGTTTCCATCACTTGCTCGAGCGCGGCGCGCGACTGAGGGCTGATGCGGGGAGCTAAGTCCGACCACTCGATTGAGGGAAAGCATTCCAATTCGGCCTGGGCAAGAGTGCGCGTCATAAGTCCTCCGCGAAACAATATCAGCGAAACAAATCAGCAGCCGCCGGGCGAATCAGATCTTTAGCTCGTCCAGGCCCCGGCCGGTAGGGGAACCCTCGAATGATACACGCAGGCGTGCGAGCTAGCTTGCCGCAGACCAGGCCGGCGGCGCAAGCCAGTTCATCGGCGACGGCTTCAATGGTGACGCGCAAGGGGTAGCCGTGAGGATCGCGATCTCCACGATAATCGTGCAAGGCCTTCATACCGGCGACTCCGATCGCAACCTCGGTGAGACCTTCGCGCCAAGGCCGCCCGAAACTATCAGTGATGACGACTGGGATAGAAAGTTTCAGCCGTTTTTTCAATTCGCGATGGAGTTGAGCCGCGGAGCGGTCCGGGTCTTCCGGGAGCAGAAGCGCATGGCGGCCGCCGTCGACGTTCGAAGCGTCCACGCCGCTGTTGGCGCAGATCAGGCCGTGGCGCGTTTCCGTGATCAGAACCCCGCGCTTGCGTCGCACTACTCGCTTACTCTCTGCGAGAGCCACTTCAGTTACTCGGGCGTCGAGATTGTAACGCCGTGCCCAAGTGCGGGAACTTGCAGAGGGCTTGATTTTGTCGAGGGAAACGAGTTGGCCTTCCGCCTTCGATACGATTTTGTGTTTTACGATCAAGATGTCGCCTGCTTGCAGCGAGAGTTTAAGATGCTTGAGAGCTTGGAGGAGTTTGTCTGCTATCGAGTCGCCCGGATGGACATCATCGACAAGAGGGATTGGAAGAACGCGAAGCTCTGAAAGGGCCGTCATTTTCGTGGACGGGCGAGGATGCCCGTCGCCCCATCGTAACCATCCTTCAGCATCATCTCTACTCGTTTGCCGCCAACGACAAATCGCTGAGGTCCCACTGCCTTGCCATACGTTGAGCGCGGGTTTCACCGGGGGCTTTCGCGAGTTGCCGCAGGTCGGCAGGGTTATCGATGTCGAGAGCAATGCCAGGGAGCGATAGAACCACACACGGTTTGTGGGCGGCGCGCGCGGCTGCGAGATGTGGTTTGAAGCTATCGTTTCCAAAACGCAAGGGGAACAATCCCGCAGGACGCCGCCACGCAGCGTTTGTGCCTCGTCCGTCGGCGGCTGGAGCAAGTACAGAGCCTTCGGCCGGCGCGGCTTCCAGAATTTGCTCGAGCTCCCCAACCTGAATCAGTGGAATGTCGCCAGGAATGACGAGCGTGCTGTCTACACCACGAGACTCGCAGAGCCGCGTTGCCATCTCGATGGCATCGGTCTCGCTGCGATTTGCATTGTCGGGAATGATTTGAAATTCGAATCGCCGGGCCAGTTCAATTGCGAAGAAATCGCTAGTGACCACGCCAACCTCTGGCCGGTTTGCCCATGTGCCCAGCGTTTCCAGAACGTCGAAAAGCATGGCCTGAGCCAGCTCGGTGCGGGTCGGCTGATCGAGCAATGACGCCAGCCGCTGCTTGGCGTTAGCCAGGCTTTTCACGGGGAGAAGGATCATGACGGTTCCGCGGCGCGGGCGTTTTCCGCGCTCAGCAGGGCAAGAACGGTTCGCGCCAGCTTGGTTTTGTCGTCCGCGGTGCGCATGATGGTATTGGTGCAGTGGACGCGCAGCCCCGGCCGATCCAATTTCTTGGCCGCTTCAACATCGCGGACATCGACAATCAAAATATCCAGAAAATCCTCGTAGGCCTTGGCAACCCCAGCGATGGAGACAGGCAGTCCTTGCGCCGCCATTAACGCGCCAGCCGGGCCCGACACTGCCGCGTCATTAACAATCGGGCTGATGGCGGCGACGGTGGCTGGAGTGTGCCGCAACGCCTCCCGGATGTCGGCGACGGCGAGGATCGGGCCAATGCTGGTAGCGGGGTTGCTGGGAGCGAGAATCACGGCACTGGCCGACATGATGGAATCGACCACGCCGGGTGCAGGCTCGGCGTCGGTGGCTCCGGCGAAACGAACCGATTTGACCGGGTCCTGGTACCACCGCTGCACAAAATATTCTTGGAAGCTGAGATCGCCAACCGGCGTGTCGATCCTGGTTTCAACTCGCGAGTTGCTCATCGGCAGGATCTGCGCCTGCACTGCCAACTTGCCGCAAATTGCCATCGTGGCTTCGGTCAGCGTCTTGCCTTGCGCGAGATATTTTGAGCGCAATAAATGGACGGCGAGGTCGCGGTCTCCAACATGGAACCAGATGGGCTCGGCCAGCTCTCCCATGGCCTGCAAACAAAAGAATGTGTCACCCTTTACTCCCCAGCCGCGTTCCTTGCTCAGCAGGCCAGCCATCGCGTAGGTGATCGAATCCAGGTCGGGAGAGACGTACAGTCCCCACCACTCCAGATCGTCTCCCGTGTTCACAATGAACGTGAGTTCGCGCGCTGAGGCCACCTGCCGCAGGCCTTCTACGAACTTTGCGCCGCCAGTGCCGCCGGTGAGCACGACGATCATGCGGACCTCCGCGCGTAGCCTTCGCTATCGACCGCTGCTTTGATTTTTTCGGAAAGCACGCCGGGCCGTGCGGTCACGGCCGACACGAACTCAGGATAAACCGGCAACCGCCGACGCAGACGATATCCTTTCGCTTCGGTCCGTAGCTTCAGTTGTTCCAGGTGCGGCCACGGCTTTTCCGGATTGATGAAATCTGGCGTCAAAGGCGAGATTCCTCCCCAATCGTTAATCCCGGCATCGAGCAACTCATCATAGTACGGGGCAGAAAGATTAGGAGGTGCCTGAATGTTGACGTCCGGCATAAGCAAGCGGGCGACTGCAATCGTTCGCATCATTTCGCCCTGCGTAGGCTCGGGCCAGTCGCGCATGGGAATCTCGGGTTTGGCGCGAAAATTCTGAACGATTACTTCCTGAATATGCCCGTAGCGGCGATGCAGTTCGCGGATCGCGAGCAGCGTGTCTACGCGATCTTCAGGAGTTTCGCGGATGCCTATGAGCAGGCCCGTAGTGAAGGGAACATTTTGTTTACCGGCTTCCTCGATAGTGTGCAGACGCTTGACAGGAACTTTATCGGGAGCATTGTCATGCGCCGCGCCGGGCGCCAGAAGCGACGCATTCGTAGTCTCGAGCATCAGGCCCATGCTGGGAGAAACTTTTGCCAAGCGTGCGATCCATTCCGCACTCAGCAATCCCGGATTCGGATGAGGGAGCAGACTGGTTTCGCGGAGTACCAGTTCGCACATGGCCTCAAGATAATGGAGAGTGGATTTGTATCCCAGCCCGCGCAGGGTTTCGCGCATCTCCGGAAACGCGAGTTCGGGTTTATCGCCGAGGCTGAAGAGAGCCTCGGTGCATCGCATGTTCTCACCGGCTCTTACAACCGCTAACACCTCGTCCGGAGTCATGGTGTGTGCGCCCGCATGGCCCGGATCGCGGCGGAAGGTGCAATAGCCACAGTAGTCGCGACAGAGGTTCGTGAGCGGAATAAAAACCTTGCGCGAATAGGTTACAACTCCCGGCTTGAAGCGCTGCCGGGCTTCCATTGCAGCCGAAAGCAACGCCGGAAGTTCCTGGTCGGTACAGCGGATCAGTTGGCAAGCGCCCGCTCGCGAAAGGGAAACTCCGGAGCGCAGTTCGTCCGTACACGAATTAAGGTGCCGCCGTTCAGTCCAAGCTGTTTGGCCTACACTCACGCTCACGAAATCATACATTAGGTTTGCCTCGAAGGAGATGCGGTTACAACAAGAAAGAATCCTGAACATGCGATACGTGATAAAACTTGAAAGTCACAGAATGTTGCACGGACGGGACGCGTAGAATTCCATCACCAGCGGGGACTCCAGTTTTCCATGAGTGTTACTCAGGCGGAATTCCGTAAGGCCATGGGCAGTTTTGCTACCGGGGTTACGGTCATCACTGTCGACTACGAGGGCGAGGTGCAGGGGATGACCGCCAACGCGTTCGCTTCCGTGTCGCTTGATCCATTGCTGGTGTTGGTCTGCGTCGATCATCGCGCGCGGACTCACGCTCACCTGCATGCCAGGAAGCGTTTTGGAGTGAATGTTCTGGCCGAGAACCAACGCGCCGTTTCCGAGTACTATGCCGATCCGAGTCCAGATCACCGCCAAGCCGAGCAGAAGGCCGGAGCCCGCTTTGATCGCACGAAGCATGGTACCCCGGTTTTGCACGGAGCCCTGGCGTATCTGGAGTGCCGTTTGCATACCGCGCAGGATGCCGGCGACCATACGATTTTCATTGCGGAAGTAGAGGACGTGGTAGTGCGGGAGGGAGATCCGCTGCTGTATTTTCGAAGCGGGTATCGGACGATCGGGACGGAGGGTTAGGACGCGCGTAGGGAATTGTGCCGGCTTCCTCACGGTGTTATTCCGATGCCAGTAGTCGTGAGAGGAAGACGTTTGTTAAGCTTATTGGCCCAGCGTGCGCTTTGTTCCGTGAATCCGTTCTGCGAAAGATGATCGCGCGGGTAAAGACTAGTTAAGGATAAGAAACGATGTATCCGCGAGCGTTTCACTATCACCGCGCTGGTTCTCTAAAGGAAGCGGCAAACATGCTTGCCCAGCTTGGAGACGATGCGAAGCTGCTGGCAGGTGGCCAGAGCCTTATTCCGCTCATGAAGCTGCGCTTTGCCAATCCGGCTCACCTCGTGGATCTGAATTTTATTTCAGGCACGTCCTACATTAAGGATGACAATGACACCGTTCGCTTCGGTGCGCTGACCCGGCATGCGGAAATCGAGGCATCCGCTGCGGTCCGAAGGATTCCGATCCTCCACGACTGCGCTACCGGCATTGCGGATGTTCAGGTGCGCAATCGCGGCACGATTGGCGGTTCGCTTGCCGAGGCTGATCCCAGTGGTGATTGGGCGACGGTGCTTTTCACGCTTACTGCTGAAGTTCGCTGCCTGCGAACAGCCGGCGAGCGCACCGTCAGCCTGACGGACTTTATCAAAGACGCATACACTACGGCCCTGGCTCATGACGAATTAGTCAGCGAGATAGCGGTGAAAATTCCGCCTAAGGGAAGCGGCGGCGCTTACCTCGCGTTCAAGCGTTCCGCGCCGGTCTATCCAACGGCGAGTGCTGCGGTGCAACTCACGATGGACGGCGATGTTTGTCAGGATGCGGCGATCGCCCTTGGTTGTGTTGGCTTGACCGCGATCAGAGCGAAGGATGCCGAAACTGCTTTGAAGGGGCAGAAGCTTGCCGAGAAGACAATCGCGCGCGCGGTGGAAGCGTCTCGGATCGCAGCCGATCCGCAATCCGATATGCGCGGTTCAGCCGATTACAAACGCACTCTCGTCGGTGCCCTGGTGAAGCGCGCGATTGAGATCGCGGTTCGCCGGGCTCGCGGCGAGCAGGTTGAGGTGGGCCACATTTATGCCTGACAGCTTTTATGTCTGACAGCATTGAAAACATTTCGATTCAGCTCAAGGTCAATGGCAAGTCGCATTCGCGGACGGTTGAGCCGCGCAAGCTGCTGGTCGAGTTGTTGCGCGAAGATCTCGATCTCACCGGGACCCATGTGGGCTGCGACACAACTTACTGCGGCGCATGCACCGTGCTGATGAACGGCGCAGCGGTGAAGTCATGCACCATATTCGCGGTACAGGCGGACGGTGCAGAAATTCTGACGGTTGAAGGCCTGGAAAAAGACGGTGAGCTTCATCCCATCCAAAAGGCTTTTGGCGATTGCTACGGACTGCAGTGTGGGTACTGTACGCCGGGGCTTATGCTGTCTGCCTTGCAACTGCTATCGCGAAACACGCAGCCGACCGACAAAGAAATGCGCAAAGCGATCGCAGGCAACACCTGCCGCTGCACTGGATACCAGAATATTCTGAAAGCAATTCAAACCGCTGCGCAGAACATGAAAGGTGCTTGAAGCATGGCCATCAAGTTTGCCGGCGACTTTGAAGTCAAGCGTACGCCGGAAGAAGTTCATGACTTTCTCGTCGACCCGAACAAGTTCGCGGCGCTGCTGCCTGACTTTCAGGGCCTATCAGTACAGGACGCGACTCATTTTACGGTGAAGGTGAACGTCGGCATCTCTTACATCAAGGGTGTTGCGGAAGTGAAAATGGAATTGGCCCAGGCCGAACGTCCGAAAGGCGCGCAATACAAGGGGCAAGGAAGCGTGGCCGGAGGTAATGTTGCGCTGACGGCGGGCTTTGATCTCTCGCCGCTCGACGGCGACGGCGGCACAAAAGTGGCTTGGCAGGGCGAGGCGCAGATCTTCGGTCGCTTGACGTCCATGGCTGGTGGGCTGCTTGAGCCGTTGGGAAAAAAACAGGTTCAGAAGTTGATTGATGGATTGCAGGCCGCGTTGCGATGAGGAGATCGGCGTGAGCACGACCAAGAAAGACGGTACTCCGAACTGGGTCGGCCAAGCGCTTCCCCGCAAGGAAGAGAACCGGCTGCTGCGCGGACGGGGCAAGTTTGCCGACGACATCAAGCTGCGCGAAATGTTGTATCTGAAATTCGTGCGCTCGCCCTATGCTCACGCGAAGATCATGAGCGTCGACATCTCGGCCGCCGAGAATCTCGCGGGCGTTATCTGTGCGCTTACGGGCCCAGAGATTGCGGCACAAACGCAGCCATTCATCGAAATCGGGCCGGATCCCTGCGCACGAATCAAAGATTATCCATTGGCTGTCTCCAAAGTGCGCTATCAGGGAGAGCCGGTCGTGGCCGTGGTAGCCGAATCGCCCAGCCTTGCCGATGACGCTGCGGAGTTGGTGCAGATCGAGTATGAAGCGCTCGATCCGGTGGTCGATGCAGAAGAAGCCCTGACGGATATGAGCATCCTGCACGACGAAGCTGGCACCAATCGTGTCTGGAATGGAGTCTTCGAATACGGAGATGTCGACCAAGCCTTCCGCGAGGCCGCCTACGTCGTCAACATCGATCGCATGCATTTCCATCGCTTTTCCAGCACGCCGCTGGAGAATAACGTGGTCATTGCGCAGTGGAATCCGAAGGACGATCGAATTTACTACGAGTGCAACAACTCGTTTCCTTCGTTCGCCATTCAATTTCTTTCAGCGCACCTTGGCGTTCACATCGACCGCATACGCGTGGAGACATCCGATATTGGCGGCAGCTTTGGTATCAAGATTACGAGCTATCCGCAAATGGCGGTGTGCGCGCTGGCCTCAAAGAAAGCCGGCGGACGGCCGGTGAAGTGGGTCGAGACCCGCACGGAGCACATTACTTCGAGCGCCCACGGCAACGAGCGGACCTTCCGCGACACGCGAGTTGCCCTCGATAAGAACGGCGTCATTACGGCGCTGGAATCGCGCCATATCGATGATTGCGGCGCATACCCACGCTACGAGCCCCTGGGATGCGTGATCTGGTCGCAGGTGTTTCCCGGCGTTTATCGCTTCAAGAATGCGCGCATCGATTTCACGCAAGCGGTTACAAATAAATGCCCGGTCGGCCCCAATCGCGGATACTCGCGCATGCAGCACCTCTGGTTCCTGGAGCGCGTGGTCGACATCTGCGGACACGAGTTAGGTATACCGGCTGATGAGATTCGCTTGCGCAACTACATTCGTCCGGAAGAATTTCCCTACACGACTCCGAACGGTTGCGTCTACGATTCAGGCAACTATCCCAAAATGTTGCAAGTGGCAAAAGAGCGCATCGGCTGGGAGGAATGGAAAAACAAACAGGGTGCGGCACGCAAGGAAGGCCGACTCATCGGAATTGGCATCGGCACCACGCTCGACTCGGGCACCAACAATTTTGGCCAGTCGCAGATCGTAAACCCCGGCGCGCCTTTTTCTGGCAACTCACAAGGAGCCAACTGCAAGTTGGATATTTACGGTGAAGTCGTAGTCTCGGTCGGTTCCTGTCCGCAAGGCCAGGGACACGAGACCACCGCCGCTCAGGTCGTGGCCGACGTCTTGAATATTCATCCCGATCGCATCACCGTGCGAACCGGCTTCGACACCGAACGCAACGTGCACACCGGGTTTTCCGGAACGTACGCCAGCCAGTTTGCCGTTTCAGGGCTCTCCGCGGTTCACGGAGCGGCGCAGAAACTGAAAAAAGAAATGAGCCGCCTGGCTGCCTTCCTTCTCGAAACCAAAGAAGACGACCTCGAGTTCGGGACGGGCGAGCAGGGCCCGGAGATTCGCGCTACCAGCAAAGGAAAGTCCGTCAACTATTGGGGACTTGCTAACATCGTCAACGTGAACAGCGCTGTTCTTCCGCCCGAGTTGTACGAGCTCACGTTGAACTGCCGCTACATCTGGCGCGCTCCATTCAAAGTGCCGGACAAGCAGAAAAAATATGGCAGCCTGACCCTGACCTACGCCTCCCAGCTTCACATTGCAGTAATTGAAATCGAGCGCGACACTTTCATCCCGCGTATTCTCGACTACGTCGCGGTCGATGATTGTGGCACCGTGATTAATCCGCCCATCGTCGAAGGCCAGGTGTATGGCGCAACCGCGCACGGCATCGGCGCGGCCCTCATGGAAAATTGCGTGTACGATGCTGTCGGCAACATGCTCACCAGCACCTTCAGCGACTACACACCCATCACGGCGATGAACATGCCGAAAGTGAAATACGATCACATCGAAACTCCGTCGCCGCACAGCTACAGCGGAGCTAAAGGGATGGGCGAGGGCGGGGCTGCTCCCATCCACACGATTTCGGCGGCTCTGCAGGACGCGCTGTTCGCCAGCGGCATCATGATCGACGACTCGTTCAACAACGCCGACAGTTTGTTCCGGGCGATGGTGGGAAAAGAGATCTGTCAGGCCGAGAAGCTGGTGAAAGTAGAAAGGTGGTAAGCGAGTGTGGCGCGGGCGCCCTCGCCCGCGTTTCTGGGAGAATGACGACCTTTGCATGAAGCGTGTTTGCATCGTCGGATGTGGCGCCATTGGCAGCCTGTACGCGGCGCACCTGGCGCGGGTTGCGGAGGTATGGGCCTTCGTCCGTCGCGAAGATCACGCCCGAGCTCTCAACCGCGAAGGTCTGCGAGTCTCGGGAAAGCGTGAGTTTCATGTGTCGCTCAAGGCAACATCGCAACCGGATCAGCTTCCCGATTGCGATCTCGGCATTGTGGCAACAAAAGCCACCCAGGTAAAGGACTCGATCGCGTTGGTCGGTGACCGTTTCAATCAGGGTGCTGTGATCTCGGCGCAGAACGGGCTTGGCAGCGAAGAGATTATCGCGGCTCACACGCGCGGACAGGTCATTCGAGGCACAACTTTTATGAGCGGCACAAAGCATAGCGACACGCATGTGCAATTAGAGCTCGATACCGCAACATGGATCGGCCCGTTCGAGCCGCGCCAAACCGCGTATGCGCTCGTGAAAGAAGCCGCCGACCTGCTCAAAGCTGGCGGCCTGAAGGCGGAGGCGTTGCACGATGCGCGTCCCGCCCAGTGGTCGAAGCTGATCTTCAATGCTTCGGTCAACGGAGTGTCTGCGCTATCTGGATTGCCGCATTCGCCGCATTTCGCAGACGAATCGCAGTTCTCCGGTCTCGGACACCTATTGCACGAATTGATTGAAGAAGGGAAACAGGTGGCGAAGGCAGCGGGCATACAGCTCCACGAAGATCCGTGGGAAATGAATAAGATCGGCGCCGTGACCAATCATCCCCCGTCGATGCTGTACGACGTTCGACATCAGTTATCGACCGAGGTCGATTTCCTGAGCGGCGCTATTGCGCGCGAAGCGGAGCGTGTGGGCGTGCCGGCGCCGCTGCACACTGCCGTCTACCGTCTGATCAAGGGCAAAGAAGCGTCATGGACGTTCAAGGATGAAAATCGTCCAGTCGAACTGTAGAAACGTTGCTGGCAACTTCTCGGGATAGAACAATGTCTTGGCCAATTGATGAAGCGAAATTAAATCGTGTCCGCGCCCTGATGAAAGATCAGGAGGTAACCGCGTTGGTCGTGCGTGCGCCGGATAATCTTGTGTATCTCACGAACTACTGGTGCATGAAAGGATATGACGCCG
Source organism: Terriglobales bacterium (assembly GCA_035483835.1). Lineage (GTDB taxonomy): Bacteria > Acidobacteriota > Terriglobia > Terriglobales > Acidobacteriaceae > JABDBE01. The sequence continues at coordinate 12,733 of DATHPO010000122.1, forward strand.
CGGTTTTCCCTCGCGAAGGCGAAGCGACGCTCATTGCCTTGGAGCCGCAACAGGCGGACGCCGAGCGCAATTCCTGGACAAAGGACATTCGTTTTTTCAAGAGCTATCACGAAACTGATCCTCGCCCGCCGCAGTATCGCGCTCTCGACCTGGTGTTGAAGGTGCTGAAGGAGCGCGGCCTCACCGACAAAGTTGCCGTCGAACTGAACATGGGTACGCAGTCTGCGGACCGCATGGTGGGCGAGCCCACGACCCCGACGCTGATGTACTTCGACGCTTTCGGCGAAGTCGCTGGCCGAGTGGTTGACGCCACGCCGCTCCTGAACGAGGCTCGCGCCATCAAGACCCCGCAGGAAATCGAGCGCATGCGGCTGGCCAATGAACTGGCCGCGCTGGCGATGGAATACACCCGTGACCACATGCGCCCGGGTATGAAGGAAAGCGAAGTGGGCGGCATGTACGAAGGCTTCGTGCACGGACTCGGCGTGGGATACAAACGGAAAGTAGAGATGGCGCGCGCATTCACTCTGGTCTGGTCCGGAAAGGGAATCGCCACCTTCACCGCAACCGGCGACCGCCCGATTCAAAAGAACGAGCCCACCCTTTTCGAAATCTGGGTGTGCGTAGACGGTTATTGGACTGACCTCACCAAGAATGCATGTCCTGGCGAACTGACGCCCGAATATCACAAGCTGCTGGATCTGCTCCTAAAAGTTTTCAATGAGGCGATCGCTTATGCGCGCGATGGTGCTGACTTTCCGGAGCTCGATCGTCTCATTCGCGCGCGCATCGCGGAAGGCGGCTATCCCGGACAGCCTTCGCATCCGATCTGCCACGGCGTGGGCGCACGCGCGCATGAATTCCCCTACGCGCATCAGGCCGGCAAGGGCACGATCGCCAAAGGGATGGTCCTGGCCATCGAACCGGGAATTTATTGGCCGGGCGGCGGCGGCCTGCGACTCGAAGACAATTTTCTGATTACCGATGACGGCAACGAAAAGCTGTGCAGCTATCCGGATGACTTTCGGCTGGCAGAGCAACACTAAGAAACGAGAACTGTGGCCAAATCAAGCAAAGGCATGACGTCGAGACTCAACCCGAAACTGGTTGAGAAAATTCTCGCCGGGGTGAAGGAAGAAGAAATCGTGGCCATGTGCTGCGATGTCATCAATATTCCAAGCGCCACCGGGGACGAAGCCAAAATGGCCGAGCACATGCGCGCCGCGTGGGGCGCCATGCGCCTCGACGTTACCTGGCAAGAAGTCGAGGAAGGCCGTGCCAACGTAATCGCGCGCTGGGAAGGCACTGGCACCGGCCGCTGCCTGATGTTCAACGGCCACATGGACACATCGAACACTGGCCAGGAAGAATTCCTCACCGGAATTGGATATAAGCCGAACGCCGTGATCAAAGACGGGATGATTTACGGCCTCGGCATCTACAACATGAAGGGCGCGCTGGTTTGCTATACCCATGCAGTGAAGGCGCTGCAACGCGCGGGAGTAAAACTTCAGGGCGATGTCATCCTCGCCGCCGTTGCGGGTGAAATCGAGAAGACACAGTGGAAGGAATTTCGCGGCCGCGAGTACCGCGGCTACGGTGTGGGCACGCATTACCTCGTGAACCACGGAGTCCTGCCTGACGTTTGCATCCTGGGCGAACCCACGGACATGCAAATCATTCTCGAACACTACGGCTCCCTGTGGGTGCGCCTTTCGGTCTCGGGAATGTATGTCCATACCGCGTTCGCCGAGGGACGCGCGGAGCGCAACTCGATCCGGCGTCTCTATGATGTGCTTGGAGTGGTATTGAAATGGATGAAAGGTTGGGAGCAGAAAAATACGTATCGAGGGCACAAAGGTGTTGCCAATCTCGGCTGCATCCGCGGCGGACAACCCTGGCGCGTCAGCCGCACTCCCGAGCGTGCTGAGTTATTCCTCGATCTGCGCGTGCCGCCACATATGTCCATGCAGGGAGCGCGACGCGCGGCCAAGTCACTCTTCCTCGATTTGAAACGGCGTTATCCGGATTATGGTCTGGAGTTTGAGACCTACGTCTCGGTGCCCGGCGCTACGATCGCACCGGACCATGCGATGGTGCGGGCGATCGAGATGAATCACCAGCGCGTGATGGGCGAAGCTCCCAAGCGCGATGTGGTGCTGTGGTGCTCTGATGCTTCGGTGATGACGCGTTACGGGATCGAGACGGTGAATTACGGTCCGTCCAGCGGTCCGCGCGATGCCGAAGGCGAGAAAGTCAAAATCAAAACGCTAGTGGATATCACGAAGATTTACGCGCTGACGGCTGCTGAACTTTGTGGCGTGCAGTAGAGGGACTCCGTTCCGAGAAAGCCATTGCCAAGCCAATTCGAAATCGATCGTCGCTACAAAAACATCCGCGCTGCCATGCAACGTGCGGGTCTCGACGCGCTCATCGTCTGCGGCAATCAATATGCGGGTTTCGAAGGCGCGGTCTTGTACGTCTCCGGTTTTGAAATTGTGCATCGCTACGTCTACGCAGTGCTGCCGCTCGAAGGCGAACCCACCTTAGTGTTTCCGCGCGAGGCCCGTTGGATCGGCGACAAAATCAAACCGTGGGTGAAAGAGCATGTGTGGCCCGATGTTCCCGGACAGTGGATCTCTGAGCGGGCACGGGAACTCGGATGGAAGCGAGTCGGCGTTTATGGCATGAATTTCATCATGGCCGTGCGCGATTACCGCGAACTTGCAAACGGTCCGTTTGAAATGGTTCCGTTCGATTTCGAGTTCGACATGGCGCGCGCAGTCAAGAGCGAAGAAGAACTCGCCGAGGTGCGCGACGCGATGGATATCATCGTCGACGGATTCTGGGCTCTGGTGGCGGCCTACGAGCCGGGCAAGACCGAAGCGGAAATTATGGCGCCGGCTGTGGAACGATTCTTTGCCCGCGGCGCGGGTCCACGCATGATGAATATTCTTCTTTCTGGCACGCATGGCGAGGCGGAGGCGTCGTTCAAGGTCCCAGGACATCGCGTGACCGCGGTCGACGACCTGCTGCTCTATTCTCTAGAGATCACCGGAGCCGGAGGGTACTGGGTTGAATTTTCGCGTCCGCTGATTCGAGGCAAGCTGAGTCCGCGAACGAAGGCTATGGCCGATGCATATCCGCAGGCTCTCGAAGCGGCGCGCAAGCTGATGCGCGCGGGCGAATTGGCCAGCAGCGTTCATCGCGTCGTCGCTGAAACTTTTGCCAGGTATGGATTTGCCCTCGGCCATCTGTCTGGGCACAGCATCGGCACGACCATGTTGGAGTCTCCTGCCATCGGCGCGAAGAGCGACGTGCAACTGCAGGAGAACATGATTTTCTCGTTGCATCCGCAGGTCGTGGATAAAGATGGCAAGGTGTGCCTCTATACGCAGGACACCTACCGCATCGGCAAGACGGAAGGCGAATGCCTGGCGGATGTGCGCTGGAAGTTTTACTCCGGCAAAGAAAGACGATCAGAGTCTTGAGGAAGATCTGCATCATCGGTTGCGGAGCCGTCGGAAGCCTGTTCGCCGCCCACCTTGCGAAAGCTGGCGAGGCTGAAGTGTGGGCGTACGACGTGTGGAAAGAACACACCGACGCCATCCAGCGAAACGGCCTGCGACTCTCAGGGGCGGAAGACTTTACTGCCCGGCTCAACGCGACCAGCGATGCCAAAGAGTTGCCGCGATGTGATTACGGCATTGTTGCGACGAAAGCGATTCATACCCGGGTTGCGATCTCTGAGGTCGCGCACATCTTTGACGGTGAGAGCGCGGTGTGTTCAGTTCAAAACGGCGTCGGCAACGAAGAAATTATTGCAGAACGTGTGCAATTCGTGATTCGAGGCACGACCTTTCCAGCAGGGCATCCGATAGCGCCCGGACATATTGGTTACGACATAAGAGGCGACACCTGGATCGGACCGTTCGAGGAGACCAATACCTCGATGGAGAAAGTGGAAGAACTGGCCGGGCTCATGACGCGTTCAGGGATGAACACGATCGCACTGAAAGACGCTCGGGGCGCGCAGTGGACCAAGCTGATCTTCAACGCCGCGACAAATCCCGTAGGTGCGCTCACGTTGTTGCATCACGGCGCCGCGACGCGGTTTGAGCCGACGGGAGATCTTTTCAACGACCTGATCGCGGAAGGTGAGGCAGTTGCGAAGGAGCTGGGCATCGAATTACACGGCGATCCTCGACAGCTTGTGCAGAAGGGCGCAAACGCGCCCGGCAAGCATCGGGCGAGCATGCTGCAGGATGTGCTCGCCAAGCGGCAGACGGAAGTTGATTTCATGAATGGAGCGATTGTGCATTGGGGTAAAGAAGCAGGCGTGCCGACTCCGTTGAATCAGGCGCTCTGGGAACTGATCAAAGGGCTGGAACATTCGTGGAAAGATCCGGAGTGAAGCCAGAAGCCAGGAGCTAGAAGCAGACTTATGTCTATTCCATTCAACATCGGTGTTCTGCAACTCAGCATGGAGCCGGTGCGCGAGACCGTGGCCATGGCGAAGGCCTGTGAAGACGCGGAGTTCGACGCCTTCTGGATTGCGGAGGCTTATCCCTGGTGGCGGAAGCATTCGTTTGAGGCACGATCTTCTACGGCGGTACTGGCGGTGATCGCAGCTGAAACTCGGCGTATTCAATTAGGGTGGGGCATCATTTCACCGTACACGCGTCATCCGGTACAGATCGCGATGGAGGCGCGGGTGATGCAGGATCTGGCTGGGGATCGTTTTCTGCTTGGACTGGGAGCGTCCAAGATTTTCATGAAAGAGATTGGCGAAGGCGAAGGCGAGAAAGTTGGCCCGGCCACCGTGATGCGCGAGAGTATCGAAATCATCAAGGGTGTGCTCGCCGGCAGTGCTTTCGAGTATCAGGGAAAAGTTTTTCAAGCGAACGTGCCCCCGCTCAAGCCGGACGCGCACACCCCGCGTGGAATTCCGCCGATCTACATTGCCGGAACTGGGCCGGTGCTGCAGAGAATATCCGGGGTAGTCGGAGATGGCTTGCTTACGGCGAGCATCACCACACCGGCGTTTGTCCGTTACTCGCGCAAGAACATGGAAGAAGGGGCGCGCAAAGCGGGAAAAGATCCATCGCAGCTCGTGCTCGGGTCCGTCATCGTTGGAAGCATCAACCGCGATTCGGCGAAGGGCAAAGAAGGCGCGCGCGAGCAGGCGGCGATGTACCTCGCTAACAAGGTGCAGAACATCAAAGGCTCGGCCGACGTGCTCCTCGAATGCGCGGGCCTGACCTTCGAGGAGTTGCGGCCTGTTGCTGACGCCATGGAAAAGGGCGGACGGAAAGCCGCTGCCAGAGCCGTGACTGACGATATTCTGCAAAAAGCTTGTCCGATTGCAGGGACCCCGGAAGAATGCATAGCTCGCATCGAGGAATATCGCGACGCGGGTTGCAGTCACATCATGCTGGAAATTTGGGGCGATGACCGCTCCGGCCAGGCCAAGTTATTTGGCGACGCGGTACTGCCGCACTTCAAGAACTAGCCACGGATTTTCACGGATTCACGGGGATTTACTTACGATCTCTTTGAATTCTTCGTCCGTCAGCAGGCCGCGTTTGGCTATGGAGCGCTTTTTGACTTCGGCCAGGATCGGTGCACGCTGCTCAGGGGCTATGGTCAGGCCGAGTTCTTTGCACTTGAGATCGATGCTGTCTGGCCCACTCTTTTTTCCCAGCACGATAGTTCGACGGGCGTTCACCAGTTCTGCGGAATACGGCTCGATGGCTTCGGGGATGTGGAACTGGGTGGCGACGGCGCCGCTTTCGCGGGTAAACAGATTTTCTCCAACCAGAGGCTTCCATGCATCGAGTGTGTATGCGGCGGCCTCGCACACGACCTCAGAAACCTCACGTACTTTCGTCAAATCCAAGTCGACCGGAACGTCATAGAGGCAACGCAACGCGAGAGCGATCTCACAGATGTCGGCGTTGCCGGCGCGCTCGCCCATGCCGTTGATCGTTCCCTGAATCCAGCTAGCCCCGCCGCGGACTGCGGCGATGGCGCAGGCGGTGGCCATGCCGAAGTCATTGTGCCCGTGGAAGTGAACGGGCACACCCGGCCCGACCCAGTCGCACACTTCGCGAACCAGAAACTCGACAGCTTCGGGGCCGCAGGCGCCGATGGTGTCCACGACTACGATTTCGGAGGCGCCGGCTTCGAGAGCGGCGAGATAAATTCTTTTTAGAAAGTCGAGTTCGGTGCGGGTGCCGTCGACTGCGAAAAAAGCGGTTGTGATTCCGTTTTGCCTGGCGATGGACATTGCGTCTACGACCCGCCGCAACACGTCTTCGCGGGTCATGCCGTAGGCTTTCAGCTTGATATCGCTGGTTGGGGCTTCGATAACCGAGGCTCGCAGATCTAAGCGTACTAATTCTTCGATGTCACCCTTCACTGCACGGGAAAAGCCCCATAGTTCGGCCTTCAGGTTTGCTTTCTGCATGAGTTGAATGGCTTCTGCGTCATCGACGGAGACGCGGGGGAATCCGGCTTCGATCCGGCTTACGCCTAGCTCGTCCAGCTTACGGGCGATCTGCAGTTTTTGTTCGGGTGAGAGGACGACGCCGACAGTTTGCTCGCCGTCGCGAAGGGTGGTGTCGTAGAAGCGAATTTTGTTGCGCGGGAACGCGGCGCGGATTTCGGGGCGTGCGTTGAGGTCGCTTACCCAGATTTTTGAATTTGTTGTCATTTTTTGGCTCACCACAGAGTCACAGAGACACAGAGAAAACATTGGGAAATTGAGAAATCGGGTTAGCAATTTCAACGCCCCATTTCTCAGTTTTCTAGATAACCCATCTGTCAATCCTTACTTCAGTGCTTCCTGCGTGTTCAGGGCCTTTGGCTTTTTGCCGTAGGCTTCTTGCCAGGAGATCACCCGGTTTCGCAGGATGCCGATGTTTTCGATTTCGCATTCCATTACATCACCGGGCTTCAGGTACCAGGCTTTCGGAACGCCACTGAAAGCCGCTACGCCGGAGACTGTGCCGGTGGAAACAACGTCGCCCGCGCTGTAGCCCATGGGCGAATAGTGCGAGAGGATCTCGGGGATCTTCACCGACATTTTGCTGGAATGTGAAACTTGCCGCGACTCTCCGTTGACGCGCAACTCCATGGCCAGATTGTGCGGGTTGGGAATTTCGTCGGCGGTCACGATCCAGGGACCCAGGGGGCAAAAAGTGTCGATGCCCTTGCAGAAGCTGAACACGCCGGACTTCATTTCACGGCGCTGGATGTCGCGGGCGGTGATGTCGTTGAAAATGACATAGCCGCCGATGCGTTCGACTGCTTCTTCCGGGGAAAAATGCTTGCCGCCGTTTTTCAGAACAACAGCGAGTTCCAATTCGTAATCCAGTTCGTTGGTCAAATGTTCGGGATAAATCACAGGCTCGTCGTGGCCGATGATAGCGTCTACATTTTGAAAGAAGACGATCCACGGCATTACGGGGTGCGAGAATCCGGCTTTGGTGGCCTCTTCGTGGTGCTCGCGGAAGTTGCCGGCGGTGTGAAAGAACTTTCGTGGAATGATTGGAGCTTTGAGCTTGATCTCGCCGGCGGAATAGAAGACGGTCTCACCGCTGGGTCCTTTAGCGCCGTCGTTGCGCAACGCGTGGTCGAAGGCTTTGTGCGCGGCTTCGAGGCTGGTGTCGCCGCCCTCGAATAGAGCGAGCATGTTGGGCGGGACCAGGGCGTCGGAGAGGCGCTCAAAGGCGCTTTCGTTCTCGACGTCTCGCAAGTAAAGAGAACAGGCGGAGTGCAGGTCGACGAAGCGGGCGTCGCCGGTCACGGCGCCAATGCGGCGGCGCTGCGCGGGATCTTCGAAGGTGACAAGTCGCATAGCCGGCTACCGTTCTGCGATGATTACTCTTTAGTTATCAAACTTGTATTACAGTTACCATGTTAATAAATGATATATAGGTCGAAAAATGAGTTTTCCGTCTAAGTCCATCAAAACAAAGGTCGTCGTAACGAGATACCCTCGTAAAATATCCCTTCTAAAGGACTTACGGATGGGATACCCCTCCAACCTTGCTACTTTGAACACGTAAATACTTGAAAACACGTAAAACTTCTTGAGGGACGTCGAGATATCCCCTAAAATATCTCCTCTAAAGGACTTACGTCTGTACCGCATTTCCTGTCGTGTCAAACTCACGTTTTGGAAACCAGTAGTCAGTTCCTGGTTCCCGGTTCTCAATTCCGAAGTACCTAATACCAGTATGACAGGATGGACAGGGTAAACCCGCCATTTTTTGAAAAATATATTTGGAATGGAATGAGCGGTTTGGGAGGAATTACGCTCATTCCGGGGCTTGACAAGAAATCTGGGCATTCGTCGTTTTTCGGTTGAGTCCTCAGGGACATCCGTGGTAGCGTTCGTACGCTCGCACTGAGTGGCCCCGTTCTGTGCCTGCCTAAGAAGGAGATCCCAATGCTTTCCAAGATGTTGGGCACGTCCGCCTTAATTGTCGCCTTAAGCGTGCTTGCTTGCACTGCCTGGGCGCAGTCGATAGAAATTGGAAAAGTCAACCCAGCAACCCACACTCTCACTATTACGATCAAGGGGACGATCGGCCCGATCCTGTCAGGCACCGATCCTCTCGGCTTAGATGGGCAAACCGGCACGGTCAAGATCCTGGCCAGCGAGTCGCTGAATCCCACGAAACACACCGCCACCTCAGCTACCTATACACTTCCGGCGGGCGCCATTACGGTAACTGCGGGAAGCAATAAGTTCTCGACTAAATCGCCATCCAAGATGGTCATCAATCTGACGAGCACGGCGGACACTTTGACCTTCATCATTGCGGGTAAGGTGGACGGAGTCAGTTTGATGGTCACCGATACGAGCTATTTGAAGGCGGGCAGCTGGACGACTGCGGTGTTGAAGCACCCCGGTGTCTTTTCGCCGTCACCACAGAAACTGACTGCGGCCAAGACTGCTGGCGGACCGGGCAGCAAGATCAAGTACACCGTTTTCGGAGGTACGAGCGTTCTGGGCTTCACGGGCACCGCTTCGAACAGCGCTACCGTAGATCCGGTGCTTCCTGAGGACGACCTGGATTACTAGCGGGGTGCAGGTTGGCGGCTCAGCTTGGCAGCTCTTAACCAGTGAGATTCGAGTGGAACAGGCCCGATGGGATCGGGCCTGTTTCTTGGTTGTAGGTTGTCGTTATTGCATCGGCGGCGGTTCGATCGGATTGTGTTTAGTGGTCTCGAAAAATGTCGAGCTTTTCTCGCCTGTCCCCGCGTGTTCTTATATGAATTCCCCTTTGCGTGAATTTCGAGCGCCTACGGGTATCGAGCGCGTTTTCAACCGGGTATTCGGATTCCTGGTTGGACTTGGACTCGGGTATTCCTACAACTATCTTTTGCAAGTGCGGGGGCGAAAGAGCGGGAAGCTTTATTCGACTCCGATCAATCTGCTGGAACTCGAGGGCAAGCGGTTCCTGGTGGCTCCGCGCGGGCGGACGCAGTGGGTGCGCAATGCGGAAGCTGCGGGAGAAATCACGCTAAAGAAGGGGAGGACGCAGCAACGGTTTCGGCTGCGGGCGATTCCGGATGCGGACAAGCCGGAGATTTTGAAAGCTTATCTGGATAATTTCAAGCGTGAGGTGCAGCGATATTTTCCGGTGGAAGCGGGTTCGCCGGTTCAGGCGTTTGCCACGCTGGTGCAGACTTATCCCGCGTTTGAATTGGTCGCGGTCTGATGCGAATCATGGCCTTCGGGCAAAGATGTATGCTCGCCGGCTCGGATACTCGACATCGGGATAGGGGTCGCGTTCGACTATGTCTTCGATGGTGAAGCCCGCGGTTTCGAGATCTATCTTGATTTCTGTGGGTGGGAGAAGAAAGAAATCCATGGAGATCTTCTGGCCCCACAGCTCATCCTCGTGAAGCATCTCGTTTCCAGTGTGAAACGCGAGAAGCAGAAGCCCACCTGGTTGTAGCACCCGTTGCAATTCGCGGAAGACCGCGGGCAGCGACGGCTTGGGAATATTCACGATGGCATAAAAGGCGGCAATGCCAGCGAGAGATCCGTCGGGGATGTCGAGTGCCAGCATGTTGCCTTCGCGAAAGGGAATGTCGGGGTTCAGCTTTCGGGCTTGCTCCAGCATGACGGGGGAAAGATCGAGGCCGAAGACGGATGCGCCGGCGTCGCGTAGATAGCGAGCGACGTGACCGGGGCCGCAACCCATGTCGCATACTTCGCCTCGTCCTTTGGTCTGTTTGGCGAAGCGGTCGAGTAGTTCACGGTCGAGGGGCTTGTGCCTGAGTTCGTCGGCGATGCGGCGGGTGTACTCTTCGGCGAGGCGATCGTAGCTTTGGCGGATGGAGCTGGTGGGGTCGTCGTTCATTGGTGAAATATCTCCATATGATGACCCAAATCTTAAAGACGATTTTTACCACAGAGACACGGAGTCACAGAGAAATCGAAAAAGAGGAATTCTCTGTGACTCTGTGGTGAACCTTACTCCAGGACGCTGTCGTCCAGTTTTTTTCTTCCCCAGTCCGCCGCGGCCTGCACGAAGGCCAGTACTAGGGGATGCGGTTTTCCGGGCTTGGAGGTGAGCTGGGGCTGATACAAGGTTGCGATGTAGAAGCGGTGAGTGGGCGATTCGATGGCGCGGATTTCACCCTTGGCGCCGCGAGCGACGACAGGGAATCCGGCTTCCATGGCGGCCCATTCGTACTCGGGATTGACTTCGAAGTTGCAGAAGAACTCTTCCGTGGCAGTGTCGTTCATATAGAAAGATTGCAGATACGATCCGGGGCGCAGTCGGATTTCGGGAACCATGCCGGAGAGTTTGGGCGCGTCTTTCTTGCGGTCCGAGACCGCGCAGGCCACCGGGTAAATGATGATGTTCTTGGAGCCGGAATTGTTCTCGGCGGTGTCCGCGTCTTTGATTCCCACTACGTTGCGGGCGCACTCGATCAGTGCGTACTGAAAGCCTCCGCAGGTACCGAGAAAAGGCCAGTCGCGGCGGCGCGCGAACTCGATTCCTTTCAACATGCCGTCGAAACTCTTATAGGGGCTGCCGGGCGCGGCCCAGATTCCGTCAAAGCTTTCCAGCAACTTTTTGGCGTCGGGGGCTAGGATGGATGGGGTCGCGATCCATTGGGAGTCGAGTTTGATTTTTAGCTTGGTGGCACAGTGTTGCAGGGCGTCATTGATCGCGTTGTAGCCGCGCGATTTAGGGTCGAGGTCGCCCAGAATTCCAATGCGAACAGCATCGCTCACCGGGTAATTCTAATTGAGAAGGTTTGGTTGTGGTGGTTACGGCAGTGCGAAGGCTAATGACCTGGTGAAACTGGCTTCAGGCCTCAGGCTTCCGGGTGCGATTTACGTGGCGGCACTGAAGGTCATGGGGACATCGGCTTTGTCGGCTTCTTCTACTTTGAACATTGGTTGCGGGGTCAGGTTCATAAAGCTGGCTACGAAAGTGTCGGGCATCTGCTGAATTCGGATGTTGAAGGTGTTCACGGAGTCGTTGTAGAACTCGCGGCGGTCGGCGATCTGGCTTTCGAGATCGGTGATTCGTCCTTGCAGGCGCATGAAATTGTCGTTCCCCTTGAGTTGAGGATAGTTTTCGGCCACGGCAAAGAAGCCGCGCAGCGCCGACGTCATGCTCTGGTCAGCTTGCGCTTTTTGGTCGACGCTGACGGCTTGCCGGTACTGGCTGCGCGCCTGCGTGATCTTTTGCAGGGTGTCGCGTTCGTAATCCATGTAGCCTTTGCAGACGTCGAGCAGCTTGGAGAGTTCGTCGTGGCGCTGCTTGAGCAGGATGTCGATGTTGGCCCAGGCCTTGGCGACGTCGTTCTTCAAGGCGATCAGGCCGTTGAAGATTGTGACCACGTAGGCAATCAGACCGAAGATCGCGAACAGGAATGCGAGCGAGATGATGGTGTTCATGTAGTTTTCTTTCTCCTTACAGCCAGTCGAAGTGCGCGGCCACGATGTAGGCACACAAGAGCGTGAGCGCAGGCCCTCCCCAGATCATCAGTGTGGATTTCCAGCTTAGCGAACTGACCACGTCGCGCTGGCTGTGCCAGGAAATGAGGAATGCTGGATCGTGCGCGCCCTTCATCAGTACGGCCTGGGGGTGTAGATCAAATTGTTCGGGTGCTGCGGCCGCTGCGGCGCCTGCACCGATTGGAGTGGAGGCCGAATGAGCTGCGACGGAAGGATTCACTCCAGCGACTGCCCAGGCGGCTGGATTCGTAATGCCCGCCTTCATTAATGCTGCAGTGATCTTTTGCTGCTGGGCTGGGTCAGAAACCTGGGCAAGAGGGTGGGCTAAATGAACGCCGGCGGGTTCAGTCTTGAATGCTGAGAACAGCACTTTCCCCGCTGTACTGACGTCGGTGTCCGCGGACAAGCTCGAGATATTGGGGATGCGTAATGAGAGCGCGGACGGGTCGACGGTCAAGCTGAGAACCGGGGTTGCGCTGACAGTCAGGCCGGGATTCTGGGCCAGTGTTCCCAGGACGAACAGCGAATTCTTCGGCTTGATGCAGTATTCGTCGATTTTAATTTTCTTATCGGTCGACACGCCGTGGCGGACGAGAAAATCGTCTATGTTCGGGGGCATTTCAAAGTTGCTGGAGAAGAGGCCGATGCTGAATTCGTCGTGGAAGTCGCGGTGGATATCCATTTCAGCGCCCTGGGGGTTAACCAGAACGCGTCCGGTGTTGTCATCCAGAAAGAAGGGAACGTGGAGACTCTCGTCGGCGACTTTTACCCATTCGCTGTTCTTGCCCCGCTGTTGCCATTGCCACGCGATGGTGTGGAAGTAGTAGCAAGGGACGCCGGTGATGGGCGCAAGAATTGTATAGGGACCGACGGCGAGGCCGTTGATCTCCACCAGGCCCATGGCTGCACTGCGGATCTTGGAGGCGGGCGTGTTCAGGATCAGGCGTTTGCGTTGTAAGAGACGGAAACCACGGTAGAACAGGTACACGCCGGCGAAGGCGCCGACGAAGGCCAGGGCGACGCCATCGTTTCTTGAGTAGGCGAAGAATCCGAGCAGTGAGGTCACGTGATTGTTCTCACACCCTGGAAAAAGGCAGATGGGCCGTTTCGAGCATAGCGGAGGGGAAAATCGGGTCGCAGCAGAAATCGGGGATAGCCGCTTACGTTGGTAATGTGGCATGGCGGTTGGCTCTACGTTCTTGATTTAAATGCCTTGGTCAACTAATATAGTTGCCTAAAGCAACTATATGTCAAAATTCCATCCATCCCAAGCTCCTGCTGCAGTGGCTCATTTCGATCAACGCATCGCGGCCGTACGGCGGTTCAACCGTTCTTATACCCGGCAAATCGGCGTATTGCGCGAGAAGCCGTACAAGGGTGCCGCCTCTTTAACGGAGGTCCGAGTGCTTTATGAGCTCGCCCATCGCGAGAAGCCAACCGCCAGCGAACTCAGCAACGACTTAGGATTGGACGCAGGCTACCTAAGCCGGATCCTAACCGGTTTCGATAAACGTCGTTGGCTCAACAAGAAGCGTTGCACCTCCGATGGACGGCAGAGTCTGTTGTCGCTGACGGAGCAAGGAAGAAAAGCCCTGGCTCCGCTCGATGCTCGCTCTCGAGAGGAAGTCTGCCAAATGTTAGGCAGCCTGTCTGGGGCGGAGCAAAATCACTTAATCGATGCAATGCACACGATTGAGAACCTGCTTGCCGTGCAATCTGTACGGAAGCCTGCTTACATTCTTCGGCCTCATCAACCGGGTGATATGGGCTGGGTGGTTTACCGGCACGGAGCGCTTTACGCCCAGGAATATCGATATGACGAGCGCTTCGAAGCTCTGGTGGCGGAGATCGTCGCGAAGTTCATTCAGAATTTTGATCCCAAGCGAGAGCGTTGCTGGATCGCGGAAAAGGATGGCGAGATTATCGGCTCGGTGTTCCTCGTGAAACATTCGAAGACCGTGGCGAAACTGCGCTTGCTTCTGGTTGAGCCGACGGCGCGTGGGCTGGGAATCGGAAAGCGGTTGGTGGAGGAATGCGTGCGCTTTGCGCAGCAGGCGGATTACAAGAAGATTACCTTGTGGACGCAGAGTGATCTTCGGGCTGCGCGGGGCATTTATGAAAAGGCAGGGTTTCGACTAGTTGGACAGAAGCGGCACGACAGTTGGGGACATGAGGATCTTGTGGCGGAGACTTGGGAGTTGGTGCTGTGAGGTCTTAGGTTTGGCACCGGCTTCAACCCGGCTTCTCCACCAAAGGCCTGCGGAGCTTTGCTCGGCCTGGACCCGTCGACTTTGCTCAGGGCAGGCTCGCGAGGCGCCCGTCCCCACGTCGGTTCAGTCAACGAGGCTTATCGCACCGCTACGGTTCGTTCCTTCAGAATTTCTTCTACTGCGGTGATTGCGGTTTCGAGCTCTTGATCGGTGTTGTAGAAGTGCGGGGACATGCGGACTCCGGCTTTGGGGCGCCAGTCGACCATGATTTCGCGCTTCAACAGCTCGCGGCAAACTTCCTGCGAGTCGGGCATTTCGATCGACACAGTTCCGCCGCGTTTGTCGGGATTGCGGGGGCTGTTGACTCTCCAGCCGTGCCTTTCCACTAATTCGATCAGGCGGGCAGTCTGGCGTTTTGATTTTTCGCGGATGCGCTGCACCCCGACTTCGGTGATGATCTTCAGTCCTGGCCGGCAGGCTTCGAGCGACGGTACGTGCGAAGTGCCGTTCATGAAGCGAAATGGCGGATCGGTGTAGCGGATCGGCCCGGTTTCGAAAGCCATCGAGTCCTGATGCGCGAACCAACCGGTAAACTTTGGCTCGAGCTTCTTGCCCAGGTCTGGACGCACGTACAGATATGCCACGCCGGGGCCGCCGCAGAGCCATTTCAGAACGCCGCCACAGGCGAAGTCGGTGTTGAGGGCTTGAACGTCTACCGGGACGGTGCCCAGCGATTGGAAAGTATCGAGCACGACGTAGGCTCCGACTCTGTGAGCCTTTTCGATGATTGCCTTGGCGTCCTGAATGAAGGCGCTGCGGAAGATTACGTGCGAGATTGGAACCAGCAGGGTTTGTTCATCGATGGCATCGAGCAGGCGCTCAGTCGGGACGGTGATTCCGTCGTCTGTCTTCACCATGTGAACGCGGGCGCCGCTGGCTTTTTGAGCTTCCCAGAAATACATCACCGAGGGAAAGTTCATGTCGGAGTAAACAACCTTGTTGCGCTTGCCGGAGAAATCGAAGCAAGAGGCGACGACGGCCTGGCAAGTGGTGACATTCTGATGGGTCGAGACCGAGCCCTTGGGCGCATTCATGAGAGCGCCAATCTCATCGCCGACCTCCGCGGCCAGCATCCACCATCGTTCTTCCCAGGCGCGAACGCCGCGTGTGGCCCAGATATCGGCGTAGCCTCGCATGGCGTCGTACACGCCGCGGGGCATGGCTCCCAGGGAATTGCTAATTAAGTAGGTGGTGCGCTCGAGGATGGGAAACTCAGGGCGGTAGCGGAGCAGTTCATCAGTCATGAGGATATTGTACTGCTGCACAGATTGCTGGGGCGAACTGGAGTTGCCGGCTCGACAGTAAAACACTATGCGCCAGATCCCTCGCCCCGCTGGAAAAAGCGCGGGGCTTCGGGATGACCTCCTTGACTTTAGTGACGCTGGGGTTCGCTAGAAACCTTGCTACCTGACTTTAGAAAGATGTAGGCCGCGGTGAGTATCAATAGGGTGGACACGCCGCTGATCAGGCTGACACGCGAGTCCCACCAGGTTTTCAGAATGGCGGCGGTGACCAGGGTCAGTCCCAGTACCGAGCCCCAGGTGCCGAGGGGTGAGCGCATGGGAAGTGCGTTCACTTGGGTTGAACTCATCCGGCGGCGGCACGAAATGTGCGCGGCGAGCGAGACCAGCCAGGAAAGCATTAGGCCGAACAATGCGCCACTGAGTATGTACACGAAGGCGTTTCCTGGCACCCACATTTCGAGAACCACAGCCACTACGATTCCGTAGGAGGAAGCCACCAGAGCCAGCTGTGGCGATCCGGCTTTATTCAGTCGGCCCAGCGACGCGGGCGCCCATCCTCCGCGTGCCAATGAGAAAAGCATACGGGATGCAGAGTACAGATTTGCGTTGGCGCCCGAAAGGGCAGCCGTCAGGATTACGAAGCTCATCAGGCTACTGGCCGCCGGAATTCCCACGGTGCGAAACACGGTGACAAACGGACTCTCCATAACGCCCACCCGATTCCAGGGGATGACTCCAACGAGCACCACGATGGCGCCCAGATAAACGACCGCGAGCGTGATAAACGTCAACCTCACGGCGCGCGGGATCTCAGCCGGGGAACGGGATTCGCCGGTGGTGATGGCCACCATTTCGATTCCGCCGAAGGTGTATAGCGCAAATGTCATAGCGAGCAGCGGCGCCAGCACGCCTCGGGGAAAGAATCCTCCCTGCGAGGTGTATTGCGCGGCAACACGTCCATCGGTCAACAGCGCCCCGCCGATGATAATGAACATTGCCATGGTTGCCAGTTTCACCATGGCGAACCAGAATTCGAAGCGGCCATAGTCCCCGACGCTGCGAAGATTGACTACGATCAGCAAAAGTGAGAACAGCGCTATCCAAACCAAGGCCGGAACCGCAGGGAACCAATAGCGCATGTAGGTTGCGGAGGCGACCAGGTTGGCGCCCACTGAGACGGAAATCGCGATCCAGTATCCGGCGCGCGAGACGAAGCCCGCCCATGGGCTGAGGTAAAGATCGGCGTACAAGCCAAAAGATCCGGCGGCGGGATGCAGGCTGGACAACTCGCCGAGCGCCATGGTGACGGTCCAGCAGATAAAGCCCGCCAAGAGGAAGCTGAGGATAACGGCGGGGCCGGCGATTTCCACGGCGGCGGCTGAGCCCAGCAGCAAGCCCGTGCCGATCGAGCCGCCCACGGCAACCATGGCCATTTGGCCGGCGCTGAGTTGGTGGCGGAGTCCGCTTTCCTGGGTAGTTGCGTTTTCCTGAGGCACAGCGGGACGTATATCAGAAACCTCTTATTTCCCAAAGAGTTTATTCTGCCTATGACCTTCGTAATCGCGGGTTGGCGTTACGTCGTTGCCCGCCCTAGTAACCTGCTCCTAGACTCTTTATGGGTTACTCCGCGCGGCGCTAGCTCTCATGGCAGACACTGTAAAGCGAATGGACCGGATCGAGATCTCAAAACGCGTGGAGCGGGCTGAGAAGCTTCTCCAAAAGGGAAAAACCGCCGAGGCACTGGAAGATTACCTGCAGGTTCTGGCGGCGGAGCCCGGCAATGATACGGTTTGCCAGATGGCCGCCGATCTTTGCCTCTCTCTGCAACGTATTCCCCAAGCAGTAAAGCTGTTGGGGGACCTGTACGAGCGCCAGATCGAGGCCGGCGACGCCACTCGGGCGAGCCTGACCTATAAGAAGCTGGCTCGCTTCGTGACTCCGACTTGGGAGCAGAAACTCCGGTTCGGAGAGTTGCTGGAAAAGTCCCATCCGAAGCAGGCGCTCGAGACCTACGAAAGCGTCTTTCAAGAGTTGGAGAAACAGGGGCGTAAACAGGATTCACTGGCAGCTTTGAAGCGGGTTCTCGCTCTTGATTCCAGCGAAAAGAATTTGCAGCTCTTGGGAGAACTTTCATCCGAACTGGGAGAGAGTAAGGCTGCGGCTGCGGCATTTCTGAAAATTGCGCAGCTGACCCAGGCCGCGGGTGGGAACGCGTCACAGTGGATGGAACGCGCTTACGCCGAGGATCCTGCCGATCCTCAAATCGCTTTGGGGTATAGCAAGAACCTGTTGGAGCAAGGGCAATCGGGCGCAGCAATTTTCGTACTTGAATCTCAAGTCAGCGCGGGCTCTTCTTCAGAGGAGTTGCGCGACACCTACGCCAAAGCGTTGCAGGCTGCCAATCGCCTCACCGACGCTGAGCCAATCCAGTGGCAATTGTTCGAGGAGAACCCTTCACGCGTGCAAGAGATCGCGAACCTGATCGGTCTCTTCATCGATGCTCAGCAGGATGCGGAAGCCGTTGCCCTGGGACGGAAGCTGGAGCAGTACCATCGCCGGAAGGGAGATCGTCGGGCTTTCCTGACGATGATTCAAGACATCGCGGCGCGGCACCGCGCGTCCCCCGAACTGCTCGAGTTCATGGGCGAGCAGTTCAACGCATCGAATCGAGAAAGCGACTACTGCCAGACTCTGCTCAAGCTCTTTGATCTGTATTGCGGCGTGGGCAACTATGCAAAAGCGGCCGATTCTCTGGATCGCGCTGCCGAGGTCGATGCGTACGAGCCCGGACACCAGAAGCGGCTGGAAATACTGCGGGGAAAGATTGACGACAACCGCTTCAAGGTGATCGCTTCGCGCTTCTCCAGTATGGCCGATGCTGCCGCAGCCCCGGCTCCGAATCAGGACAAGATGTTGGGCGCGGCCGCCCTCCAGGACCTGATGTTGCAGGCGGAGATTCTGGTGCAATACGGCATGCGCTCGAAAGCCGTCGAGCGCTTGCAAAGGATTCAAGAACTCTTTCCCCGCGAAGAAGAGCGCAACCAGGATCTGCGGCAGTTATACATGACGGCGGGATTGAATCCGCAATATGCCGGATCAGGCCCTGTGCAGCCGGCCGCATCTGCGGTCCCTGCAGAACCACGGGCGGCGCAAGCTGGGGTCGCCCAAGCTGGATCGGCGCAGTCCAGCGAAGCTGCTGACGTCAGCAGCTTTGCGCGAGTGGCCGAGATCACCCGCAAACTCTATCGGCAAAGCAACGCGGACGCGGTGATGTTGACGGCGGCCAAGGAGATTGGATCGCAATGGAAGGTGAGCCGGTGCGTTGTTGCCATGCGCAAGCCGGGATTGCACACCACCAGCGTAAAAGAGTATTGCAGCGAACTCAGCAAGCCGGGGGAAGCCCGGGCGCTGGAAAAAATCGCCACCACGGTTCACGATCTGGCGATCAACCGCGGGGGCACGCTCACGATCGCGGATGCGCAGTCGAGTTCCGATTTGCAGGCAGTCCGCGAAGGATTGTCGCAAATGGCGGTTACGTCGCTGCTGGCTCTGCCTCTTAGCGACGGGGCTGAGCACGTTGGGCTGCTGCTTCTGATGGACAGCAAGGCGCGTGCCTGGGGCTCGAACGACGTGATGGTGCTCAAAACCATCAGCGACCAGATTGTGATCGCGCTGAACAACGCCGGGCTTCGCCGCCTGGTCAAGAATCTCTCGGTCACCGACGAGCGGTCGGGGCTGCTGAAACGGGCTTCGTATCTCGATCTGCTGCTGGCGGAGACCCGCCGCAACGCTCAGCAAAGCACTCCGCTGACCGTTCTGCTGATGCAGTTTGGCGAAAAATCGGCGATGCTGAAAGAGTTTGGGGAATCGGCGGTTGAAGCCGTGATGCAGCAAATTGGCCAGCTCTTTGCCGCCAACATCCGGCAGAACGATCTCGCATTTCGCTACGAGACGACGACCATCGCCATCGTGCTCGGGGAGACGCCGGAAAAAGAAGGCGTCATGGCAGCGGAAAAGCTGCAACGACTGCTGGCTCAAGTGCGAATGCCAGAGAAGCAGGAGCCGGTCCACTTCAATGCGGGCCTCGCGGAAGCAGTGGTGCGCGGGGAGTACGACCCCGTGGACATCGTCACCGAAGTCATCAATCGCGCTGAGCAGGCGCTCCAGAGCGCAAACGGGCAGGGCGCGGGCAGGATCGTCGCGCTGGCGGCATCGTTCGCGGCCGCCGCCGTTGCATAGAACTGAATCGTCGGTTACGTATTCCTGTTGCTGCCCTCGCTGCTCAAAGTCCCTGCGGTAATAGGCATTTCTCCGCGCCCTCGGTGGCTCTTCTCAGCGGTCTCTGCGTTTTAAGGTGTTGATGAAGGCCGGCAAATACAAAGTCTTAAATCGCAGAGCTCGCTGAGAAGAGCCGCAGAGGGCGCAGAGACAGGAAATCGCTGCTGAAGTCGATACGCTAGATCCCGTTCGGTTGCTGCTCCCATTCTCCGCTGTTAAACTAACAAGTTTGGTTAGGCCATTCGGAACTCTTCTGATGGCATGCATTCATACTCGAAGTTGAAACCAGGAATCCAATGTTAAAGCCAGGGGACATCGCAATTGTCAGCGGGGCACGTACGCCATTTGGACGTTATTGCGGCAAAT
>DATHPO010000123.1:0-7674 GCA_035483835.1 Terriglobales bacterium
CGGAGCATGATTTCAAACATGGTGCGAATCACGGTCACGCCGGAATGGGTCGGCCTGCTCGATTTCCAGACGCGCTTCCCCAGCGCCCTGTCGTCCTGATGATGTGGCGGTAACCTTATCATTCTCCAAATTTTGAGGGCATCGCCGCTATCCCGATCCGATGAAAATCGGCTCTTGGTCGAAAATTTGTTAGTTTTTCTGAGCTTTTTTCTGCCGGTTTTGCGCTTTATACCAATAGAGGGGATTAACTCCATCCGGGATGCGAGCCGGCACCCTCCCGCTACCAAGAAGGGGGAGCTGTACCGGTCAGCGGGGTGGTTCTGGTTCGCATCCCTGCGGTGGCCCTGATCTTTCTCCGCTACGGCTGCGCCTCAATTACAATCACGGTCTCGCTCTTACGGACACTCAAATGAAACTTGCACAGATTGCTTCTGCGCTGGGCGCGCGTCTGGAAAATGGCTCGCCCGATGCCGAGATCACGGGCGTGGCTGGAATTGAAGAAGCCGGCCCGGGCCAGCTGACGTTCGTGGCCAACCCAAAGTACGCGGCTGCGGCTCGACGGACGAAAGCATCAGCCGTCGTCGTTGCCGAAGACTTCCCTACCCTCACGACGGCAATGTTGCGCAGCAAGAATCCGTATCTGACATTCGCGCGAGCGATAGGTCTGTTTCATCCGCCGTCCAAGTACGCCGCCGGAATTCACCCCACGGCAGTGATACATGCTTCCGCCCGGATTGGCGAGGGCGCGCAAGTCGGACCCTATGTCGTCGTTGGTGAGTCCGTCGAGATTGGAAAACACGCCGTGCTATTGGCGCACGTGGTGATTTATCAGGGGGTGAAAATCGGCGACAACTTCATGGCACATGCTCACGCCGTGGTGCGCGAGCACTGCCGCATTGGAAATAACGTGCTGCTGCAGAACGGCGTGGTGATTGGCGCCGACGGCTTCGGATTCGCGAAAGATGATCTCGGACACTGGCACAAAATTCCGCAACCGATGGCAGTGGTGATTGAAGACGATGTGGAAATCCAGGCGAATTCCTGCATCGATCGCGCCAGCGTCGGCGAAACCCACATTTCCCGGGGTACAAAGATCGACAATTTGGTACAGGTTGGTCATGGCTCACGAATTGGCGAACATTCGCTGCTGGCGGCGCAGGTCGGTCTCGCCGGCTCGACCGATGTAGGCAACAACGTAATTCTCACGGGACAGGTGGGCGTCGTGGGCCATTGCAAGATTGGGAATGACGCTATCGTCACCCCGCAAAGTGGCGTCGCCGGTGACATCGAGGCAGGGGCGATCGTCAGCGGCACTCCTGCGATCGACCACAAATTGTGGTTGAAGGTTTCAGCGCTGCTGAGCCGATTGCCGGAGATCGCAAAGGCCGTGCGGGCCAAGAAAGATTAGCCGTCGGTTTCTTATGTTCTTCAAGCCTAGGCCGGCCGCGAGTGTTTTGGTCGTCCCCGCGAGCTCCTTCGCCCGGCTGACGCCGGCTCAGGATGACGTCACCACTTAAGGTGACGGCTGAGTCTCAAGCCGACGCTTTTCCTTCGTGCACCTTCGCGTCCTCGGTGGTTATCGGGTTTGACTCTTGAAGCTCAACCGGCAAGCCGCTGTCGATGGCTCGACGGACTTCCGCCATCAGGCAGTCGCGGCCGCCAAAATCTTTGGGCTCGATTGGGGCGTGAAAGATTACCGTCACGGTCCCTGGCTTGATCGCGAACCTGCGCTTGGGCATAACCTCGTGCGAGCCGACGATAGTCACAGGAACCACAGGAACGCCGCACTCCTCCGCCAAGTAAAACGGTCCCTTCTTGAAGGGCAGAAGCTTGCCATCGAAAGAACGGTGCCCTTCAACGTAGATGGTCATGTTGATGCCCTGATGAATCACATCCGCTGCGGCGCGAACGGCGGCGATTCCCGACTCGCGGTTTCCACGATCCACCGGAACGAGCGATCCGAAGCGCATAAGTCTTGCCAACACCGGAACACGGAACAATTCTTTCTTGACCATGACCGACATGCGGCGCGGAATCAGCGGCATCAGGATCGGCGGGTCAACATTGGAAACGTGATTGGACATAAAGATGTAGGTTCGGGCGGGATCGAGCTTGTCCAGGCCAACGGTCTTTACCTGAATTCCGGCGAGCCTAACCCCGTTCCATGCGCCCCACATCGTCATGCGATAGAGCATGCTGACGTCACCGGTCAGCAGCGTCCAGGGAAAGCCGATCAAGGCCGCGAACGGCAGCAGTACGCCCCAGAATCCGAGCATGACGAGAGTGCGAATCATTTCTGTGGCCCGATGTTGTCCACGTGGCTCAACTCAAAATCAATTTGTTCTCGGTGCCCGAGCTCTGCGTCACACCGAGTGATTTCAAACGCTCCGGAAGCTTTTCGTAGATGCCGCCAAAGCCCCCGTTGGAGAGAATAGCGACAACATCACCCGAACGCATTTCGGGCGCCACCAGTTGCACAATTCCCTCGACGGTCGGCACAATCCGCGCCCGCCTGCCATGCTTCTGGATCTGCGCTGCGACCGTGGCCAAGTCCAGGCGTTCGGCTTCCGGAATTGCTTCCGACATGAAGACTTTTGCCACGACTACTTCGTCTGCCAGCGCCAGGCTTTTCGCCAATTCATTTTGCAGCACGTTGCGTCGCATAGTATTCGAGCGCGGCTCGAGGATCGCCCACAAGCGCGCAGCCGGATAGTTCGAACGCAGCGCGGTAAGCGTCCCCGCGATCGCCGTCGGGTGATGCGCAAAGTCATCGATGATGGTAATGCCATTCACCCTGGCGCGGACCTCAAGGCGCCGCTTCACGCTTTTGAAGGTCTTTAGCGCGGCCGAGATCTCTTCCCGCGATATGCCGCATCCGGCAGCGATCGCGACCGCGGCAGTTGCGTTCCATACGTTGTACTCGCCCGCCACCGCGTATTCGAAATCTCCCCACGGCCTTCCATCCCGCCGAAGCGACCATGTGGTTCGTCCGGGTTCCAGATGCAGGTGGGTGATTTGCCAAGTTGTGTTCGTGCCGGATCCATATCGTTCCACTGGGCAGAATGCGCGGGCAAGACAACGATCGAGACTCTCTCCGGTATCGAAGGCGACAATGCGGCCGCGGCGTGGAACCAGATTCACCAGACGCTTGAACGCGGTTTCCACGGCATCCAGGTCTTTATAGATATCCGCATGATCAAATTCAACCGAGGTCAGGATGACAGAGTCTGGGAAGTAATGCAGGAACTTCGGACCCTTGTCAAAGAAAGCGGTATCGTACTCGTCGCCCTCGAGGATGAAGTGCTTGCCCTGGCCGAGTCGAAAACTGCTGCCAAAGTTTTCTGCGATGCCGCCGATCAGAAAAGACGGCTGAAGCCCCGCAGTGTGAAAAATCCACGCCAGCATGGAGGTCGTCGTGGTCTTGCCATGTGTGCCCGCAACCACCAGCACTTCTTTGCCGCGCAGAAATTCATCATGCAGAATTTGCGGCAGCGAACAGAACGGGATGCGCTGATCGAGAACGTGCTCCAGTTCCACGTTGCCGCGCGAGATCGCATTGCCCACGACCACCAGGTCCGGTTGTGGTTGCAGGTTCTGCACGGCAAATGGCTGAGCCAAGGGAATGTCGAGCGAGGCCAGAAACTCCGACATGGGCGGATACGCGGCTGCGTCGGAACCGGTGACGCGAAAGCCGCGTTGCTGCAGCATCCCGGCCAGTGAAGCCATCGCTGTGCCGCAGATTCCAATCAGGTGGATGTGTTTGTTGTCCGTCATGATTTGATGTGTGCCACACGTTGTCCTAAATGGGACGACGTTGCCGGCGTCGTCGCGGATTCCAGAATCCGGAGGCTTCCTTCTCTTCTGCCTACGTCGAGTACCGCGCGCACTCCTAAAGGAAGCGTGATGTTGCGGCGGGAGACGTGGCCAGAACGCAGTCCGTATGCCACCGGTATTCCCAAGTCTCCGACCAGACGGAATACGACTTCCTCCAAAGTGTAATCCTGATCGTTGTTTTGCACGCACTCCAGCATCTCACCGAATACGATCCCGCGCACGTCCGCCAGCTTGCCCGCCAATTTCAACTGCATCAGCATGCGATCGATCTGGTAAGGCTTCGCGGCGACGTCTTCGATAAACAATATCGTCCCCTCTGTGTGGATTTCATAAGGCGTACCCAACGAAGCTGACAGCATCGATAGACAGCCGCCATAAAGAATTCCTTCAGCCGAACCGGCCACTAGAGGCTTCGCTCCCGATTCCGGTCCGAAGTCTATCTTCCACTCTGAAGCTCCGAGCGCGGCCTCCCACGAGGGTAGATCGACCCCGTCAGAATGGGCGAAATCCTTCGTGATCATGGGACCGTGGAACGTCACGAGTCCTGTGGAATCTGAAATGTAAGTCAGCAATGAGGTGACGTCGCTGTAGCCCACGAAAATCTTAGGGTGAGCTTTGATCTTGTCCAGATTGAGAGTATCGAGCAGATAATTGGCGCCGTATCCGCCGCGAGCGCAAACAATCGCCCGGACGTCGTCTCGGGAAAACATTTCCTCCAGTTCACGGGCCCGGCGATCTGCAGAGCCGGCGAAGTAGAGATTTTTTTCCGTGATGGAGTCGAGATACAAAGGCTTGTATCCGAGTTTCTCAAGCACCTTGCAGCCAGCATCCAGGAGCTCCCGTTTAATATTGCTGGCGGGAGCGATGATTCCGATGGTGTCGCCCGCTTGAAGCGCGGGCGGCTTGATGCGCGGGATGGCCGGCGTCGTCGGCATCGCTATCAACGTCTCGGACGGTCAATCTTAACAGGGTGCCGAAAAATTCGATTTGTTACTTCGGTGACTCACGGCCCCGTGACTCGGCGACGACCGCGTAGCCCCGGACGCCTCGTCTGGCCATCGCCGTCAGATGAAAAACTCGCCTCGGCTGACTAGTTGCGCCGGCCCTCGAAGAAAAACTTGTCCCTCCCAACGTACAGTTTGCATTCCGCCTGGCGTGTCCACGCGCAGCGGCGATTCAGCTCTATTGGTTAGGATGGCGGCGACCGCCGCAGCGCAGGAGCCGGTTCCAGAGGATTGAGTCTCACCCACTCCTCGCTCGAAGAATCTGGCCTCGATATTTAGTTTATCTAGTGGCTTCACCAGCTCAACGTTAATCCCATGCTTGAAGTTGTGAAGGCGCCCGATCTCAGCTGCTTCCGCCTGCCAATTCGGAGCAAATTCGTTCACAAAGATCACATAGTGCGGGTTGCCCATGGAGACCGGAATCCCCCGCACTTCCCGCGAAGTCGTTTGAATGGCGAGCTCCGGGCCAACCTCGGGCTCGCCCATGGCAATCTCGAACTCATATTGCGTGTCGTTGCGCGAAGTGAAAGTGCAGGTCTTCAGGCCAGCGCCGGTGCGTATCACTATTCTTTCTCGGGCTTGCTGGGAGCACAGATAGGCAGCCACACAGCGCGTGCCATTGCCAGAAATCTCCGCTTCAGATCCATCAGCATTGAATAGACGCGCCTGCACATCAGCGTCTTCCGCTGGGAATAACCACTCCACACCATCGGCGCCTACTCCCTGATGCCGTTCGCAGATGCGCTGACTAAACCCGGCAAGGTCTAGTGGGGCATAAATGCCGTCGATGATCAGGAAATCGTTTCCGCAGGCGCTAGCCTTGACGAAGGGGATAACGGTAGCCGGCGACCTCATTCGATGTTTACCGGGCCCAGCCAAGTCGCACTTTCAAAAACGGGGGATTGCTTCAGCAGTTGCAGAACCTGGCGCTGATCCTTGCGCGTTGCCTCCAGCTCAAAGTGAACTCGCACGTGTTGCGGTGTAGGCGCCACCTGCACGTCGTCCATCATGGCATGGACGCTTTCCAGAACCCGGTTTATTTCCAGGGTGATTTCGTCTGCGTTACGGCCAGCCACTTCATAACCATGGACCGCCGTCTTCAAACCAAATCGCTCTTCCGCACGCCCCAACAGATAGAGGCAGAGAAAAATGAGTCCGGTGGCAAAAATCGAAGTGAGATAGAGTCCTCCACCAACCGCCATGCCGACGGAGGCCACAACGAAAAGGGTGGCAGCTGTGGTTAATCCAGTGACCAGTTTGTCGCGAGAATGAAGGATCGAACCGGCTCCGATGAAACCGATTCCCGGAATGATCTGCGCCGCGATGCGGGTGTGATCTCCGATGTGCTCGACCGCGAGCGTATCCGAGAGCAGCGTGTACATCGCAGCGCCCAGGCAAATAAAAAGATTGGTGCGCAGCCCGGCTGGCCGATGTTTCAGCTGACGCTCCAGCCCAATCAGACCACCCAGAATCGCCGCCAGCACCAGGCGCGTGATCGAAACCCCGACAATCGAGGTCATCTCATTCTGGAGGAGGTCGTAAGCGTGCTGCATTGTCGGCATGGGAGGTGAGTTGGCTGGATTTTATCACTGGGAAACCCCGTCCCAACGTGTTCCTCGGCCAGCACAGTTAACCGGCGTGATTACAGGGAGTCGCGATGCGCCCAATAGATCGTGGCGGTAGGCTGGCCAGCGGTGCGGATCACCGCCATGGAGGGCAAGCCTAGCTTTTGCATGGCGAGAGCCACCGGATCGCCATCGATCGCGACCACCCAGTCGACATATACTCCGGGCTTTGCCAGCGCATGTTCCCACAAACCATCGGGATCGGTTGGCGATTTCCAAGGGCGGTGATTGCCTTCGTTAATGGTCCGGCGCAGAGGGATTCCGGCTTGCTGGAGAGCGCCAACGTGGTCGCCCAGATACATCAGCAGGGTAGTGTCAGAACGCAACTTTTTCAGATTCGATGCCAGCTCAGTTTCGAAAGCAATGCGGCTTCGCGAGTTCACCCAGGCCTCGCGGAAGCAGACCGATTGGGCTCGCCAGACGGATGCATAGCTCGCCACAAGCGGGATTGCAGCCGCGGAAAAAATCGCCGTCCTCACGATTTTGTTTGGAGCAAGACTCAGTAAGAAATAAACGGTCACCGCAGCCGAGACCGAAAACAAGGGAAGAAGCTGGAGCCCATAACGCACGTTGTAAAACGAAAATGGCCACCAGGTGGGCAGAAAAATCGGGACACCGCTATAGGCGATCGAAAGCATGTAGAAAGGAATCGGCGCCCAGAGCAAAAGCAGCGGCCACAAGCGGAGATTACGAAACAGAATTCCGAGGGTTCCGGCCAGGAGCAGTGCGACCCACAATTTTTGCAAGTTTGCTTCCGCCATGTTGAGCTCGGCCGATTTCAGAAAGTAGCTGAACGCGACGGGCAGATCGTGAGAGCCAGGGTGCGCCGGAGAGCCCGGAGTTGCGTTCTTCTGCTCGATGGCTCGGGCGGAGTACGGTCCGTTGGCGAACTCCAGCGGGTTTCGATAAATGATCGCGTTGTAAGCAAGCCAAAGTATCGGAGCCGCAGCCGCGAGCAGTATGAATTTGGCAACACCACCACGCAGAACCGGATCGTTCCGCCTTAGGATCATGGCAAATGAGGCCACGCATATGGCAGCCGCGAGGAACCATCCGTCATAGCGCGTGAGGCACGCAGCGGCAAGACATAAGCCGCATTTAAACAATGATGCGGATGCGACAGCGGGTGGGCCATTTTTCCGAGATGCCTGTTGGACGAAGTCGCTGAAGTACACCACGGCCCAAATGAACAGAGCGAGGTACAGCGACTC
>DATHPO010000124.1:0-5464 GCA_035483835.1 Terriglobales bacterium
AAACAAGAACCACCCGGTCAAATGCAGAAGCCACCATTCCAATGTGACCACTGCCAACATCGCAGTCAGCAGCTTGAGCGCGGTCGATTCCTTTTCCACCGCGAAGGGGATGAAAGCGGCTGCAAAGACGAAAAACGTGCAGGCCCCCGCATTGAAGGGCGAAAAGCCGATGCCCAATAATGCCATCCCCGCAATGTTGAGCAGGTTCCAAGGGCACCTGATCCAAAAAAAACTGAAGTACAGAGCCAGGAACGCGACTGTGCCCAGCCCGGTAGCCACCCACTCCTTCCACCCGGCGTGATTCAATATCGGATTAAGGAGAAAGAAACAGAAGTAGAAGAGCCAGGTGTAAGGCGCCCAGCCGTGTTGCCGATCGTCAGGTAAAAGCCTCATGTGTGCAACCCTAGGCTACCCCTTTTTGATGTCGCCCGTCAGCCCGGTTTTGTGGTGCCCGTAACATCCAATTGCGAAAGCCAACAGAAGCGACAGTGGAAGCAGGATCAGCAGCAAATCGATCCTGCCAAGCGTGACCAGCAACAGAATCGTCCCCAGAACAAGAGTCCAGCCAGCGCATTGATTAACGTTCATACCGTCTCCTTTACTGACTACATAGCTAGTTCGGCCTTAGCCGTACATCTTTCCTTCGTCGCGCTGAAATCCAAGGCGTGCCACGCCAAGGCAGATCAGGAAGAATCCAATCAGGGCCTCCCAGTGAATCCAGTTTGATTCGTGCTGTCCGGCTCCCACCACGCTCAACGCAAGTTGGGCCAAATGATAAGGCGGCAGGAAATGGGCAAACTGCTGCAGGAGCTTCGGCAAAAACATGATCGGAATCCACAGGCCGGAGCAAAAAGACAGTGGCAGGTAGATCAGGTTCGTGGTCGCGACCGAAGAGTTAGGACCGACGAAGTAACCGATGGCCAGGCCCATCGCGCAGAAGGGAAGTGAACCGGCAACCAAGGTCGCCAGCAATTTCGCAGCATCAAGGAACGGCATACGCACTCCGCCGAAGGCAAATCCCAGCACCAGCAGGAGCAGCACGACGACCGTGCTAAAGATCATGCCCAGCGCGACCTTCGCCGTGAAGTAGGCAAAGGGAGGCATGGGACTCGCGCGCTTCACTTGTAACCATCCCAAGCCGCGCTCCGCAGCCAGTCCCGACGCCGTGCCGAACAACGACGCTCCCATGACTCCGAACGTGCCGTAGCTCGGGATCAGGTAAGTCGCCATCGTGGTACCGCCGACCGCCGTATCTTTCGGATTCAATACCAAGCCGAACAGGACATAGAACATCAGTGGAAAGGAAATCGTAGAAATCGAATATGCTCGAAGTCGCAGCCGGGTTAGAAACTCATATTTCGCTTCCTTGAGATAGATCGCAAGAGTTCTATTCAGCGGGCGTTCCCATGTGCTCGTAGCGAATGTCGTTGAAGCAGTTGCCATTTCCATCACCTCATTGAAATTTAGTGCTGATTCTTGGCGTGGTTTCTCAAGCATTGTTTCTTAAGCTTGGTTATGCTCCAGAGTCAGTGCCAGAAACGCTTCTTCCAGTCCGGCGCTCGTAACCTCAACACCGGAGAGTCCCGCATCGCGCGCCAACAATTCGCGAAGAATGGGCTCAGCCGAAGCCGCGCGGATTTCCAGCGCATTCCGATCCCTGCGGACGTCGTTTACCCCAGGCAGGCTGCGCACGGTTTCGATATCCAGGGAACTGACGCAACGAATCCGCCGCCCGGCAGTGCTGGCCTTGATCTCGGCCGGTGTTCCCTCCGCAATGATCTCTCCACGATTGATCACAACCACGCGGTCGGCAAGGGCATCCGCCTCTTCGAGGTAATGCGTGGTGAGCAGCACGGTCTTACCCCGCGCGATCAGCTTGCGAATTTCCTCCCAGAGGACACGCCGGGATTCCACGTCCAGGCCCACCGTGGGTTCATCGAGAAACAAAATGTCAGGGTCGCCGCAGAGAGCCAGCGCGAACAGCACCCGCTGCCGCTGTCCGCCCGAGAGTTCTCCGAACACCCGGTCTTTGATCTCTTGCAGGCCAGCCGCCGCCAGAGTTTCGGCCAGGGGCAACGGGTTCGGGTAATAGGACGAGAACAGATCGATGTGCTCCCTGACCCGCAACGTCTCCGGCACTTTCGCCACCTGTAACATGGCTCCGATTCGAGTACGAACCTCGGCATGGATCGGATCACCGCCAAACACGCTCACCGTGCCCGAGGTCGGTTTGGCAAGCCCGAGAAACAGTTTGACAGCGGTAGTTTTGCCGGCGCCGTTCGGTCCGAGGAGCGCGACTAGCTCGCCCGCTCTTACGGCGAAATTGACCTGACACAAAGCCCGAACGTCGCCGAAGGTCTTGCTGGCTCCGTGAAGGCTGGCAATCACCGCCCCGCAACTTCCAACGTCTTTCATCCGATGTTCTAGAGTTTCTGGTAGTGCTGCGATCATCGATTCCCCCCGGCCCGCGCGGGATCTAAATCCATCCAGCGAGTGAACTCATCATCGGGGAACCGCGTGCAACCCGCCAGTGGAGATCATCATCCGCTTATGGTGACAAATGTCATTTCCGGCCTGGCTTTGTTCGGATGGCGTAACAAGCGCCCCTTCGAGACGAATAAATCGCCGAGGTTCGGTATAATCCCAAGTTTGCTAGAGATCGGCGTATCGCTCTCCGAAGACGCAGCTGTTTACGAGACGGCTCGGGTTTGAGCGGTAGCTGCTCCGCCTTAGATTGGAATTCGATGTGGCTTCACGGAGAATGGTTCTCGGTTTAGTCGAGGAAGACGTGCGAGGTGTGATGCGAATACGCCCTGGAGTTGAGCTGGCCAGCTTGAGCGATATTGGCTGCCAGCGAGAAAATAACGAGGACCAGTATGCTTACTGGGAGCCCGCCACCGATGAAGAGTTCGCGCGCAAGGGCAGACTCGCCATTGTGGCGGATGGGATGGGCGGCCACGAGGGAGGTCAGGAAGCCAGTCGAATTGCAGTCGAGTCAATCCAGGAAGTGTTTGCCGAAACTGCTGACGCTGATGCACAGTCCCTGCTGCTCACCGGTTTCCAGATGGCACACGAACGCATTCTCGATTACGCTGCAGGACATCCAGAGCTCCACGGTATGGGAACTACGGCTACTGCGATCGCCCTTCTGGGGAATCAGCTTTACTATGCCCACGTCGGTGATAGCCGTTTGTATCTGGTCCGGGGTGCAAACATCTCTCGGCTGAGCCACGATCATTCCTATGTAGGTCGATTGGTGCAAAATGGCGTGATCAGCGCCGAAGAAGCCGAAACTCATCCGCAAAGACACATCCTCACGGCCGCTCTCGGAGCGGGCACAGAGATTTCCCCCGAAATTCCGGAACATCCCGTCACGTTGCAGAAGGGCGATGTGCTGGTTCTTTGCACGGACGGTATGTGGAGTTTGTTAAGTGAACCCGAGATCCAGGGCATCGTCAGTAGCAATGATCCACCGGAAGCGTGCCGCGCTCTGGTCAAGACGACGAAAGACCGCGGCGGGCCCGATAACATTACCGTGCAGGTCCTGCGGCTGAGCGCAAACCAGGCTTCTTGATTAATTTTCCGGCCTTCGTCGCAGAATTAGATCGCCCTCACTCGGCGGGAGCGAGAACGGGAACTCGACAATCCGATTTCCCAAGGGCACCCGCAACACGAATTCCTCCTGCTTCTGCAAGCCGTCGATCCATTTGCTCTTCGTGCTGAACAGCACCCAGCCACTGGCCTCGGGATGGCCGCTGTCCAATGTTATCGCCCGCAGGCTGCTCGTTTTCAGAAACTCGATCATATCGGCAGTATCCTTTTGCCGGGCCGTTAGCTTGGCTTCTTGCTGTTCCTTTTTCTCTGGATGCTTGCGAGTCTCACGTTCGGTTTCCTCCGCCAAGGCATCTGTGTCGCTTTGCTGCTTGGTCGCGAGACTATCTGGATCCAGCGCGGGGTGTGCGTCGTGATAGTGCTTCACGAATTCCAGGGTGATTTTGGCCGGCGCGACGTCGACGGAATCCTTACCGCGATAGTGCACGGTGAGCAGCACCACGAACATCGCCTGTCCGCGGCGCCGTGCTTTTTCCAACTCCTGGAAGTCCACCGCAAGGACAATTCCAAAATCCGCCTTCCAGAATCCGTAACGATATTTGCCATCGTCGTCCCGGCTGAAGGTGCAACCGGGCTGACCTTCTTCCCAGCGTAAGGTGGGCGTGGCCGCAGCCTTGTCCGGACCGGGAGGAGCTGCCCGTGCGGCTGAGATAAGCAAAACAGCCAACAGCAAGCCACTCGTTGTATCCCGAACGGCACGACCGGCACTCATCGTAGTCTGCCCTCAGACTACTACGGATCGGCGTCGCAATCATCTTCGCCATCCAGACCGATTTAGGTTCGTTCCCCGACGTACCAGGGCGCAGTCACGGTAAACACGCGCTCATTGCCGCGCGCGAGAAGCACCCATTCCAGAAGCCGGCCACGCTGATTGTGAAGGAAGTATTCGTACCATTTGTCTTCGACCAGCTCGGGTATGACCACGATAATGTTGCGATCGGGATGCTTTTTCGAAAGATCGAGAATGAACTGAACAACGGGAACGATGATGAAGCGGTAGGGTGAAGGCAGGACATGCAGCTGGGGCGGCTCTTTGCCGGCCGCCCGAAAAGGTCGTTCCACGTAGTGTTCCCAGTCGTCTTGAAGCAATTCGGAATGCTCGCCGGGCTCGACGTGCAAGGCGATCACTTCTGGGGAAAGCCGGGCAGCAAATTCGATTCCCTGCCGGGTGATGTTGCTCCAGCGGTCGATGGCAATAACCGCAATGGGATGCTGGCTCAGACCTGCCACGTCGACGGCAACCTGACACGTTGTGGCCAGTTTCACGGAGTGGTAGTGGCGGCGGACAAGGATGAAGAAAACAATCGTCAGCGGTACAAAAAGCAGCGTGATCCAAGCGCCTTCCACGAATTTCGCAACCAGCACGACGCCCGTCGTGATGCCGGTGACGAGAGCCCCAAGCCCATTTACTAGTGCGCTCTTCAGCCAGTTCGGGCCGCGATTCTTCCTCCAGTGCATGACCATGCCGGCTTGCGAAAGTGTGAAGGCCAGAAAAGCGCCGACGGCATAGAGCGGAATAAGCCGGTCGGTGATCCCGCCGAAAAGGATGAGAACGCCGCCGCAGAGTATGGCCAGGACGACGATGCCGTAGGTGTAGACGAGCCGCCGACCCCGGTATCCGAAGACATGCGGGAGGTAGTTATTTTGGGCGATGGCGCGGCAGAGCCGCGGAAAATCAGCGAAGGCCGTGTTCGCGGACAGGGAGAGAACGACAAGGATTGAGCCGATCGTCAGATAATAAAAAATGCCTTTGCCAAAAACCGCGGCGGTAAGCATAGAGAGAACGCTCTGGTAGCCAGGCTGGCCGGGATCCGTAGCCGCGATGCCATAAGCCTTCACCAGATAGGAAATC
>DATHPO010000125.1:0-4563 GCA_035483835.1 Terriglobales bacterium
GGATGTCCGTTTTTCTCACCAAACCACCGTAAAAGAGTGCTAAGGCGGGTGTCATAAGCAAGACCATTGCCGTACACAACATCAGAAAAGCGGTGTCGCCTGCACTTACCATGAAATCCTCCCGATCAGATCGCGCCCAAAAGCAACTTGCATGATGCCTGGGCGTCCGATTGCTTACCCCTTGAGTTCGGCAGTGGCGGGATGCCTCGTTTCAGTCGCTTCTTGCGGCGCGTTGTACGGAGGATCTCCAGACTCGAACGCCTTCTTGAATGCGTCCAAACGAGATTGCAGACCTGGCCATCCATCTCTCCTTTCACGTAGACCCTGATATTTCATCTTGCAAGCCCTATATCTGGGCCACTCCGCCGTCGACGTACAGCTCTGTACCCGAGACATAGCTGGCCTCGTCGGACGCGAGGAATGAGACTGCTTTCGCGATCTCGTCCGGGTCTCCCAACCTGCCGAGCGGAACACTGTTCTCCATCTCTTTCTTCATCTTTACGAGCGCATCGCCCTGCTGAAGGTCTTCCAGAATCGGAGTGTCAATGTGACCCGGGCTGAGCACGTTCACACGGATGCGCCGATCCCGGAAGTCATTGATCCAGGTTCGTGCAAACGAACGGACCGCGGCCTTGGTGGCGCTGTAGACACTCATCGCGGGAAAACCCTTGATGTCGGCAACGGATCCAGTCAGGATGACGGACCCTCCATCCTTCATCAAAGGCAGCCCCTTCTGTACCGAGAAGAACAGTCCCTTCACGTTTGCATCGAAGTGAAGATCAAAGAACTTCTCGTCCACTGTGTCAAACGGCGCCAGCTTTGCGAGTCCGGCATTCGCGACAATAATGTCGATCTTGAGATCGCGCTTTTTCACCGTGTCGTATAAACGATCAAGGTCCGCAAGACTGGACACATCGCCCTGAACCGCCGTCACGTTCTTTCCAATCTCGGTAGCTGCAGCATCCAGCGCAACTTTACCGCGACCCGTAATGAAGACCTGTTCCATCCCTTCTTGAACGAAGCGCTTCGCGGTAGCCAGGCCTATGCCCGTCGAGCCTCCCGTCACAACCGCGATCTTTCCAGCAAATTTCTTTGACATATGACTCCTTTATGAAAGTAGGTGGTGTGAATGCGCCGTCAATGCAATACCGTCAACGCCCGCGAATTTCGTTGAAGCGCGCATGTCCTGGTCTCGCCTCTTCAACTCATCATGGCGAAATAGCGACATAACGTTGGGGACTTGCAAGCCTGTTCTCTCGAAATTCCGACAGCATGCCGCTACTCTTGATTGGGCACGGGCCGATTTAGCTGGAGTTCTATGCCGCAGCAACGATCTACCTGCCTTCTCCCACACCGTTGTTGACGAGAACTTTAACGTCTACGTGACGATTGAGATCGCGGCCCTGAGCGTTCTGATTGCTTGCAACAGGATGGGTCGCGCCGTATCCGACCGGCACCAAGATTCGTCGCATGGGGACATTTTTGACCTCGAGAAAATATCGTGCTACAGCAGCCGCCCTCTCCTCGCTGAGCTTCTGATCCTCGGCGGTGCTGAATTTGTGGTGCGCGGCGTAGCCGGAAATTTCGATCATGTAGGCATTGAGCGATTTCGCGATATCGGCCAGGTTCGCCAGATCTTGCTTGGCGGTCTCACCCAGGACAGTTGACCCTTCCGGGAAAAAAACATCGACCTCGAACTCGTTTTTGTAGTCATCGAGATCGGTGATGCACTGGTTAACTTCGGCAACCGCAGCAGCATCCGCCAAACCGAGCCCGACAGCCGTTTCCGCGGCTATGCTCCCCTGATCGGCTGAGATTTGTGCAGTATCAGCAGAATTTTGAGCCTGATCAGCCGATGTTTGCGCTTGAGTGGCTTGCTTGGCGGCCTGGTCAGCGCTAGCCTGTGCTTGTTGCGTTGACGCTTTATTGGCCAAGACCTGCTGTTCTTCGGCGGCCTCGATCGCGAAGTCATCTGGAGTGAAGGAGATCCTGTGTGCGTCAAGTTGTCCAACGGAGTTACCGACGCCCTCCGCCTCAATGCTCAGACCGGGGAGAAGCGCGGTCACGTCCATGTCGATATGACGATAAAAGGGAAATTTGAACTTAGTGCGCTCCACCTTGGTGGTGTCTTCAATTGTTATTACAACCACCTCCCCTGATTTCTTGTCGTGAACGCGGATGAGGTCTCCATCACGAGACAAAATCAACCCTGAAACCTTCGCGCTCTCGCCCTGCGAGAGTTGGCGCGCCTTGCCAGTGCTAGCTGCCAATGCGTGATTTGCAACCAGGATAACGACGCACGCATAAACAAATAGCATCAGCATCCAATTTCGATTGTTCGATTTCACTCTGATCCTCCAGGCCGAGAATGTGTGATGTTGCTCACAGGTTCTCTGCAGAGCTGTGCAAGACTCGTGCCAAACGCTTAAACTGCATGGTCTCGCCTAAGTGACTTGATCGAAGAAAGGAACACTGGTAAACCATATGTTTCACGCAATAAGTGCAACACTTGTCCTGTCAATCGTTCCGACGCATCTCGCGTAGGATCTCAACTCGACGCCTCAGAAACGGTGGCGATGGAAGGATTCGATATCGGCGCGAGTTTGGATATCGCCTCTTCGACTCTTATGGCGAAATGGCGACACAAGTCGTGCGAGGAGCGCTCCCGGGGTAAAGACCCGGGAAGTAGATAAAGTCCCTTGGGTTAGTCGATGGGCATCGAATCTGCAGTTGATGACGTCGGATGGAAGGACCCGCGTAGCAGAATTGCCGCTGACCCGGAATCCGATGCGGTATATAAGCAGAGTCGAGATCAAGCAACCATGCGATGAAGCGCTGGCCTGGCCCAGCCCCTCAAATGGCCAATTTGGATCCTTCGTCGAACTCACTCATCGGTCGTTGATATCGCGGTCGGTAGATCCCGAGCCTCTTCATTTTGGACACTAGGGTTGTACGCTTAAGACCCAGCCGGGCAGCTGCTCCTTGCGGCCCTCCTATCATTCCACCGGCGGCCCGCAACGTCTGCAAAATCAGAGCTGCTTCGTGATCCCGCAGTGTACCTGGTGAGGCGACCGAAGGCTTTGTATTCCCCTGTGGGGTCGGAAGGGGATTCGGAAACAGTCCATCGTCCGATCGGATTACGGCTCGTTCAACCAGGTTCTGGAGTTCCCGCACATTGCCGGGCCAATCGTATGCAGTGAACGCATTCATGGTTGCCTGCGGTATCTGTTCAATTTGCTTACCGATGCGCCGTGCGAACACCTCGACGAAATGCAGGACCAGTTGTCGTATGTCGTCTCGTCGCTCCCGCAGGGGTGGAACCAGGACAGGAAAGACGTTCAGCCGATAGTAAAGATCACTGCGGAATTCATTCCGTTCCACCATCTGGGCCAGATCGCGGTGGGTAGCGGCAACCAGACGCACGTTGATGTGATGCGTGCGACCGCTGCCCAGCCGCTCGAACTCTTGTTCCTGCAGCACGCGCAAAAGTTTCGGCTGCAGGGCCACTGGCAAGTCCCCGATTTCGTCCAGAAAGAGAGTGCCGGTACCTGCCATTTCGAAGCGGCCAATTTTTTGCCCCACGGCCCCGGTAAAGGCACCCTTCTCGTGCCCAAACAACTCACTCTCCAACAGATCGAAGGGTATGGCAGCGCAGTTAAGCTTCACGAAGGGGCGTCCGCAGCGCGGGCTCAGATTGTGAATGGCATGGGCGATCAATTCCTTCCCCGTTCCAGTTTCTCCCAGAATCAGCACAGTGGAATCAGTTGGCGCTACACGTTGCACTTCCGCGAGAACTGACTCAAGAGCGGCGCTGTTGCCGACAATGTGATCAAATTGTCGCTCTCTGTCGTCCCGTTCATCAGAGCGCAGTCTCGTCTCAAACGTGCCCACAACTTCCTCCTACGAGGAACCCCGTAATCGACTTGGATCAG
This sequence comes from Terriglobales bacterium, assembly GCA_035483835.1. GTDB lineage: Bacteria > Acidobacteriota > Terriglobia > Terriglobales > Acidobacteriaceae > JABDBE01. Next base: position 3,933 of record DATHPO010000125.1, read on the forward strand.
CCCTCAGTCTTCCAAGGCCGCTCGGACGCTCTCAAGTAAAATTGCGCCATCAAAAGGCTTGACCATAAATTTCACTGCACCGCCTCGCATCGCTTGCAATCGCATGTCTTCGTCCCCGTGTGCAGTGATAAAAATCGTCGGTATGGGGCAGCGATCAGCATTCAACTTTGCCTGCAGGTCCAGCCCAGACATCCCTGGCATACGGATATCGGAGATTAGGCAGCCGGTTTCCTGTTGCTGACCAGAGTTCAAGAACTCTTCGGCGGAGGCGAAGGATTGCACCGTAAAGCCTTCCGATTTCAGCAAACGTCGCACGGCGACTCGATACGATTCGTCGTCTTCAATAACAGCAACCATTCTTTTCTTCCTCTCCCTAGCCATACGTGTACAGGATTGATGCATTGTCCGCAAAAAGCAATTATTGTTTGCGATAGGGACACCTATGTGTATGCATAAGGGAGTTTGTAATCCTGGCGGACGGGTCGGGAGAGGTCTTCAGGGATGTGCGCTCGTCATCGTCGAAAGCTTAAGCTTTTCCGCCATTCTTCCCAATTCAGCGGGGGAATTAGCCTGCATCTTGTGCATCACCTGGCCGCGGTGCACTGTCGCGGTAATTTCGCTGGTACCCAGT
>DATHPO010000126.1:0-17283 GCA_035483835.1 Terriglobales bacterium
AAGCGCAGTGCAGGTGGATTGCACGATTTCTATTCCCAAGCGGATTACTTCTGGCCCAACCCGAAGGACCCGAATGGGCCCTACATCAATCGTGATGGACAGAGCAATCCGGAGAATTTCGATGAGCATCGCAAGGTGATGGTGGCGCTCTCCATCCAGATGCCCGCTCTAACCGCCGCCTGGCTGCTGACCGGCGACCGCAGTTACGGACAGCGGGCCTGCGCTCACCTGCGCGCCTGGTTTGTCTCTACTGAAACGCGGATGAATCCGAACCTGCTGTACGCTCAAGCGGTACAAGGATCTTCGACGGGCCGCTCCTACGGCATCATCGATACGCTGCATCTGGTCGAAGTGGCGAGAGCGGCGAGCTTTCTGATGTCTGGCATGCTGAGTCCGCAAGACGGTGCCTCGGTGAAGAATTGGTTCGCCAGCTATCTGGACTGGCTTTCTCACAGTGAGCGGGGAATGAACGAGCGCGATACCACGAACAACCACGCCTTCTGTTGGGCCTTGCAGGCTGCCGAGTTTGCCCGGTTGGCGGGCGATGAGGCCGCGCGCATAGAGGTGTACCAGCGCTACCGGGATATTCTGCTACCCAATCAGATGGATGAGAATGGATCCTTCCCTCGGGAACTGGCGCGTACCAAGCCATACAGCTATTCGATCTTCAACTTCGACGTCATGGCAGGACTTTGCCAATCGCTCAAAGGGCTTGCTCCGGATCCGCCGACTTTCCATCTTGCAGAAGGCCGCGGGCTCTGCAAGGCAGCCGAGTTCATCTTTCCGTACCTCAAGGATAAGAGCGCATGGAAGTGGGTGCGGGACGTGGAGCATTTCGACGCCTTGCCTGTTCGCTCGCCCGGTCTACTGTTCTCGGGCATAGCCTGCCATGAGCAGAAATACATCGATCTCTGGAGGACGTTGGATTCAGATCCGACTGACAAAGAGATCATCCGGAACTACCCTATTCGCCAGCCGCTTCTTTGGGTGTGAATGCTACCTGGCGTCCACAGCCGGGATCGAGCGGGCTCCTGTCTTTCCATCGACGATGTTGACCTTCAACAGAGCTTCGACATTCAGATTCGAGAAATCTTTTCCGATGTGATCTCTGAGCAGTTGCAAACTAACGGATGAGTGGCATCTATGCCACATCGGCTGCAATGACCGTATCAAACTTTGCTTTGGCTTCAATTACCGGATTCAAATGTGAGAGGGCTTCGAGGACGGCCGTCTTCCCCGATTCGTTCTTTCCCACGAGGCAGGTAACATCTCCAGTTTCGAACTTCGTCGAATCCAAAATGGATTTATACTCGCGGACGTGAACGGACTTGAGCTTCATCTGTGATTGCTCCGCAGCGGTGAGAGTGGAATCGGTCTCAGCTTATCACATGGCTATATACAGTGGGTGACGCTACCACTTGGCTTAGGGCCAAGTCCATGCAATCAAAAGGTTCGGGCAGGAGATCGATTCAGGCACATTCTTTGTGGGTGGCGGGAGACTTGTCCATTGCCACCAAATTCTGATTGAACTGCTCGGCTGCCGCTGCAATGGTCAGGCGGCCTTCGGCGGATGCGGGCGGGGCCACGCCAAGGGCAGCGCATGATTTGGAGATCGTCCATAATAAGGGCATCGGCGAAGTTGCTGACTTACGATGAGTTTGCAAATCGGCCATTAATTGGCCACGATTCGAGGTGAAGAATGCTTCATGGGATTGCCAGTTTTTCGTCGATTTTCTTTATTATATCCATTCTCGTTCTGCCGCTTCCACCACAGGCAGAAAATAATTACTATCTGTCATGGGGCCGGCGCAAGATTTCATATTTAAGAGATGAAATACACACGTCCATGACTCCAGAGCAAGTGAAATTAGAAAAGTTAATTACCTATGTAATCGTAGATAAGGAACTTTTTAACGCTATTTCCGATGCGCCTCAAGGTAAGAGAGAGGTGAAAATCTACTGGGGCGTATTCGAAGGAATCGACTATTTATCAACAATGAATACGGTAGCCTTACTCTGGGACAGACCTCAATGTTTGATCAAGTATGGGGATTACCTTCACCGAATTTATGAATCAAACGCAGTGTCAGTTTCGAACAACTTAAGAGAGAATCCAATCGAGCCTCCTTTTGTGTTTATGAAGTCAAACGCCGACATTTGCCCCCAAGTTTCGCCCGAAGTAGTTCTCAACAATGAGCAAAAATCGGCCGCGGTCAGAACAGTTCTTATTCTTCAATCAATAAAATGGGTCCTCCTGCACGAGTTCGCACATCATCTTTATAATGACTTTGACGCCGTTGACCCCGCCATCTCTAGGCAACGCGAAGAAAGAGCTGACGCTTACGCGACGCAGACAATGCTGGTGTCCCCTGACGATAATCCAATGTCTGCGATTCCCGTACTGATACTTTTCTGCTCTGTAGAAGACTTTAATCTATACGACAAAAGGCAGGACCACCCTACAGGCTTGAAAAGGGTCAAGACTATGTTCGAGACTGCACGAAAGTCAGATAAATGGAAGAACATGTGGGATACCGCATCACCAAGTCAACGAACACAGATTCAGGCGATGATGGACCACCTTAAAGAGATTGAATGACCTTGCAGTCTGTTTCGCAGAATCTGTCGCGCATCTCAGGGACATCCTGGTATTGCAGGGCTTGGCCACAACCTGTTCGTTTAGATCGGATTTGTTCGTCACGAAGTAGTCTATTCTATCTTGGCCCGCCCCTTTGCGATTCACGCGGACATCGTCGGGTATGCTGAGCAGGTGATTGCCTGCTCCGACGAACCCTGAGAGACGCAGCGGCGGCCCACCATTAGAGGTCTCATTTCGTATTAGCTTTTTTATCGGTTTTGCAGTTAACGTTTAGACCGCTGGACTTTAGTACCTCGCAAAAAACTGTTCCAAAGGCGCCTTGACCCTCGAGTTGGATTGTCGTAGCGAGATTTTGTTCTCCGCCAAAAACCTTGAGTAGGTTTGCTTTAGCCTCAGATGATTCGTGTTCAAACGCTTGACTTAGTAACTTTGATCGAGCTGAAAAGGCGAGATGCGTAGGATCGCTAGATTCACTGAGACCGGCATGCTCGTAAACGGATGCCAACAAACGATAACCACGACGACCAAAGAGATATGATTGTGAGTCTTTAGCACTATCAGCTTTTATTCCTTCGACTGCTTCTCTCGTCATGCCAATGAAGCTCTCTCTATCCGCGCATGCCCTTACCCGGATTTGATCCTGCTTGTCAGAGAATCGTTCGTATTCCGGTGTACCAATGCGGAGGACTTTGCCTGGAATCTGATCCCATAGCTTATTAATTCGGGATTCGACTTCCGCTTCGGACAAACAGCCGCCCGGATGATTTTTGTCCCAGGTTTGCTCTGACTGCTTTATCATCAAGGAACCTTGAGCCTCGTTGAACGCAGGCTCGAATTGTTCTCCTAAGATGGAAGTTGACAAAACCAGCCCATAAATGTCCGCAGAAATCTCCGCCTCTGAATTACCATTGCAATGATCGAACCACAGATGGGATGCCTCATGACCGAGTACGAACAAGAGTGATTTAATATACTCGACGCTAGCTGCCCTTACCATTACTCTGACCCTCATCAACGTGCCCATTTCTGGGATTAAATCATCAAACTGCTTCTTGTAACGAACGGTGCGGGCGGAAACATCATGTACAGAAACGGAACTGGGGCGAAGCCCGTACATGATTGACACAAACTTGTCAATATCACCGTCGAATTCGAACAAGTCCAACTGTGCTTGCAGCGCATCTCGCCAGAGTGCATAGAGCAGCTGGGATGTCACTTCGACTGCCGGTTCCGAGCCACAATTTGCGAAGGCATTTGGGCCGCCATTGCTAACCCGTACAGAGAAAGGAGCTACGAAGTGATCGTCCGCACTGACCTCCGTGAAATGAAGAGGCCGAACAACACGCGCGTCTAGCGAAACCAATAATTTAGTAAGGTTTGCCAAGTCCGCGCCTAAAATCGCGAGCTGGGCGGCGGTCAGGTCGGGTCCGACTGGACTCGTCAATGATTGTTCTGTCCTGGTAATATCAGGAGACTGGCTGACGCCCCGGAGATCCGAAGCTACAACTGAACCCGGCACGGAATCGAATATTTTGGCGTGCCGATAGATTTCCGAATTTCTGACCTCCTCTATTTCCTGAGCGCTGTCCATTGCATACTCAAGCATCAACGGCCTAAAAAAATTCTCTGACTGAGGATCTGGTGATGGAGTTTTTATTTGATTTGCCTGGGGGAACGAATTGAACGCAAGAATTAAGGTACAGATTAATGCCAGGAATGGGGACATTTAAAATTACCTCCGCAAAGAAACGCGTCAACCTTCAACAAAAGAAGGTGATGGTTTTCTGGATGGGAAGTTCACTTCGAATCCAGCCACGAGAACTGGCCGTAACACTCGGAACTTCACAAGTCAAGTTGACGAAGAGCTTGGAGCAGACAGAGTGCTTTAAATTCATCGCTTGCTTTGGCTGGATGATCCCTTTCCACCACGGCAGCTTCTTCCTTCGTTACACAGTTTGGACAATCTGGGGCTAATATCAGATTGAATTTTTCGCGCGTGCTCTGGGCCAACGTCACGTCTCCCGCAGCTCCCGCAGCAAAGTACGCCTGTTTTGCATATTTCAAGGAATCGCTCGATTGCCCTAATTCCGCAATCTTCAGATATAGAGTGGCAGCCTTAGAAAATCGGCCCGAGAGTTTCTCGACTCTAGCTAGACCGCCTAAACCAACCTCTTGTCTCGCCTGTGACTCCGCCGGCGTGTCGCCGGGCCCGAGGCCAACGACGTGCTCATTCGAAAGTGCGTAGGCCAGCTGCCATTCCCTTCCGAGCTGCCCCCTATGGACCAAATCATCCGCAACCTGGGAAGCGGCTTGGGTGTTATTCGTCGCGACGAACGTGGCAAACGCTCTTTTTTGATATTCAGCCTGTTGATCTGTCAGTGACACTCTCTTAGCGTATTCCGCAGTCCGGATATAAGCAGTTCCAAGCTGCGCGGACGCTGGTAATCCAATCATCTCAAAGCTCACCGGCTCGGCGCTAAGATCCACGTTATCTTCTGATATTTTGACTCCATCGGGCCGAAGAATGCTGAGCGAATAGTTTTGGCGAGAGACTTTATATGGGACTACATCGTTAAAATCGATCGGGATGGAATCGTCTATCGGTTGGCCATTCTGTTTAATTATTGCCGCTACGGTGTTCGGCAATGTGTTGTAAAAAACAATCAGCCCACTATCAGCAGAGAAAGATTCCAAGCAAAGCTTCCCATAATAAGGAATCACAATCTTAGGTAGGCCTTCAATCGGCCCTAGCTGCTGTGGACGTAACTGGCGAGCGATGGATTTTCGAAGTTCGTCGGGCGCCAGATCCGGAGTAGTACAAGCGCCTATCGAAGAGTGCCTCCAGAGTTCGACCAACGCCTCGCTAAACGTCGCTTTATAGGACTGCGCTTCCGAAAGAGAGGACGCCATTACCATCAATCGAAGGCCGTAATTCTCAGCCAAGGCGGACGAGATGCGCACGGTCAAATTCGTTGACTGCCCCGAATAGCAGGTGTCGAGAAAGGCTAACACGATGGATCCAGGAGATTTGAGTTTCGTAAACTCCGGAACCAAGTCGAGTGCCACTGACAAAGCTCGACTTTGTGGATGGTCGTGATCAGTGTCTCGCGTTACAACCAGCAAGTCCTGACTGAAACTCGGATTTCGGCTTGAGGCGGGTATTCCGTGAGACAGGACGAAAAACAGTGTTACCGTTCCCTCAGCAAATTGGGCGAAGTCGCCTCTGATAAAGTCCCTGATCCCTTGCGAATTTGTTTGAGCGACATCCAGAACATGGATTTGTGCATGGGGAAATTTTTCGCTAAAGAAGTCTTTGAGATCTTTGGCGCTCTTGTCAATACTCGCCTGGAGTTGAGCGTTGTCCCAACGATGGTCATCAAACTGGGAAACAGCCAGTATCACGACCTGAAGTTTCTTCTCCGATGGTGTCTGTGCTAGAGCGCCAAATATGAACAACGTTTGGAATGCGAATAGCAGCCCCAGCCTCGCACTCTTATTGAAGATTGTAGCCGTCAATTTCAACCTCTTATGTCACTGATATTGTTTGTCTAAGAAGGCTTTATATTTCAGTCCTTCTGGTGTGAGCTTTACCTCTTCGTCCCCTGCGGCTCCGTTTGCCCAAGAAGAGAGACTCTTGAGGTCCGCTTGCATGTTTGACACTTCATACCCCATAGCGGCAGATATATCCTGCAATGTGGCATTGAGTTGATTCAAATAGGTCGCTAGTTGCTGTGAGTTTAGAGGTTTGGCAGCAATCTCTGTATCGATACGCAGAACCACCGTGTTGTTTGCCTGCTGAATCTTGACTAGCTTGTCTCTTAGCCACAAGTCTTGCACTTTCGTGGGGTCAGCGTTCTTGACGGTCGCCAATTCTGCTTTGGCTTCGGCCCAATTGCCTTTCATGGAAGTCAGGTCATTTGGCGAGAGCGGTTTGCCTGCACTTACTAGGTCCAACATTCTAACAACATCGACCATCGCAGTAGTGGTTGGAACTCCAAACTGGCTCAGTACTGAAAGTTCATCTACCACTTGCGATATCGAAGCTAGATGCTGTTGTGCTTGGGCTACAACGTTCTTATTAATGTCTGGCTGCGCTTGCGTAGCTGCCGTTGTTAATTGAGCTTTATTTACACTGTTACCGTTGGTTGGCTTTTTTGCCCATATCGCGTCAATTAGGCCACCAATCCCTGAAACACCAGGAAACGCCGTGCTGATGGTGTCCTTTATTATTGTCCCGATGCGTGTGCCAGTTGACGGTGTAGCTGGGGCGGCTTGGGCGGAAATCGATGTGGGCAAAAAAACGGTCACGACCAGTGCTGCAATCAAGACCGTCCAGACAAATTGTCGTTTGTGATGACTCATCCTCTCTCCTTTTTATTCTCGTAATCTTCAAGGCCTGTGGTTTTTCGGAAGAGATTAGACGAATAGCTATTCTGGGTATTAAAATGATCGGATTTTATCTCAACCGTACATGCAGAAAATAGTAGGGCACTTGTACTGCATCATATCGATATCGTCAAGCATTTCTTTCGCAGAGAAATAATGTGCAAGGCGATATCGTTGGATCTGAAGGAGGGGCGTAAATGCGACGATTGTCTTGTTCGCAGGTCTTCTCGCGTCTTCTCGCGCTGGGGATGTTGCTCAACGCCACGCCTCCTCCGAACGGCGCAGCAGTCCAACAAGAAGCGGGTGCGTGTCGCACGCCCGACCCGAACGACGGGACCGAGACAAGCCACGAAGGTGCCCCATGAGGAATGTTGGCCGCACAGAACTCGGGCGTACGCTCTTGACGTGCTTCTGGGGGCTTTTCATAGCATTAAATGGCAGCTGCCAATCATCTCCTCCAAAGAAGTTCCAAGTTGTGATTTTGGCAGTGACGCAATTCGATGATCACCAGTGGGACAATCCCCAGCTCCAGCTGGGCATTGAGAAGAGTTCCCGCGAATTACAACAATTCTTTCGCAGGAGATTTCCAGACGCGAACATTCATGTGCTTGAGACGCGGGAGGACACTAGACATGAGGCGATAGTGTCTTTTTTGAGAGGCGAGTTTCATCAATTTGCAAATGGCACAGTAACCCTATTTTTTGTCCTGTCACATGGAGTCTCGAATCCCAGTCGAAACCCTAATTTCAATGAGGACCTTTTAATCGTCACTTCGGATACCGATAAGAACACGAAAGACAAAGCTTTGTCAGTCTCGAAAGACCTACTTCCAGAGTTCACTGGATTGGACGACCCGGGATCGATAGTTCTCGCGTTCCTCGATACTTGTTCGTCTGGAGCAGCCCGAAGCCTAAACATGGGCATATCCGATGCCGTTGCGGAGAATTATGGGTTGCGAATAATGATGATGGCCTCTTCTCTCTCAGAAGTGCAGTCCTATCGTGCCTCGTTCAGTGAGGCACTGCTCGATTTGTGGAATACGTCCTCACCTGGACCCACCTGCACGGACCCACAACAGGCCCCATACCAACTCAGAAAATTTATCACGCAACGACTCCAGCCTCAACGGCTAGGGCCCACCGAAGGACTTCCGCAGGTTGTTATTCCATATCGCGGGAAGCTCTGCCTCGAATCGTTTGCCACCGACAATGGTCTATTTGTTTTCTTAAATGGACGACCGGATGTTGTAGCTGCGACGATTATGTCAGGTGGAAGGCCGATCGACGATTTTTCGTTTCCGCTCCCACTTCAAATGAACTTGGCGGTTCCTTACAAAGCCTTGCGGAGCCGTTATACAGTTGTCGTAGACAGTGCTGACGGCAGTCGATTGCTTGAGCGGCAAGCAGACTTAGCATCTGATCCAGTTACGTTCGTACTAATTGGGCCAGTAAACCCAAGCCAGTTAGCTTCAGCCTACTTGAAGACTGCTGACTATGCTAGTTTCGCTGGATTGCCAAACGAGGAGGCGGTTACGTACCAAAAGAGGGCGTTTGCAACATTCGCATCGGCCAAAGACGAGAATAGAGCTCTCGACATTTCATTCCAAATCCGAGCAAATCAACCCGAAGACGGTGACCTTGCATTGGCCCAAAAGCTTGCTTTCCCTTCCAAAGTTTCGTACTCGCCCCTGAGCCACCTCGCCCGCTGGATTTTTGCGTTGAGTTCTCTATTCATCATATTGGCGTACGCGCTGTATCTCCTGTTGCAACGGCATGCCCGATTCAATGAAACATTCCTACGACCCGCTCAACGTTGGACGGAACTTTTTGCAGCTCTGACATTTATAGTAGCCGCCATCTGTTTTTTCTCGTTCTCTTGGTCTAGTGATTTGCTCACGACGATACTGGAACTGCAGCAGGGACCTGCCGCCGTTGCGAGATATGAGAAGCTTGCGGGTCGGTTCGACAAAGCCGCAGACCTGTATATTAAGGCCGCCTCTCGCCCTCCAAAGGGAATCGAGTCGCAGTCTCTCGCTATTCAAGCTTATTTCGCTTACGGAGCCGCAGGTCAGCCTGAAGAGGCCGAAGAGTATAGAATGAAGAACAATTTAGATGTTCTAAAACGCGACTGCCCGACTTGCGTTGAGAAAGAACAGGCGGCGGTTCGAGAGTCGGGCCGAGGAGTCGCTCATGAGGAATTCTCTTCGCTCTGTACGGCTCGGGCTCTGTCGAAGCTCAATTTATAAATCGTGAGTTCAACGCACAAAAATTTGCTTGCGTGCGGACAATGCTAAGAGGCTGACGGTTCGGAGGGTTGATCTTCCGTACCAGGGAAATGTGGTATCTAACTTGAACTTTCGCGAGCTGCACGACTTAGAGTCTAGATTGCCCGTGAGCGGGTGCGGACAAAGTTGGTCTTGACGGATTAGTTCACGTTCCCATTGGGCGGAAAGCAAAAACAAAGAAGACGTAGCAGAGGAGCGCGACCTTGCCGAACCCATATTTGCGAAAAAACACGGAAAAGATCAATGAAGAAGTACGCGAGCTCCCGCATGGCCGACGTAACCCCAAACCAGCCCTTCGTCTGCTTCTCAGTCAGCTTTTAAAGCGCGACGGTCATCACCACAAAGTATCTCTGACGAAATGCGGTGTGATTCTAGCTTTTGTCTTGTGCTTCGCAACTCTAACACGTGCGAACCAGCAATCGCAGGAATTGAAACCTTGTGCAACAGACCCTACCTATAAAATCTTTGAGAGCCGCCAACAAGACCTCTACGAGTCGCTGCCGGCAGCAAAGGCGGAATTGATTGAGCATATCCGTCTAGCGAAGCTCGGGCCTGATGAATTGATTAAGGCCATCCGACCTCTACCCAACGTTCTGAACGTATCTCCTTATTCGCGTAGTCTTCTGCAATACGGTGCAGCAAAGGCAGCTAGCAGCGAAATGCAGACCTGCTTTGAAGATCCATTGACATTCGCGGCCATTGAGGAAGGAATTAGACGCCTGGACCAGGCACGGAGAGCCATGAATCTTAAAGGCTCTATGCCCAAGTTTGGATCATTGCCTCTGAAGGACATAAATGCTTATCGATACTATTTCGGCGAGACCGGAGGAACTGTTTTAGCTTTCAATGACGGGCTGTGGCGAACTCATTTCCCGGACATCGCCGCGGCCAGCGTCCGACGCGACAGAATTCAAGAGTTTAGTTATCGCGTTAGCAAGCGTCCTGAAGAAGAAATTCTCAATGATATTTTGGCACATCCCGAATGGGGTACATCTGTCGAGGCAGATATCTTGGCGGGTGTGGGACTACCAGCGCCACCCCAGCCATTGACGGATGAAGTTGACGTGAATCTGGCCGTCTCCCTTCAATATGGGATGACCCTGTTTGTTATAGCGCATGAGTTTAGCCATGAGATTCTAGGCCATCATCCGGCATCTATGGCCTCCCTTGCCACGCAAACGAAAGGAGGAGCGCCCGACGATTTGGAGATATCCAGAGTCAGGTGGTCGTGGGTTCAAGAAATCGAAGCTGATCTCTTGGGTATCGAACTTGTTCTTAGGAGTTTAAAAGACTCGTTTAATGATGCCGGAAAACGTTCGCGCGATGCCTGGCTTGTCGCAGCGGAAGGAGCAATGTTGGTCTTTCTAAATCAGGACATGCTAGAACGCGCTAAGTTTGCTAAAGATAGTGGGGTTGCACCCCCTCCCCCCCTCACCATAGACGAACGCAATGCGATCGCTCAGATCATTCAAGTTGACAATTCTGCTGAGGCTGCGAAGAAGCTGCCGACACTGCAACTACGTGATGATCACCCGTCGACTCTGGTCCGCGCGGAAATCATTCACATGCATCTCGCTAGAGCAGCCCATAAAAGGGGTGTTTCAAAGGCGGCATTTGAAGGGTATCGGCTAGGAGAAGAAGCGTTCGTGAACATGGAAGTGTTGTGCCAAATGGCTGAGCCAGCGGTCTTACATCAAATTCTCACTTCTGCTCCTAAGAAGCACGAGTAACACTGGAAAACTGTCCATAAGTTCTGCGTCAGCGCGGAAGTATTGGGAGCGCCCGAAGCGGATTCGTGAAAACTCACGAGGAAAACCACATGCGACCCGACATCCAGCCACATTGCCCTGGTTCCGGGCAAGTAACTCCCCCCGCTCACCGCATCGGACCGGACATCTCGCGGCGTGAACTGCTTGGCAACTGCATGAAGACACTAGCACTTGCCATGATGCCATTCGATCCACAATCCTCAGAGCCGGGATTGTCGGAGGCACGTCGCTTTCTCCGCAAGGCGCAAGCGAGTGCCGCGAAGGACGCCCCCGGCTTTCCCTACAAAAGTCTCGAAAACGTTACAGAACAGTCGCTGATTCTGCTGAAGGTCCAGCGCCGACTTGATCCGACGAGTGACGTGAACACGGTGCGCCGTGGAGTGTCTCACTTCCATCGTGAGGACGAGGAAGAGCGAATTCGTCACTCTGAAGAGCTGGTGCGACGGGTCCAGCCCGGGCCGTTCGAGGATCCAGGCTATTTCGCCTTTTTGGCCTACGAAGCGGCCTCAATCGAGATGGCGTTGCCAAAGCTAGGCAAAGAGCGATTCTCCCAATATCTTCTGGGAACAATTCACGAGGCGAGTGTGAATGCTTTTTCGAAGCAGTTTGATTCAACGGGCTACACCGTTGTCCTTCTTTACTCCGGATTAATTGACTTCATTTATCAATGCGCAAAAGCTGTAGTTGAAGCACTGCACCCGGTTCGTACTCCTGAGAGCGGCTCCCATGATAGAAGGTCCCTCGTTCAAGCGACTATGGATCTGGAGAAGATACGGGCTGAACTGAAGGCCAACGATGCTCCTGTGAACCGAGTATATCGGACTCTTGAAAGCTACTTTTTCAAAGGTTATCCGCGTGCGTTCGCAAACGAAACTTTGCTCGCGGAGCACGTCCCGATGTTGGAGGTGCTTGTCTCTATGGCAGAGCGATGGACACTCGCTCATGAATACGGGCACGGGCTAGCCTCAGGCCTTGATTTTAGCAAAGCTCCCGGCAAGAGCTCCTGGTCGGAAGAGTTCGTTGCAGACAATTCGGCCGCCATTCTCACGGTTTCATCTGCAGCATCATTGGATGACGTGCGTCCGGAGTTTGCATTGTCCGGAGGCAATTTCTCACTCGCTTGTCTGGATATTATTCGGCGGGCTTACTCCATCGTGACTACAGGCTGCGAGGGTCAAGACTCGGGGAGCAAGACGCACCCGCCCTACAAACTTCGTGCAGAGCGGAATATTGCCGTCTTTCGGCAGTTCTTCGACTATAGAGATAATGGAGACGCTGGGTTCGACCTGGATTTCGTGCTTAGGGAGGAGACGCCAGCCGAACACGGCTTTGGAAGTGAATACGAGGGCAGGGTATACGCCTTTTCCAATGTGCTCTTCGATATCTGGCCTGCCGTAAAGGAACGCCTGGGGCAGCAATTCACAGCCAGACGGCCATTGCATAAGATTTGGCGCTGATCTTGATCGAGAATGCAACGCTTGAGCGTGTGTCTATGCGGGATCTTGCTGGGTCTCTCGTGGCGCGCCCTTCTTGGGCAGTAGGTGCAAGTTGGGTACAACTAAGAGGGGGGGAAATAACGCTTCTTGTCCCGTAAGCGACGCCAGATAAAGCGTTTATGGGATTCAGATGCCTGGTTCGGGACCAGGAGGTCGTCGAGATGTTCTACGAGAATGATCGGACTGAGCCTTTCGCAGTACCTGTAAGTCTTTGAAATCCCGTCGGTTGTTGTTCTTCCCGCCGCCGTTCTGTCCTGAAAAACCATTCCCCGCCAATCCTTATATACGTACTCCACTTCCGGCACGTTCTCTGACTGAACAAGGCAAATCGCGCCGAATCAACCGGGAAATTCTAACTTCGCCTGGCCCGGACTGGCGAAATTTTGTCCGAAGGACATCACCGCCGCACAAACCGATAGTTGCAAAGAGGTGCAAAGATGACTGACAAAAGACCCATCCGAGTCGCGCTGTACGCGAGAGTGAGTACGAGCAATCATGGTCAGGATGTCACCCTGCAGACACGAGAACTTAAGGAATTCATTGCATACCGCAGCTGGCAGTTCGCCGGGGAGTATGTGGACCTCGGGATTTCCGGGTCGAAAGTCCGCCGGCCAGAGCTCGACCGGCTCATGGCGGACGCGCACAGGCATCAATTTGACGCTGTCATTGTTTGGAAATTTGACCGATTCGCAAGATCCGTGTCGCATTTGCTGCGGGCTCTCGAGGCGTTTCAAGAACTCGGAATCGACTTCGTGTCCCTGAGTGAGTCGCTCGATACATCCACGCCCGCCGGCAAGATGGTCTTCACAGTGCTTGGTGCTGTGGCCGAGCTAGAGCGCAGCCTCATCGTCGAACGCGTGAAGGCCGGACTGCGGAACGCCCGCGCGAAAGGGAAGCGGCTCGGGCGGCCGCGGGTCATCCTCGATGTTTATCGCATCGCCGAGCTTCGAGATGCTGGGCGCTCATGGCCGGAAATTGCAAGCCAACTTAGCTGTGGCGTGGGTACCGTGTATCGGGCGTTTCACAATTCTTCCAAAAAGCCGAAGGATGAGTCCCTTTCCTCAACGACGGTCACGCAGATGTAGTTCTCAGGACGATGTTTGGAGACCTACGCCTTTCCAAAAACATCGGGACCCCATCGTGGGGATTTTCGAAATTCCTAGGGTTTCGAACCTGTAACGCCTGAAGTTCCAAAAACAAGTCTTTTTGGAATCGTTCGCATCCATCTGTTCAGTCCGTTTTGGCAGGCAAGCGAGACCTATTTACGCGTAAGGAGAGCGATCAAGATGGGACTAAATCTATCCAAGTTTTCTGCGGCAGTGGGCAATCTCTCTAGGTCGTTGAATTTTCTGTTCATTACTGCTCCGTCCGTATTTGTACCGTCCTTAGTTCTACTAGCGAATACGGCGTTGCCCTCGTCCAGTTCTTGCCCGCGTCGCTGCCGATCTCTCCAAGGTTGAAGAAGCCATCCGGCTCGGGACTGAGCGCGGACGGTGCGAACAAGAACAGGAGCCACATTGCCTGAATGTGCGCCTCGCGGTCCTTCGTCTTTTGGCGCATAACAATTTCCATCATTTCCCCATCATCCTTCCTCAAAAATCCTCTGTCCATTACTCTTCCTGCCCAATTTCCACATTTAAGTCAGACAATAAGCATCAGGCTTTGCAAATCTTTACCAGCCCACGACGATCCCACCTGTCGCAATTCTGCTTTAGAAACCTTGAAACCTTTCTACATTTCTTGAATCAGAGCAACTAGACACCGATTATCGACCCTCCCAGGGCATAGTCGGATTCCCGAAAGGGATTACGGGGAGGCGGACTGACCACGCCTCCCTACTTCTTGTCCGATGTGTTTGGGTGTCCATCGCTACTGCTTTCCCGCAGCTTGAACGTACCGTTCGAGTGCCGCGAAGTCAATCGACGGGAAACGCAATGTGGGGATAGCAAAGCCCGTGAGTCTGGCCTGACGCTGTGCCGAGTTGATGGGGAATAATGCCCGCCGCGTCCTGATTTAGTACTATGGCTTTACAAAATCCAACTTCGCTACAATCTCAAAACCCTAGCCCTCTAACCCTATGCCCTGACTTCGAAAAGCACGGGGGGACTGTGCAAAGCTCTGCTATTCCTGGAGGCCGGAGGTCCAGACGGATCGCCATGAAGCAGCCCGCCAAGCTCGTCGTCAATACGGGAGAAAAGCAAACAACTATCCCCTGTCTCATTGTCGATAGGTCGCAAGAGGGCGTCAGATTGCGCGGTGACTTCAGACTTACTCGCGGACAGCTTGTCGAAATCATTTTTGACGAGAGGCGAGCGGAGCCTGTGCGGTGCGAAGTTATGTGGATCGGCAAAGCAGGGCTGGAATGGGAAGCAGGGTTAGTGCCGGTTTAACTCCCGGTTTTAACTTCGTGAGCGCGTCTGGGCTATATCAAACCGAGTGCTTGATTCCCCTTTTCTATCAGCCATATGAGTTTGGATTCATGCTGGGAATTGGCGCTTACGCCGGAAACGAAGAAGTGCATAACGCGGCAGGATTCCATGCTCGTTAACCGAGTTGATTAGGCTGTGCCACTTGCTCGGTGCTTCTCGATTTTCTCGATCACGTTATCAAGGTCGGGCAATAGGCAACTGCTCCACCACTCCATACGTCCAATAAGTAGCGGAGGTCCTCGACTATGCGTTCAGCGCTTCGTCCTAGCGTCGCGGTCTTCACAATCGTCCTTTTGCTTCCTGGGCAACTCTTTTCCTACGACACGCCTCTCTCTCCCGAAGCTGTCCGTGACGCCTATTACCTCGCACAGCGCCACGACAAATCCGTGGCCGACTTTTTCACCAGATACAACAAATACCTTCCTGCGCCTGACTCCGGCCCGCAAATTTCATCTGTCACGTTTCTCACTCCCTACGCCCTTGTTGTCCAAAATGTTATGCAGCGCTCCACGGGGTACAGCGCCCAGCAAGTAGAACTCGATCATCGCAATCAGGACGAAACCGTCGAAATCATCATTCAGATTCAACTGACGGCCACTTACGGCCCTCTCATTCCCCGGCCCGTGGGAACAGGTTCCAGTTCTACAACTGGTTTCATGCTGCGCCCTTACGACTTCTGGAAGGACTTTGCCGTGCAAGTCTTCAATAAAGACAAAGCCGTCAAGCCTCTCTCCTCATCAGGGGACTCCGTCGTCAGTTGCACAGAACCTACTAGCGCCTGCGATCTCTCCGGTGCCACTCTCCGCTACGAATTCTCCGCCGAAGCCTTTCCGTCCGAGACCGCCGTCATTCATATCACGCCGCCCGAAGGAAACCCGGTCTCCGTCGAATTTGACCTGGCTTACCTTCGCTAAAAGCGCTGTGTTCTTGCAGACGATTTCCCCGCCGATTGTGGTCTTCCGCTTCGTTTACGCAGGGAGTAAATTACCAGTCCCGAGTTCCATGTGTCAGCCGGGCCATTGCCTATCTTGAGCGGGACTCAAAAATTCGGCTGTGGATGCACGAGCACCGCAATTAACTAACTCAAATGATTGACCACAGCGGGTACATATCCTTCTCCGCCGTCACAAACCGGAACCAAGTCCGCCGCAATCAATGAAAACGAATTCGCGCAAGCTGGGCACTCCAGGTAGACGACGCGATGCAATGGAATTTGGAGAATGTATTCCGGCCACATCAGGCGGAGGGTTTGTTTGCACCGAGGGCAGGCAGTGATTTGAACTGCCAGCGTTTCTGAACTTCCAACACAGATGCGGGGACGTAATGCTGCTCCCATCATTACTGGTTTCATGAATCCTCATGGTAGGAAACGGAGGATTCGTAAAGGAACGGGGAACAGGATTCTACCGCTGTTCTGATAGTTTTTGGAAGAGGTCGCTAGTCCGCAGTTGGCACTTGTCCGATAACCCCTGCCCCGTTTACCAGGCATGTGTCCTTCGTTCATAATCCAGCTAATCCATTTGGACAGAGTGTGATGAAAAAAACCAGCAAGCAAGAGGAATGGCAGGGCATCGCTTATCTCGCATGTGCAGGCGTGCTCTGGATTCACCTGGATGATTTCGGTGCTTCAGAGTTCAGTGGTGGTCGCCTCACTGGAAAACTATTTGCGATGGCCGATCTGGGCTTCGCGCTATTTCTCGTGGCGCTGCTTCTGACAGTCTTTTTCCCACGAGTTGCAGCCACATTCGCGCTAACGGCCACGCTACTATGTTTGCCTTTCTACCTCTACATTGTCATGCCTGAACCGTATCGGCGGATCTTGAAAGGCGAATATTCTCTCCCGCTCCAGAGACCGTCTGTTTGGAACAACTGGGCAGTTCTCGGAATATTCAGCCTCGGGGTTGCCGGAATTCTGAGCCTTCGCAGTTTTTTCAAAGGACGAACGCACGGGTAACCGGGAAACTGCTGGCTTGCGCACTCAAAAAGGAAAGGCGTCCCCCTGGATTAGTTCATCCCACATTGATGCCCTCAAGGAGATGAGGCTGGACGAGGGACACCTTTCCAAGGGGAGCGTTTATATATTTCGGTGATTGTTGCCCAACTGACAGTCCACCGCAATACATGAGTAAGAATGATGTCCGTTATCGATTCTGTCCCACGTCAATCGTCGACAGACACAAGTCTGTACGAGAATGTATATTCCTCAACTTAGAAAAGGAGATCCGAGATGCTCCAGCCCAATACGCTCTCGAGAAGAAGATTCTTGGAAGCGGCCGCGGCGGCCAGTTGTCTGACTGCCACCAGGTTCGCCTTCAGTCTG
>DATHPO010000127.1:0-2841 GCA_035483835.1 Terriglobales bacterium
CGCTCCTTGATGGCTTGAAGTTGCTCTTCACGTGATTTCCGCTCGTCCCAAGGCTTCAGCGTCACGAAGAAGAAGGCGTTGTAGCTGGTACGCACGAAGCTGAGCAGGCTGAATCCGACGACGCTGGTGGTGTGTTCAACGCCCGGAGTGTGGGACAGAACATTTTCGATTTTCGCGGCTACATCATCCGTGCGCTGAAGAGAGGCCGCGGTCGGAAGCTGAACGTTGACGTAGAGGTAGCCCTGATCCTCATCGGGAAGAAAGCTTGAGGGGACTTTGCTCCCGAACCAGCCGGCGGCGACCGCGAAGGCCGCTAGCAGAATCAAGGCGACTGCACTCTTGCGAATAAGGAACCCGCAAAGCCCGACGTACCATTCCGTGGCGTTTGCAAAGACACGATTGAACCAGCCAAAAAACGCTGCGAGCGGCCCGCGGGAGGAGGTCTTTGGACGCAGCAACAGCGCGGCCAGAGCAGGGCTCAGCGTTAATGCATTGAAGGCAGATAGAATTACGGAAAAGGCGATCGTCACGGCAAATTGCTGATAAAGACGTCCGGTAATTCCGGGAATGAAAGCAGTAGGAATAAAGACCGCGGAAAGAACCAACGCGATGCCAATGACCGGACCAGAAATTTCCTCCATCGCTTTGAGCGCTGCGGCTTTAGGCGTGAGTCCATCCTCGATATGCCGCTCCACCGCTTCGACAACAACGATGGCATCGTCTACCACGAGACCGATGGCCAAGACCAATCCGAAAAGCGAAAGCGTGTTAATCGAGAATCCGAACAACGGAAAGAACATGAAGGTGCTGACAAGGGAGACGGGCACAGCAAGCAGCGGAATAAGCGTCGCACGCCAACCTTGCAGAAAGACGAAAACGACGATGAGAACCAGGACAATGGCGATGACAAGCGTGAGCACGATCTCTTTCATACCTTCGTTGACGGCCTGTGTCGTGTCGAGCGAGATGACATAATCCATGTCCTGCGGCAGTCGAGTCTTCAGCTCGGTCATGAGCTTTCTGACGTCGTTTGCTGCTTGCACGGCATTTGAACCAGGCAGCTGGTACGCCGCAACGATGGCCGAGGCTTTGCCATCCAGCCGGCTAACCATGTTGTAGGCCTGCGCGCCAAGCTCGACGCGCGCGACATCTTTTACCCGGACGACGGCCCCGGTAGGCGACTCGCGAACGACTATATTTCCGAACTCTTCGGGCGATGTCATGCGGCCCTGTGCCCGGACCGTATAGGTGAACTGCTGTCCCTTGGGGACTGGTTCGCTGCCTACTTGTCCCGCGGGGTTTACAGCGTTTTGCGACTGGATGGCTGAAACAATTTCGGGAACCGTGATTGCCAATTTCGCAAGCCGGTCGGGCTTAACCCAGAGGCGCATTGCATATTGGCCGGCGCCAAAAATCTGGACACTCCCGATGCCGTAGGAACGATTAATTTGGTCAGCGAGATTGATGTACGCGTAGTTGGCTAGAAAACGCGCATCGTAGGTGCCGTTCGGCGAATAAAGAGTGACCAGCATCAGCGGAGCGGTCACAGTCTTTTGCACGGTGACGCCGTAGTTCGTGACATCAGCCGGCAGTTGAGACGCGGCCTGCGTTTGTCGCATTTGCGTCAGCATTAGGTCGGTATTCGGATCGGTTTTTACGTCGTAGTCCACGATGAGACGCATGAGGCCGTCGGCGGTCGAGTTCAGCGAATACATGTAGTTCATATTGTCCACGCCGCTCATTTGCTGCTCGACGGGGGTCGCCACGGATTGCTCGATGGTCTGTGCATCCGCTCCCACGTAGGTTGCGAGCACCTGAACCTCGGGTGGAACGATGTTGGGGAACTGAGCCACGGGAAGCGCGGCGATCGTCACTGCTCCGACGATCACCATGAGGATCGAGATGACCATGGCCACGATAGGCCGGTTGATGAAAAACTTGGACACGGGTCAATCGCCTTTCGCCTGTGGCTGTTTGATTTTCACTGTGGCGCCGTTCTGCACTTTCTGCAGTCCCTCGACGACCACCTGTTCCCCAGCTTTGACTCCGCTTTCGACGATCCACATGGGGCCGGCACGGTCACCAACTGTCACCGCTCGGAGGCTCACCGTGTTGTCCGCGCCGACGACTGCGACCTGGTAACTTCCTTGCAGTTCGCTCACGGCCTTCTGCGGCACGAGCAGCGCACCGTGTCTGATGTCCGGCGCCGCTCTCAACCTTCCAAACTGGCCGGGGCGAAGGAAGTTTTGCGGATTGGGAAAGGAGCAAACGACCTGAATACTGCCCGTGGTTACGTCCATTTGTCGGTTGGTGAGCAGACCCATGCCTTTGTGCGGGTAGACGGAACCGTCGGCCAAAATCAGCTCAAATGGCGGGCTGTTGGACGGAATTTCCCTTTGCGTTTCGGTGTTAATCCGGTCAGCAAAGTGGATGTATTCCTGTTCGCTGATCGAGAAATAGGCTTTAATGGGGTTTATTTGCGAGACCGATGTTAGAACTGTCGTCGGGTTCACGAGATTCCCAATTTGCACCTGAGCGATTCCCGAGATTCCGTCGATCAGTGATTTCACGTCCGTGAACTCTAGATTCAGCTTGGCCTGATCGACCTGCGCTTCAGCGGCCTTAACCACCGCCTGTGCCGCGCGATTGGCTTGTACGTCGTTGTCCAACTGGCTCTGCGCGATGGCACGTGCTTTTGCTAGCGGAGTATCTCGGTCGACATCCATTTGGGTTTTGCCGAGTTGTGCCTGGGCTTGGGCCAACTGGGCGTTAGCTTGATCGAGGAGAGCCTGGAACGGGCGTGGATCGATTTGAAAAAGAATCTGACCCTTGCGGACGAAC
>DATHPO010000128.1:0-7478 GCA_035483835.1 Terriglobales bacterium
CCTCGCTACGTCGAAGGACAAACTCGAAGAGAGATTTCGCAACATCGAGATTCGCCAGGACGGTCCTCTAGGGCTGGTGACATTTAATTACGATTTTGTCATCAACGACAAGGTTCACCATTCAGGCCTCGAGGTCTGGCAGGTGTGCAAAATTGATGGGCAGTGGAAGATCTTGTCCGTTGCCTGGACGATTTATTGATAGTCACAGCTCAGCCGGATTAGGACTTTGCAAACAAATAGGTCTGTGATGGTAGGGATCGTCAGTTAGCTAATACTAGAAAGAGACTGCAATCGAATGGACATCGTCCGGGCCCCCCATATCCGAATGACCCAGCTACTGCTGCACTGTACGAAGGTCCACGCCGGCCCAGAGGCAACGAGTCGCGAAGGTTGCTCGAAATTTGTGAAGCCAGAAATTGTCTTTGTCCAGTTTGGCACGCTCTGCGACAGACTTCAGGTCGTCCAGAAAATTCATCTTGGGATTGCAGCCAGCCGTCGGAAACACGAGATTGCATCCCTTCTTCGCTTTGTTCCATGCCGTCAGACTCTCGGCCAGATTCGGGGGAATGGGGATTTCGCGCTCTTTATACGCTTTCGGAGTCCACTCCCGGTCCGGCTTGTGGCTGACACGTACAGTTGCATGCTTCAAATTAATGTCAGACCAGTAGGTGTACATGACCTCCTGTTCGCGCATGCCAGTCATTAGGAAGAACTCAAACCACAGCCTCTCCTGGTCATCACAGGCTTTGAAGAGAGTCTCTAGTTCCTCTTGCTCGTAGATCTCCGGCTCCTCTTCCGTGTATCGGGGTCAGTCCGTCTTTTTCGCCAGTCCACGAATGCCATTTACCTTGAGAAATGACATCACATTAGAGAATTTGTTCCAACAACTGCGCGGAGCCTGCTCTTTCTCGTCGCGAAGAAACGCTGCGAACTTCAGGAGGTCCCTGCGTTCGATGTCCTCGAGATATTGTTTAGGGCAGGACTCCGTGAAGTAATCCAGGGACGTCGTATATGCGGCGAGCGTTTTTGGTTTTTTCGTCAGCTTCGTTTCTTCGAGGAACTGTGCGACGGCTGTCGCAAGAGATCTGTGCCCGTTGTTGCCATTCTGGGGCACCGCGGGCAGTAGCTCGATCCCGTGGTTCTTTGCGTTGAGTTCCGCTGCCTTCTGCATCCGGCGCGCCGTCGCGGTGGCTGGGTCGTTCCCAACTGAGAGCCGGGTTCTCTTGGCGCCTTCCCGCCATTCCAGATAATAAGCACCCTCTGGATGCCGCTCTTCTCTGCCATTGACCAAAACCCAGTCCGGCCGAATGCGACCATTGGCGGAAAGCTCGACTGGGCAGTAGCGGAGAGCTTGGGGAGTTTTGACGCGCTTGGTGACGTTGACGTCGCGGTTCATGGTGAGCCTCTCCTGATTGTGGTATCAGTCTAGGTATCACCACGTCTAAGTGCTAGATAAAAAAGGTAATGGCGGAGAGAGTGGGATTCGAATTTACTCGAAAACGTAGTTTCAACAACATAGAGCGCACGGCGGGCACCGTAAAGCAGTAGAAGGCAGTAGTAAGCAGTGCTAACGGATCACAAACGGATCACGGCTCAGTGATTGCTTGAAAAGCGCCAAGGAAGGGGCCCCCGAACATTGATGTTCTAGCGCGTCATTCCCTGTCGAGGAATTCCGAACGGTATGGCCTGCGTCGGAATCAGAGTTTCAACTTCCAACTGGCGACAATTCGGGAGTTGATGGCGATAAGCCCGTTTTACGAGGAGTAATCCTGAGAATTACGCGCAACGGGCGTTCAATAAGTGCTTTGGGCTGATCACGCTCATCGAGCTGATACCTCGGCTTCGCCGCAGCGCTGGCGTGGCCGCGGGTTTGGTGCAGGCATCCAGCTTGGCGAGTACATCGAAATGGACATGATCGTGGTGCGCATGCCTCTGGATCACGAAGCGCCGATCGTTGGTTCGCCCGTTTACTTCAGGTCGCTTGGGAGCCGAGTCCCCTCGTGATCTGTTGCGGCATACAACATTCACACAGTGTGTCTCAGTGGACGATGGTGATGGGGTGGGTGAGGCGCAGCTCTCCGGGGAGGTCGACTCCGGCGAGCGGGCGCTCCCAGACAGGTGGAAAGTCCGCGCAGCTGATCTGGGCTTTGCAGCTGCATTTGCCGCTGCTCACGCGGTCGATAGCGCCCTTGCAGAGCGAGAGTTCGAGGCCGGAGACAGCGCAGGCGAGCTCGATAGTGAAGGGGATGGAAGCGACTTTGGCTCCGTTGAGGAGCACGTCGATCTCGGGCCTGATAGACCAGGTGAAATCGTGGTCGGCGAGGGCGACGGCGACGGTCGATTTCGTGTCGTCGAGTGTCTCCCGGGCGGCTTTGCGCAGCTCGGCCCACTTGGACCAGGCGCCGGCGAAGATGGTGACGACGTTCTCCTCGAGGAAGCCGAGGAGGTGGTCGGCGACCTGGCCGCTGAGTTGCGGCCAGTGGGTGGAGGCCATCCAGCTGGCGAATTTCTTCTCATTGTCGCGCGCGGCGGCGACGAGGGTGTCGCTGTTCAAGCGGGCGGCGAGTTCTTCGCGAGTGACAGAAAGCAACTCGCGAAGGGTGCGGCCGTCGACGGTGGCGGAGAGCGGCAGCGGAGCGGCGACAGGTAGAGATGTGGTGGCCATTGGCTGAGTCATCCTTTGCGTGTGAGAGTTGGTTCTTTGCTCATGGTGTAGCTGGCCGCGTCAGCTGAGTCGTGCAGGGTGATTTTGAAGCTGAGCCTGGGCTCTTCGTTGTTGCCAATATCGATGTGGGGCGAGACGGGGTGTGAGGCGAGAGTGGGGACGGCAGGCGGTGGAAAAGACCGCTGCTTCTGTTGGTTGGGCTGCTTGTGGCCGTTGATTGCAGGGAGTTGAGGCTTCCTGAAGAATTTCCAGCAGGTCCACCCGAGCAGGCTGAGTGTGCCAAGTGCTCCGGGCCATTTCCAAAAGGGGAGACGATCCCACCAGTTTGGTGGCGGCGGCGCGTTGCCCATGATGACGGCAACGCTGCTGCCGACATCGACGACTGTCCCGGCGTCGGGCTGTTGCGCGACGACGATGTGTAAGGCTTTGGGGTTCCAGTCGGCAGTGTGAGTGACGGCGGGAACAAGGCCGTAAACGCCGAGGCGGGCTTCGGCTTCGGTCTGTGGCTCCTGCAGAAGCGTAGGCACGACGACCTGCGGCATCATGAGAGAGAAGCTGACGAGTGAGCCGGTGTCGACCTGTGTGCCTGCGGGCGGTGACTGGCTTTGGCCGTTGACGAGGCCGGCGCCGGGGCCGGGGATGGTGCCTGGTTTGAGACCGACAGCGGCGAGGGTGGCGATGGCCTCGGCGCGGGTGCTCTTGTTCAGGTTGGGCACTGCGACCTGCGGGATGGCGAGGACGAAACCGACAGAGGAGCCTCGATCTACGGGCGTGTTCGCGGCCGGTGACTGGCTTTGGACGAGGCCAGCGTCAGGGCCACTGATGCCCCCGGGTTGGAGGCCGGCGGTGGCGAGGCCGGAGATGGCCTGGTCGCGTGTGAGCTTGTCGAGGTCGGGGACGGGAACCGTCGGAGTCGTAGGTGGTGGTGGTGGCGGCGAGTAGACCGTGACGCCGACGGACGAGTTGCGTGGCAGGTACGTTCCTGGCTGCACGGTCTGCGATTGGACGATGGCGGTGGTTGCTTGTTGGCCGATGACGTCGCCGAGGCGGAGCGAAGATTGTTCGAGCCTGGCGGCGGCCTGATTGACCGTCATGCCGTAGAGACCAGGAACGGTGGAGTCCGGCAGGCCGAGTGTGATGAAGACTGTCGTGCCAGGCTCTACGGAGGTTTTGGCGGGAGGATACTGCTGGGTGACGGTGCCGTTGTTATCGCCGTTGACTTCGAAGACGAGGTTGGCGGCGCGGACCATGCGCTCGGCGATGCTGCGGGTTTTGCCGTAGAGATCGGGCACAGGCCGGGGTTTCTTCGCGTTGTTGTTCTGAGCAGCGGTGGCGAGCTGCTGCAAAAAGTTCTGCAACGGCGAAGGTTTGGGGGGTTCGAGAGTGACGACGAGCGGGGATCGGCCGGGATAGACGGGCGTGCCCTTTTCAGGGCTCTGCGTGGCGACGAAACCATCGATGGGACCGATGGGCGTAATGTTCGCGAACAGAGATCTTTTGGTGCGAGGGTCAATGGCAAGCGCCTGCACCTCTTTGTACGTCTTGCCTTTGAAGTCAGGCACGGGGACGGCGGGGACTTGCGCCATCATGTCGATGGCTGGGGTTTGCCAAGCGTATACGTGCCATGGGATGCAGAGGAAAAGCGCGAAAAAGAGTCTGCGAAAGTACATGGCGGCGTCCGGTGATGTGTCGTGCGAAGCGGGCCTGGGTTTCTTGTTTACCAGAGGACTGTCATGGTAGCGCATTTCTGTGTGGCGGCATCGGATTTTCTGCGAAGGACTCAGGATGCTTTCGCGGCGCGGGATAGTGCAAAACCCACATCTGGCGGTGGTTGGCTGCTAATCTAAAGCTAAGCCCCGCCCAAACTCAACGAGTGACAATTCACTCATCGACGGCAGATTAGTCCTGACTAGTCGGCTTCTCGACAGCGATCTGCCGGTACCGCTAGCGCGTTTATCGCGACGAACCCGGAGCCACCAATGCTAGTTTCCGAATGCGATTTCTTCGTCCAATTCTGGCGAACCCGCAAGGGACCGAATCAGTTTGCTGACGCTATGCGCGACGCCGAATGACTCCGCGACGGCGGACGTGTCGAGGAGTCCGAGTCCGCAGGTCGCTGTGATCATCGCCCGCTGGGCAAATTTCTGGGGATCCCCAGCCAGGGAAGCGGCTTTCAGCCAGCGCAGGAAGATGCTCGCCGAATCGACGGCGTTCACTCCGGGTCGTGTGGGGACTATTCCATAAGCGACGGTTCCACCTTGTTGCATGAAGTCCAGCGCATGCCAATCGGCAAAGAACGAGTCCAGTCCTTCATGGGCATCGAAGGAGATGATGTCGGGTTGCACGCGGCACATGCGCTCAAAGGGGCGCGCCGCGCAGCAATGCAGTCCGGCATGAGCTCCACGAACGCGAGCGTGCTCAAGTGTGGCCGCCAATGCATCAAGCCGCTGTTCCTCTGAGACCGCGATCGCGGCAGGTGCGTCCAAGCATAAGGCTGGCTCATCAACAAACAGGAGCACAGGCAGGCCAGCTAATTTCAGGCGATCGATCTGCCAGCCGATGATCTGCGAGACATGAAAGGCCACTGCTGCGAAAAGTGCCGGATCGGCCAAGAAGTGCCGGCCCTTATGGAACAGATACGCTGACAGTGTAATTGGACCCTCAATCTGCCCCTTGACGGCGATTGCGGAGCCGAAGAGACCAGACGACAATGCTTCTTCGAACGCACCGAAGCCTGCCGCATGTGCCGGTGTCAACTCCCCGCTACTCCGGTGAAGGATTTCGAGCACCGAATCGAGTTGGCCTGCTTTCACCTGATAACCGTAGCCTTCATTCCGAGGCGCAATCAAATTTTCGACAACACCGAGGCCCTGGCTGACGATACTCTCCTGTTGTGAGAGTTGAGGCAACTGCGGCCAAAAAGGAACTTCCGGGGAGAATTCGGCGACCGCACGAACTGCCGACGTAACCGACGTGAGAGGCAGGCTGCCTATGCCCGTGACCGCACCCGCCGCGACGAAGGGCATTCGGCCAGCGGGAGACTTGACGGTTGTTGTGTGTGCTCTTTCTCGATTCTCCACTCTGAAAGTCCCTTGTATTCAACGCTATCACGATTACCCCGGTGATGACATCCGCAACAGCTTGGGCATCCTGCCCATCGCTATAATAAAGGAGGTATATTTCGTGGAAAATGTCGCCAAGGTAAGGCTGAAGCGAAGGCTGCCCGAGATCATCAAAGGGATATGACCAAGACCCACCAACATCCGCTTGGAAAGATCCTCGACAGTCGCATCGCCATCATCGATGGAGCGATGGGCACGACGATTCGTACCTATGGCATGAAGGAAGCGGATATCCGAGGAGAGCGATTCAAAGATTCGACGAAGAGCCTGCTGAACAACGGCGACCTGTTCTCGCTGACCAAGCCAGAAATGATCGGCGACATCCATCGCCGGTTTCTGGAAGCGGGCGCGGACATCATTGAGACGAACACCTTCGGTGCAACCAGCATCACGCAGAGCGAGTTCTTTGTCGACGATCCGCGGGAGCGCGGCGGCCGTAAGGATCCCGCCTTCTATCAAAAAGTCATCGATGATCAGTTTCTCGGAGCTCTGGTTTGGGACATCAATGAGCAATCGGCGCGGCAATGCCGTGAGTGGGCCGATCGTGTTGGAACTGCAACCTCGCGTCAGCGGTTTGTAGCGGGAGCGATCGGGCCGCTGACCGTGTCTCTTTCGAACTCGCCCGACGCCGACGATCCTGGCTTTCGGGTGGTCACTTTCGATCAGGTCAAAGCCGCTTACACGCAGCAGGTGCGCGCTCTCATCGCCGGTGGCGCAGACTTGTTGCTGGTCGAGACAATCTTCGACTCGCTCAACGCAAAGGCCGCACTGGTCGCCATCCGTGAGGTGTTCGATAAGGACGGTAAGGAACTACCAGTCATGATCTCGGCGGCGGTGGGGCGCGGCGGCGAGACGATGATCTCGGCGCAGACGACTGAGGCGTTCTGGAACGCGGTACGGCACATGAAACCGCTGTCGGTGGGACTCAACTGCTCTCTCGGTCCCGATCTGATGTATCCGTTCCTTGAGGAACTCTCGGAAAAAGCGGATGTGGCGATCTCCTGTTACCCCAATGCCGGGTTACCGAATCCGCTTTCGGAAACTGGCTTCGATCTTGGGCCGCAAGACATGGCACGTTATCTGGGCGAATTTGCGCGGGGAGCGTTGATCAACATCGCCGGCGGCTGTTGCGGAAATACCCCTGAGCACATCGCGGCGATCGCCAAAGCGCTCGAAGGCCAGCCTCCGCGCAAGTGGCGCCCGGCACATTGTGAAGAATCCTATGCTGGTCAGATCGAGAGTCCCGCGTGAGCGAATCAGACAGCGCAAGCGCGCTTCAGCCTACGAAGGCAAAGCCACTCCGTCTCTCGGGATCGCAGCCATTCACCCAGCAGGCCGGTGTCTACATCATGATTGGCGAGCGGACCAATGTGGCCGGTTCGCCCAAGTTTGCCAGGCTGATCAAGGAAGGCAAGTATGAGGAAGCGGTAAGCGTCGCCCGGCAGCAGGTGGAGAACGGAGCGAATGTCCTCGACATCTGCATGGACGAAGGCATGATCGACGGCGTCACGGCGATGACGTGCTTCCTCCAGTTGCTCGGGAGCGAACCAGAAGTCGCCAAAGTGCCCTTCATGGTGGACTCCTCGAAGTGGGAGGTCATCGAGGCCGGGCTGAAGTGCATGCAGGGTAAAGGCATCGTCAACTCGATTTCGTTGAAAGAAGGCGAAGAAAAGTTTCGCCAGAACGCTGCG
>DATHPO010000129.1:0-15749 GCA_035483835.1 Terriglobales bacterium
AGGAACAGTTGGTCGTCCTCTTGCATGGTGAGAGTGCTGCGATAGATGAGGAGGATGACCAGGACAGCGGTGAGAACTCCCCAGACAGCTAGCGGCCACATTAGCATTGACATCATAAGCCACCTCGGTGCTGATCTTGAGCGAACCCCCAAGCTTTGCCGATGTTGGTTGTGGGCCACAACCGACACAGGTAAGGGGCCCTCAAGGCCGAATTATATCCCCAGAAGGCAATCGGTGGCAGGTTTTGTTTTTTGGTCCGCAACCCAGGAGGAGTTTCCTTCATCTAAATGGCGTCCAGGGTGGGATAGGACCATGGATTTTTGCCTCGACCCTGCGCTTAGCTTTGTTATAATAAACGGGTAGTAATTTCAAGGAGATACCAATGGCCACAACCACTGTCCCGACAACCGTTCCAGAAGTCACGCCCAAAACCGCGCCGGTTAGCCTGACTCCCAACGCGATCGCCAAAGTTAAGGAAATCATGGCGCAACAGAATCCCGTGCCTGCCGGCCTGCGCGTCGGTGTTGTGGGCGGCGGGTGCTCTGGTTTCTCCTACTCGATGTCGTTTGAAAACGGCGCGGGTATGATGGATAAGGTGTTCGACATGGACGGGCTCAAAGTCTACGTGGACGCCACCTCGCTGATGTACCTCAATCAATGCATCGTCGATTACGTCGAAACCCTCGAGGGCGCCGGCTTCAAGTTCGAAAACCCGAACGTGAAGAGCACTTGCGGCTGTGGATCTTCGTTCAGCGTGTAAGCGGGAAGACTTCCAATGTAGAAAAGCCTCATCGCCATAAGCGGTGAGGCTTTACTTTTGTGTGGAATCGCACTATCAGTAGGTCGCGACAAATCCTCCCTGGTAGTTATTATCGGGCATATAAAATCCGACCAGCTTGTTTTTGTCGTTGATTCCCATACCATATGTTCCCCCGCTGTTGGGATAATCCGCCGTGTAGTACTTGCCGCTATGCAACAGCGCGCCATGCGGATGGGACAGCGAATCGAACCATTGAAAGACAACGTCGTTCGCATTATTGAGGTCCATGGCAAACGTGTTCGTTGCGTTGGGAACGTCAATCGTTTTGTAGGTCTTGCCATTCCAAATAGAAGACTCGCTATTTTGCTGTGCGTCCTGCCAATACAGCACGATGTATCCGTTGTTATTAATCCCGCTTGCGAAGGTCGCGGTAGCGCCTGGCACGTTCAGTGTCTTGTACGTGCTTCCGGTCAGGCGGAATCCGTGAATTCCCTTCGAGTCCTGATACGAGCCGACAATCACTCCCTTATCATTAATCCCGATGGCCTGCGAGTTCTTGGCTCCGGCGGGGCCGGGGATATCCGTAAATTTGCCGTTCTGATAGACGAAGCCCATCGTCGTGGTTTTGGTATTTTGGTAGTTGCCTACAATGGCGCCGCTGGAATTGATGTTCTTGCAAACCGTTGCCGGACTCTTGGGGTGATCAATGTGAGTCCACTTGCCATCCACCACCTGAAAGCCGTGAGGGTTTCCTCCGGGTTTGGACAGATATTGCCCAACCATTGCGCCCGCGTTGTTTATGCCTCCGACGGTCGAGGTTAAGGCTCCCGGCACCCGGATGGTCTTGAACTTGAAAGTCAAAGTGGGCGCCCCGGCTGCAGTCGCAGCAATCATGAACATCAGCGCGAATACCGCAAGCAACACCGATTTGCAGATTTTCATTATTCTCTCCCTGGGATCGGATTGTATTGCCACACTTCCGCCAGAATCTTTCTGGCCTGGGAAGCGGCAGCGATTGTACACCTATTTCCGGGTAGCAACTCCGCGAATGGAATTCTAAAGAGCCTCGAATGGCGGCACGAATCGTCTGGCATTGCCATTTTCAAAAAAGAATGGATATGGCGCCGCAATTTAGAGCAGATTTTAGATTGACCTTAGGGATTTTGCTCGGGAGGCATTTGCGGAGTCTGCATACCGGGTTGTATAGGCTGGCCGGACTGCACGCCGGGCCCGGGCTGCCCTAAGAGTCCGCCGCCAGGCGCTGCCGGCGAGACCGGGGCTCCAGGAGCGCCCGTCTGTATGGCACCGCCTGCCGCTTGGAGTGCTGGCTGGTTGGGCGTGGTCAGAAGTCCACCGCGATCAGAGCTTGGATCGTAGATGAATTGCCATTGATAGTAGTGGTCTTTCTTGTTAAATACGCGGATGGTCTTGTCTTTACTTGTACTGGCGACTCCAACGATCGGTCCGCCACCGAAGACCTGAGGGCCCCCGCTGCCCGTGGTGGCAGCTGCGCCGAAGGCTCCGGGAGCGCCTGGACCCGATGCGCCCGGACCCTGTGCCCCAGGATTTTGGCCTTGATTGGGCCCGGCCGCTCCGTTCTCGTTATCGGGGCTGTCCGGTGGGTTCTGCGCCGGACTTGGGGTTGCGAACGTACTTCCTGCGGTGGCCTGGCCCGGGCCTCCATTGATAGCGGAAGCCAGACCGCCGGCCACGGCCGCCGTATTCAAGGCGCCATTGGGGAGTCCTCCGGGCCCGCCGGGGCCACCGATTCCCGCAGTGACGAGACCGCCGGGATTCAGACCAGGATTCAGGCCGCCGGCTGGAACAGCTCCTGCCAACCCCGCTCCGAACGACATTTGCACATCGCCCATGTGGAGAATCTTGAAGTCTTTTCCGGTGATGGGATCTTTGTAGCGTTTGCGCAGGAAGCGGAGTTGGTTGGTGTTTTCCAGCTCCTCGATGCGGGTTGGATAACGGCCGAATTTCTTGACAAAATGTTTCATCGCCCGCGAGTACTGGACTCCGCGATGAATCAGTTCTTCTTCGCGGTCGCGTTTTACCTGGAAGGCGATGACTGGAGCCATGACCACGGCGGCGATGGCAAGGAGGGCGACGAAGAGTATGAGAGTGATCAGAATGTATCCGCGCTCGGTGCGGCAGGGAACGGATTTTCGAGCGGGCAACATCATTTGAGGTCTGTAATTGAGAAATTCCGTAATTAGGTAATTCAAGGACCGCGGCTTTCTCAATCTACTCAATTACAAAATCCCCCAATTACTCAATTCTATTTACCCCGCGGTGAGCGGAATGCTTTGGCGGTTGTTGTTCAGCACGTCTTCTATTTCAACAGAAGTGGGCGAGATGCGCAGGACTTTGTAGTGGCGATTGACGACCTCTCCTTCCGCCGCGATGAAGACGTCTTCACCCTCCGACAGAAAAATCTTTTTGGCTTCGCCCGGCTTGCTGGCGAACCCGAAAAATTTCAGGTTGATGGGCGGCGGGGGCGGTGGTGGAGGCGGGCCTTTTTCCGCCTCTAGGTCATCGGGAGTTTTAGCCGGCGCAATGGGCTGCGGAATCTCCGCCTGGGTCATGAAGATGTTCCGTCCGGTGCCTTCGTACTTGGTATCTTCACTGGCCTTCAGCCAGTCATAGCGCAGGGTGGGATCAAGCGAACGGGTCGCGGGGCTAACCTTCTTGCCGTGAGCCTTACCCGTCGCAGCAGCAACAGGCCGAGAAGCCGGAATCGGTGGCGTCAGCGGAGCCGCGACCGATGCCGCCTTCGGAGATGAACTCCCAAGATTGAACAGTAACACCACGACGGCGACCAGCATCAGCCCAAGGGCCACAAACAGCTTCGTCCGATTTTCCGCTCCGACCTTCACTTAGCACCCGTTTTCACTTAGGCAGCACCCGTCCTGAGGTAAGTTTCCAGCTTGAGTTGCAGCTTGACGATGCCGCCTTGTTCTCCGCCCAGCACCACGCTATCCACCAGGAAGAACAGCTGATCGCGCTCCAGAGCGTTAACGAAACGCACCAATTGCAAGTAGTCGCCGGCGAGATCCGCGTCGATTTCCAGGCGCCGCACGCCAACCGTCTCCGGATCCTTCATGGTGTATTTAATGCTTTCGATTCTGGTGCCGCTTTGCGCCGCAACCTTGCCGAGGTCGGCGGAAATCGCGGAGTCCTGTAAAGGCAGTCGCTGGGCATAGAAGTCGGCAATCTGTTTTCGCGCGACAGGAATTTTCTTATCCAGACCGCGTAATGGTTCGACCTCCCGCGTCTTCTGCTGCAACTCCCTCCAGGCTTGATCGAGTTGTTCGCGCCTCGATGCTTCCGATCCCACCAGCGGGGAAAAAAACACCGCGATTGCGATTACATCCACGATCGCCAGCGCGGCCAGCGCGATCTTCACTTTCCGCCGGGTATCTCGCAGATCAGGCATTACTGCGCCCCTCCTGGACTGCTGCTTCCAGTCTCAGGCACATAAAGTGCACTGATATGAAACTGCACCGCGTCCGCTCCCGGTCCATTGCCTTGGCTGGAGTTTTCCTCCTCAATGTAGGTCTCGTGGAAGTGCTTCGAAGCCTCCATTTTGCTTACCAGGTCCAGCGCATGCTCGCGCGAATCTCCGGCCACGATCAGCTTGATCTCCAACTCATTATCGGGCGCCAGTTCGGGATGAATCGATACCACGTGCAGCCGTGGCGGCATGACCTGCTCTAAATCTTCAAAGGCCTTGGTCCAGGAAAAAGCCTTCCGCTGGAAAAGATCATTGAGGAACTGGGACCGGTCGCGAGTAACGCTGTTCTGGGGTAGATTCAATAGCGCCTGGGCGTCGGCTTTTTCCTTGTCTCGAGCCGCACTCTGGGCCTGGTACTTGCTGATCAGTTGATGGTCTTTGCGCGCGCCGATCCATCCGTTCACGGTGATGATGAGCAGCAGCAAAGTCAGAATTCCCAGCGCAAGCAGACCTCCACCCCAACGCAGCCAGAAGAGCCGCGCATCCTCATAAGGCTGGCTCGCGAGATTGATATCGACGCGCATCTACGAAAGCAGGGCTCCGACGACCCCGGCCATCCTCCACTTTGGAATCGAACCCACGCTCGCACCCAATTGCGAATTGGCGACTAATTCCGTTACCTCAGCGCCAGTCTGCGCGCGGAGCGCGGGGAAGGCCCCTCCCGGGTCGGGCAGACCGGCAATGAAAATGTGTTCGATGTTCAAGTGGTACGTATCCTGGAAGAAGACCACCGAGGGATAAACTTCTTCGGCCAGTTGCTCTCCGGTAATCGATACGCCGCGGGGGTTTTCCAAAGTCCGGAAGAGCAGCAATTGATTCTTGTCGAGGATGGCAATACTGGTGGTGCGCGCGTCTACTTTTACCACCAAGGTCGGCCGGTCCGCGTTGGCCGCGCCCAGCGCAGCCAGCATGGAAGGCAACACGACGCCGGGGCTGTACCCCGCGTCGCGGAAAACGGATTCGTAGTCCTCGATCACGCTGCTCAGGGCTACCGCCGCCACTACCCTGAGTCCGCTGGTGGCGGGCTGCGCGTGGTAGGAAATCTTGGCTTTGTCGAGATCAAAGGGGAGCGACTTCTTCAGCCGGAAACGGACGACGCTCTCGGCCTCCGTGCGTTTGGCGGGAAGAGTCTCAAAATCCAGCAGCATGACGCGCACGGCGGCGTCGGGCAGCACCGCAATCACATCGCGCGAGCGGCTGTTCAGGCTGGCCAATGTTTCCCGTATGCTGTCGAAGACGCCCTTACGCTCGCGCACATTGGCTTCGAGTAAATCGGGCACTACGCTCCCCTTGGCCAGTTCCCCAGCGGCGCACATCTCGACCATATCGCCCCGCTCCGAAATGCGGCCCGCAAGCACACGATCGGCGGCAATCTCACAAGCCAGCTTCGGTTTGGAACTCGAATTGAAACTTGGACGCATTTCCGACACTACTCCCAGCAGCCCCAATACAAGTAAAACCCTCAGCCGCTCATAAATGCAATAGCTGGAAGAGCACTAGAGTCACTGGCCTAACGGGATGGAGTCCAGTTCTCCTGAGTCGTGCCAAATGATTCCGGCAGCTGACCAACCCACCCGAATTGTCATTCCGAGCCTAGCGAGGAATCTGCAGTTCTCCTGCCCAGAAGAATGCCGATTCCTCGCTACGCTCGGAATGACATTCGTGAATAGACTCAACTTATCGCATGCTCTCGATGAAGGTGACCTTGTTAATCTCTTTCAACGTCGTCAGCCCGATTCGCACTTTATCCAGGGCGGACTCACGCAGGAACCGCATGCCCTCATCGCGGGCGGCTCGCCGGATCTCGGAAGTCGGCTTCTTCAGCAGAATCATCTCGCGAATGCGGTCGCTCAAGTCCAGCAACTCGTGGATGGCAGTTCGCCCCCGGAATCCCGTACCAGCACATTCAATGCAACCCTGACCTTCGTAGAAGTTGACCTCCGACCAGGTCTTTGGATCGAGGCCGCTAGCCTCCAGAACTTCCGGAGCATAATGCGTTGCCGTGCGGCAGGATTCGCAAATCAGCCGCACCAGCCGTTGCGCAAGGATGCAGTTCAACGCCGAAACGAAGTTGTAAGGCTCAACGCCCATGTTGAGGAAGCGCCCGATGACGTCGACTACGTTGTTGGCGTGGACGGTGGTGAAAACCAGGTGGCCGGTAAGAGCGGATTGAATTGCGATCTGCGCCGTTTCGGTGTCGCGGATTTCGCCGACCATGATTTTGTCGGGGTCGTGACGCAAAATGGAGCGCAGCCCACGAGCAAAAGTCAGGCCTTTTTTCTCGTTCACCGGAATCTGGGTGATGCCGCGAATCTGATATTCGACCGGGTCTTCAATGGTGATGATCTTGTCTTCGTCGGTTTTAATCTCGCTGACAGCCGCGTACAGCGTAGTGGTTTTGCCGCTCCCGGTAGGTCCCGTGACCAGCACCATGCCGTACGGTTCCTTGATGTAGCGTCGGAACTTGCGCAGATCGTCCTCATCGAAACCGACAACATCGAGTGTGAGCTTGTGGAACTTCTCGCTCATCGACTCTTTATCGAGCACGCGGAGCACGGCATCTTCGCCGTGAATCGAAGGCATCACCGAAACACGGAAATCAATAGGCCGTTCAGGGCTGCCGTACCGCACCCGGAAGCGTCCGTCTTGCGGAACCCGGCGTTCGGAAATATCCAACTCACTCATCACCTTGATTCGCGAAATAATGGTCGAGTGATGCTCCTTGGCAATGGGCGGCATGGCTTGCGTGAGCACGCCGTCGATGCGGAACTTGATACACACCGAATCATCGCGAGTTTCGATGTGAATATCACTGGCCCGCCGTTGCAGCGCAGTGAAGATCGTGGTATCGACCAGGCGAATAATCGGGCTGATGTCGCCCTGCTGCGTGGCCAGCCGGTCGATCGAAATGCTCTCTTCCGTCCCGCTCTCATCTTCCCGGATTACATCCAGGGCAAAGCCTTCGCTGGCGTCTTCGAGAACCCGCTTCGACTGTTCCGTTTTCTTGAGGATTTCCGTGATCTGCGCCAGCGTCGAAACTTTGGTGACGATGCGCTTGCCCAGGAGCAGGCTGATCTCGTCGATCATCATCAACTGGCTGGGATCGGCGATAGCGATGGCGAGCCGGCCATCTTCCGTCTCCTCGAGCGGGACGAAATTGTAGCGGAACATTAAGTGAACGGGGATGGTCTTGAACAGATCGTGGTGCAGTTGGAAGTTATGCAGGTCGACGAACTGGCAGCGATAGCGCCGCGCGATATCCTGCGCCCGCTCCAGTTCCTCGGCGTGGGTGCCGGGCGCTGCCGTCCCGTTTCCACCCACGAATACTGCTTTGTTTTCTGTCGTTGTTGCCATTGCTAAACCTACCTACCCAGGCCAGAGCCTTATTTCTCGTCTAGTAACCTAGTGAATCGTAGATCCCAAAGTGAAGATGGGTAAATACAGCGAGATAAGTATTCCGCCCACAATCACTGCCATAAAAATGAGGATGACCGGTTCGATCAGGGCCATGGCCGCGCCCAGCGCGTTCTGTACGTCCTCCTCATAAAACTCTGCCACCGAGGTCAGCATCGCCGGCAAGGCGCCTGTGGACTCGCCCACTTCGATCATCTCCACCGACAACTCGGGAAACATCTTTTGCTCTTCCAGGCTCTTGGCCAGCGGTTGCCCTTCGCGCACTCGAATCGCGGCATCCGATATTCCAAGTAGGATGCGCCGGCTGCTCATCGAAGCTCCCGCAGTCTGCAAAGACGGCACCAGCGGCATACCTCCTGCCAGCAGAGTTGAAAGCATGCGGGAAAAGTTCGCTACCTGGTACTTCAGCCATATTTGGCCGAGCAACGGAAGCGAGAGAATGGCGCGGTCGAGCCGTTCCGCCCCACGGTCGGTTTTCTTCCACTGCCAGAAAGCCAGTGCCGCGACCACCAGCGCAATCGCGAAAATCGGAAAATACCTTTGCGCGTGGTTCCCGACATTCAGCATGATCAGCGTGATGGCTGGCAGCGATGCTCCCATCTCGTCGTAGAGCTTGGCGAACTGCGGCACCACGAAGGTAACCAGGAATACCAGCATGATCGAAACCACTGTGACCAACAGAGCCGGATACACCAGCGACACCGCCAATTTCTTCTTGAAGGTCAGTGCCATCCGCTGAAACGCAATGTAGCGGCTGAGCACTTCTTCCATGTTGCCGCTCTTCTCGCCCGCCATCAACGTGCTGGTGTAGATTTTTGGGAATGCACCCTGTCCGGAAAAAGCGTCGGAGAGCAACTCGCCGGCCTTCACCCGATCGCGCACGTTCTGCAACAGGCTCTGCAGATACGGATCTCTCTGTCGCTTGATCAGCAAATCCAGGGAATTCAGGATCGGCAACCCGGCTTTGATCAACGTCAGGAATTGCGAGTTGAAGATGAGAAACTGGCCCTGCTTGACCTTGCCTCGTGCCCGCAGGCTGATGCCGCCGCCCGAGAACATGCCCCGAGGCTTGACCCAATACACCAGGAAACCCTGCTGCACAAAGCGGTCGCGAACCTCGGCCTCCGAGTACCCGCTCTCGACCTGCTCCATCAGGTGCCCACGTTCGTCCGCGATTTTGACCACGAATTCGGCCATGCCGCTGTCCGTTTACCGTTGCCCACCCCAGTCTAGCATTCCCGCCCGTCAGCCATTTGTTAATTGCCGGTCAAACCGTATCGGGAGTAATGAGGCCGTCCGATGAGGCCACGCCAGTGCTGATACGTCATAACCCACTGACAGAGCGATACTTACCCATCTTCCTAAAACTTGTCATCCCGAGCAAAGCGAGGGATCTGCAGTCCTTCCCATCGCTACTGCCCCAACTCGCCATCAATCACCTCAACCCCGTCCGGCAGCACAAACTGAAAGCGCTGATCGGGCACGGCCACATTCTCCCTATAACTATTAAAGCGATATTCCGTGACCGAACCATCCACCTCTTCGATCAAAATTCGACGAATCCAATGTTCCGGCGTGATCTCGAGCAAAACCTGGCTAACCCGGTCCGCCAAACTCTTTGGGACACCCCTAAGAACCACATCCCCCGCCGCCAACGGGGTCACATCGGGCGCCAGGCTCAATCCCTGCAATTCCTTTTCCAGCTTCGTTTTACCCAGAAGAAACGCCAGCGGAGAGCGCAAATCATCCAACTTCTTAACCGCTGTCCGCCGCACCTGCCGCTCGCCGGGGACGTAAAACCAGGCATCCTTGCCGTCGCTCAGGAACAGCTTATCTCTTGGAGAACGGTACTCCCAACGCATCTTGCCCGGTTTTTTTAACCAAAGTGTTCCCGATTCAGTACGTTCCATTCCGGCCCCCCGGTAAATCTCCGTAAAGTCAGCCTGCAAGGAGCGCAAATGGTTGTAACGCTCGTCGACGGCTTGCGCGACGGCGTGGATGTCGGGCGCAGGGCTGGCGTTTAGGATCGCAGTCGCCAGGAGTGGAACAACAAGTTTCAGCAGAATGGAAGTTAGCTTCACAAGGTTAGTGACGGGATCGCCCAAACAGAGGTTGCCCTATCCTTGCGTTCTTTGCAAGGCTGGGTGCGCACAACCTAGTCAGCCCCTACCTCATTGACGGGCAGAGCCGACAACGTGTGGGCCAGCCCCCTACTTGCGCGATAAATGGAAGAAGCGATGCGAAGATTGACTAGCTGGGTCCGCCGCGCTCCCCGGTATCATGCGCTTTCATGTAGGCCCGCAGGATAGCGTTGATGCGGGTCTGATACCCACGCTCCTGCCGGAACCAGGCCAGCAGGTCCGCATCCAGTCGCATCGTCACAACTGTCTTCCGGGTGGGCCACACCACCTTCGCGTCTTTCCAGAACTCTTCATCCGTGGGGCGGACATCCGGGTCGGACGCAATTCCGCGGCGTATCTGGGCATCGCTCATGTGGCGCAGCTTGTTCCAGTCCGTGGTGCCGCGCTTAGCTTTCGATGCTTTCCCAATAGGAGCGTCGTTCGTGGGGCTCCGCCCGCCACGCCGAGATGATGCGCCTTTCCTCATCGTTTTCATCCGTGTAAACCACGGTAATCTCTAGCCCGTTCACCAACTCAACCGCATAGACTCGGATTTCCCCGTAATCGAAACGGTCATCCACCTTCTCAACCGTCGGCCCGTCAAAGATCTGCACCGCATCCGCGAAGGCAATTCCATGCCGGATGAGATTGTGGCGATTCTTCTCTCTATCCCAACTGTAACGCATAAACTGTATTTACACAACGTAAATATAGCAAGAACCTGTCACACGTGCGCCTGGCCTGACTGCCCGCAAACCTCAGCGATCTCCGCGGAAGTTCTCAGCGGCCTCTGCGTTTTAAGATTTCTTCCCGCGGAGCTACCAGTTCATTCTGCAATTCGCCCTGTACTTCTTCACCCCAATAAGATATCGTATGTCAGTGCACATTAGCTCTTTGACAATCAGAGAATCCTGAAACAGGATGCCAGTTTGGGACTCATGCCCGCTAACTCCTTATTCCGCAATATTTTGCGTGTAAGTCCTTATTCCTCAAAGATTTTGAGGGTAGTCCGGCTGTAACCCTATCATTCTAAAAGATCAGGGGGGAGGGGGGGTACCCCTCATTAGGACGCAGCAACGTTTCGGGAAAAGATTGAATACTGATGCGTCACCGCGATCCTGCTGAACGCTGGACTTCGAGCCAGCAAAGGCTCCAGCAGAGGATTGTGGTAGAGCACAAACACCGGTCTGGGATGTTTCTGTAACGAATGTTCGAGGTTACTGACTAGCTTCGCCAATCCGGATTCAGGCAAAGAATTGAACAGATAAAGCACAGCCGGCTCCGGCGGAAAGGCGAACTCCCCGGCATCGACCAACAGGCATTCGATAGTGAAGCACTGCTGCGAATCGCTTTTGTACTTCTTGATATTTTCCTGCGCCACGCCATGCAATGCCGGCAGCAGTTCGATTCCCAAGGCACGCCGGAAGGGATAGTCCGCAGCCATCAGCAGGGCTCGGCCCTTGCCCGATCCGATGTCGATGAATGTAAATTCGCGAAAATCAATTTTCGGACTGGCATGGTTTAAGCTCTCGATCATCTCGCGAAACAACCCTGGTTCGGTTGGTTGATAAGGGGAATGGAAATGCCCCAGCAAACGATCTCGCCAGCCAACCGTTGCGCCAGTCGTATCCACGCGGAAGTCCCAGTCATACTCGACATCGCCATAGCGTTGCCGCCGCCGCGCCGGAGTCGATTCGCGAACGAACTCCCACAGCAACGAGACGAAACGCTTCAACGTAGCAAAGAATCCGTCACGCGCCGAATTCTCCTTCCACCAACGATGAAGGGTTGCAACAAGACTCGGCCCGCAAATGGGTTTCGTTGCCATCGCAAGACCATGGTAACGGGTCGCGAGCTAAGCCAGCGGCTTCGACATCCTTACCAGATGACACGGCTGGTTTGGATGTTGGTCTGGAGGAAAGGGAAGAGTTCCACTTTCGACGTAGCCGAGACGGCGATAAAACGGAGGCAAATCAGTGCGCAGATTCACAATGGTAAGGTCCATAAAGCCGCAGCCCGCTGCGCGACAGTACTCCTCGGCGGCCGCAACCAGGCGAGATCCGATGCCGGAACGTTGCAATGCCGGGTCGACCGCGAGCAGCCCGAAGTATCCGCGCTCGTCACGCAGTTCCACGTAGACGCAGCCCGTGAGCACGCCAGCTTCTTCGCTGAGCAGAAACTTTCCTTTTTGCATCAGGGTGCGCACTTTTTCCGGGTTGGTGCGGTCTGCGTCGATGAAGAAGCGCTCGGGGCGGAAAGCGGCATTCACCAGGCGAGCAACGTTCCCGGCATCTTCGAGTTGTGCCCTGCGTGTATTCATGGGTTGAGTTTGCACGGGCGAGGACGCTCGCGCCCATTCCATTAGGATGTTATTTCACGGGCGGTAGCTTCGGCACTCGGGGTGGAATGTAGCCGATCGGGGTCCCCTTTTCAATGAAGGGCAGATCATCCGGAACTCGCACTTCGACGTGACCATCCGGCGTGAGCTTATAAGTATGCCCCAGCGGATCGGTGGGAACGCCACGCAACAAGTTTGCCGCTTCCAAATCTGAGAAGCTCTGCGGGAGATGTCCCGTTTTTTCGCGGTAGCGCGATACCAGCCTTTCCAGCGTGGTCACGTCTTCATCCACCTGCAAAGCATTCAGGTGCGCTACCGCGTTGGATTTGACGTTAGGATCGAGGGTGGTTTGAAACGTGGTTACCCACATCAGACGAGCCGTCTGGATGTTTCCCGCATGCTCTGCCATCTTGGCAGCCATGAGCGGCATGATTTGGTGAGAGTGTGGCACCTTGGCGCCATCGGCGAATGCTTTCGCAGCATTCTCATAGTCCCCGAGTTCCATGTAATAGATGAAACCCAGATCGTAGTAGAGATGCCACTGGTTCGGATTATTGCGAATCCCAAACTCCACCAGCTTAATGGCCCGTTGTGGTTGGCCAGCGCCGCCCGGTACTTTGGGGGCCAGAAAGTTGGCGCCATATTCGTAGGCGACGGCCAGATGCGGATCGAGCGTGGTCGTAATTTCAAGCAGCGGCGCCAACAGGTCAAAATGCTCGGAGCCGCGGCTGAGTTTGTCTCCGAAATACTGGACGGCGCGGGTCCAGTACACGTCCGCGAGCAACCCGTCGTATCCCAGGCTCATGCGCTTTAGCAGAGTGGGCGAGGAGATGTAAAGCACCTCTTCGAGCGTAGCCCCGGCGCGCTGGCGATCGATGCTTCGCAGCAACAAGACTGATGCCGTCAGGCAAATTATCAGCAGAGTGCCGGCTATCATTGTGATGCGACGCGACGGCTTCATTTCAGATTCCGGCGCTCGAAAATCAGCACCGCTCCGCAGAGAGCCACGGTGGCGTAGACCAGAGCGTAGGCCGTGTTGGAGACGATGAGTTGCGACGCAACCGGCTGTTCGTGAGCTACCGAACTAATCACGTTCAGGGCGGAAAAATTCGGGACCAGATAAGCTGCGCCCGTTGCCAGCCAGCGCACGATGCCTTTGGTCAAGCCGGCGAATCCACGCAGGTCTTCCGCGAAGGTGCCTATCACGAATAAGGCAAAAGCAAACACAGCCGAAAGCAGCGGAGAAGAAAATGACGAGAACAGAAGCGCCAGAGAGGTGATGATAAAGAACTGGAGAATGATGAAATACAATGCCACCAACACCCAGCCATCAGTCACCTGGAAGTGGTGTGAAACGTACAACAACGCCGCGAATACTCCGAGCGCCATGAAGAACGCATTGACCACCAGCGTGCCCGCCAGGCCAAAGAATTTGCCAACAATGAACTCCCAGCGCTGAACCGGGCGCGACAGAACGGTGTAGAGAGTGCGCTTATCGATCTCCTTAGAGACAAGCCCGATGCCAATAAAAATGGCAATGACCACGCCAAATAACGAAACTGCGGTGAGGCCAAGGTTGATCACGACCAGGCGCTCGATGCCAATCGAAATCTGGCCGACCAGGATCGCCGCTCCCGACATGAGCAACGCGAACGCAATCAGGTTATAAAGCACGCGATCGCGCACCGCTTCGCGGAATGTGTTGGATGCAATGTGTACAATTCGTCCACTCATTGCATCACTCCCGCAACCGCCTTGGACGGTTGCAGTTTGCGCACGAAGTATTCTTCCAGCGAGGTTCGGACGGGAATCAACGATACGATCCTTAACTGTTCGCGCCGCAACGCTTCAAGCGCGGCGTCCTGATTGCCTTCGAGCAGAACCGCGCGTACGGTGTCGCCGGTGACGT
This sequence comes from Terriglobales bacterium, assembly GCA_035483835.1. GTDB lineage: Bacteria > Acidobacteriota > Terriglobia > Terriglobales > Acidobacteriaceae > JABDBE01. Next base: position 14,062 of record DATHPO010000129.1, read on the forward strand.
GGCAGTCCGCGCCCAACGCCTTCAGCGAAGCCGGCACTTTGTTTCCGTGCCAGATCAGTTCGATCTTTCCTTCAATGCTCGAGGTGAGATCAGCGACCGCACCCACGCTCTGGAGTTCACCCAAATGAATGATTGCCACTCGATCGCAGAGCGCCTCGGCGTCGGAAAGGATGTGGGTTGAGAAGAACACTGTTTTGCCTTCGTGCTTCAATTCTTCCATCAAGTCCCGGACTTCGCGGCGGCCCATGGGATCAAGTCCGGACATGGGTTCGTCGAGGAAGACAATCCGGGGGTCGTGCAGGATCGCCTGGGCGATGCCTACTCGCTGCAGCATGCCTTTAGAAAACTTGCGCAACTGGACTCGCATTACGTCCGGCAGACCGACTCGATCGAGAACCTCACGGACTTTGCGTTCACGTTCTTTAGGCGCTAATCCGGAAAGCTGCGCGTAGTAGTTGAGCAGTTCGCCGGCAGTGAGGTAATCATAGAAATACGGTTGCTCGGGAAGGAAGCCGATCTGTGCCTTCATGCGCGGATCGTTGATTTCCATACCGAGAATCTGCGCCGACCCGGCGGTTGGGTAGACCAAGCCCATCAGCATCTTGAGTGTAGTAGTCTTTCCTGCGCCGTTGGGGCCGAGGAAGCCGAAAATCTCCCCTTCCCCCACCCTCAGGTGGAGCGGTTTCAATGCACACCTCGGCTTCTTACGCCAGAAACCCACGCTGTAAGTTTTTTCGAGTCCACGAATGTCGATTGCGTTCATTGCGGCAAAAGCTGAATCGCCCATCTTCCTCCTCACAAAGAAAATTATAAGCAAAATCTCTGGGGACGCGAAAGAGCTTGCCAGGTTTACGAAGTTACGAAAGTAAAAAGCCTGGGACTGGCCGCCGGACCGCTCCTCAATGTTCCCTTCGTTTCCCGAATGGCGGACGGTCAGCGTGGTTCGAAGGCGAGGCAAAGCATGAGGAAAAAACAAAGGAAAAAACAAAGGAGCAACGGATTTCTCCGTTGCTCCCCGGCTTGTACCCTCCCCCAGGTACTTCGCCAAATTCAGACTACTGCAACTGCGGCCAAGTCGCGCTGACGCAGGTTGCATGCACTACCATCGGGGCCGCCTGAGCAGCCTGATCGTTTTTGTGGATCACGCCGTCTTCAGTCGAGCAGAAGGAGTTCACGCCAGTCGTGTTGAAAGAAGCAGGCGCGCCGCCGGCGGTGTAATCCAGGTACGGTGGGCCGCCGCTGGCGTTGCCGAGGTTGAAATAGTAGCCACTCTTTTGAAGTGCGATTGTGGAGGCCTGCGAAAGGTTCCAGTCAATCAAGCAAGCTGCGGTGACCAGCGGGCCTGCGGCTGGGCAACCGGTTACAGCGCCCGGCCCAAGTGCGGACAAAGCCGCTGCGCCAGCGCCCGAATAGCCGTTCGCCGGGTAGGTAGAATAGAAGCTGATTTCAGCCGTGTTCATGGTACGAATCGAGCTGGCGGCAGACGATTCGTTGGCCGAGATACGTGCCCGCAACAGGTTCGGAATGGCGATAGCGGCGATGATAAGAATAATCGCCACCACGATAAGCAACTCAATCAGTGAAAAACCTTTCTGTTTCCGCATGTGTGTTCCCTTCTTCTCCGTTATCAGATGTGGTCTCAGTAGACCCAATTGCCGATTATGTTCGCATTTTAGCGGCCAGAAGCA
>DATHPO010000130.1:0-2591 GCA_035483835.1 Terriglobales bacterium
CGCCGCGCGTCCTCCTGCCACGCTCGATAGCCTGCTCGCACAAGCCAACAAATCCAAAGGCCAGATCGGCCTCATCGTCCTTCTCGACGGCGTCGAAGATCCCCACAACCTCGGCGCCATCATCCGCACCGCGCTCGCCGCCGGCGCCCACGGCATCGTCATTCCCGAGCGCCGCGCCGCAGGACTCACCGACACGGTGGCACGCGCCTCAGCGGGCGCATTGGCGCACCTGCCCGTAGCGAAGGTGGTGAATCTTGTACGCGCGATGGAAGAATTAAAGGAAGCAGGCTACTGGCTCGTAGGCCTGGATGAAACCGCTGAAAAAAGCTACAGCGATATCGACTACAGCACGCCCACTGGCATCGTCATGGGCGGCGAAGGCAACGGCCTCCACGAACTAACCCGCAAGCGGTGCGACTTCCTGGTCTCGCTCCCCACGACTGGCCCGGTAAAATCCCTCAACGTCAGCGTAGCCACCGGCGTAGTTCTCTTCGAAGCTCTCCGCCAGCGCCACGGCAAGCGTAATCAGTAATCAGATATCAGCAATCAGTAAGAAAGACGGAGTCTCCCTGCCAATATTGCCCGTCAAGCGGGGTTGTTGGGAACCTTGAGTACTAGAATCGGTTTGTCCGGTAATCCGACTGTCGAAAGACGCTTTAACATGTCATGACACTCGTGAGCCCTCGAGGCTGGTCCCTGAGATTCCCATCCGCATTTGTGGAACTCACTGTAAATCAAGGAGTCGCACTATTTTAGTGCAGCCCTTGCGTGTGGCCCTTGCCTTGCCTCTTATTGCCTTGTGTACAGGGAGCGACGAGGAGAGGAGAAAGCAAAATGCTAAACAAGATTTTCAAGCTGGCGAGTGTAGCGGCGATCGGAATTCTGGCGGCGGGCGCGCCGAGAGTCGCAGCCCGGACAACATCGAGCGAGTCGCCGAAGGAACATGTGGACGACGTGGCGCATTTGCCACTGGGCGGAATGCACGTCAATGAAATGTTTGTAGAAAGTCTGGACAACAACAAAGTTTATCTTTATCTCCATCGACCCAGCAAAGAGACCTTTGCCGTGGTGGATGTGACCAACCCGCACAAGCCGGTCTTGCTGAGCCGTGACGCCTTGCAAGAAACGGCTGGGAGTGAAGTGCAGCCCCCGGCGGCGGGTTCTGTCCTGGCTCTTGCTTTTATCCCCGAAAGCAGTCCGGCGTCGCCGTCGGTGGGTACCGAGCCATTGCCGACGGAGACGGTGAAGTTTCTGGATATGTCCGATCCGAACAATGTGACGAGCGTGAAAACGATTACGGGAGTTACGAGCGTGTACGCGGACGATGCCCACGAGCTGGTGTTCCTGGTCAACGAGGAGGGGCTGTGGATTGTAAGACATTACATGCCGCCAGCGGAGCACTTGTGCGGCTCTGGTGATGCCCTGAACCCGCTCCCCAACTGTCAGTGACGGAAATTCTGTTTGGCGTGGGACTGGCAATGGGCGCGACGCTGATTCTTGAGGTGAACCAAGTGAACGCGACATTGCCGAGTCCCCGATGTCGCGTCCCTTACGCAGACCCAGTGTGCTTGGAAATCTGCGTGTCCCTGCCACTGGTTCTCCTCACCCTCTAGGATCCACTATTCCGGTTAGCCGACAAATCAGGAGTTGCACTGTTTTGCAGTTCGATGAAGTCACATAGAGTCAGATGGAGTGAGATTGTCTCTGCTTCGTGGCAGGTCACAGGAACCGCAACGGTCACCCGGTCCAAAACGCCAACCACAACGGGGACATCGGTATAGGAACCAACGCAAGTAAACGAACAAAGCGTAAAAGATAACAATCCCTGCCCAGACCAAGGAGCCAACTATGAGCGTTTCTGCAACGCCTGCCCAGAACGCAGTATCAGGGACGATGCGAGGAAGTATGCCAAGGCCAAAGACAATCGCAAGGAAAAAGGGGGCCACGGCCAAAGAATACTGATTCTGCACGAAGAAGCGCCTTCTGTCGTCCAGTCTTCTGTAATTGTCCGAATCGGCAAGGCAGGACAAACCCGTGGCATCGCCTAAGGGTGCAACATTCGGGAGGTTTGAATCACTCTTCATCTGAGTCGAGCGCACCAATGGAATCGTCGCAACACATAGTAGCGGCAAAGGCTTGTGCGATAAAGGTCGAGATAGGTCCTGATAAACGCGGTTACCTTCCATGTGGGTCCTAGGCCCAGCACGGCAGTTTTCAGCTTCCTGTAGCCGCAAACTTACGAGGAGAAAGGAAACTACTAGGAAACGGCGCTAGGCTAGGGAGCGCTTTCATGCGTCATAGTTCATCAGCGAAAACACGTCAATCCCCGGCAGCTTCTTGCGTCCATTCAGGAAATTCAGTTCCACGGCGAATGCCGCGCCTTCGACCACCCCGCCGAGCGAACGGATCAACTGCACCGCCGCGGCGGCCGTGCCTCCCGTGGCCAGCAGATCGTCGCAGAGCAGCACGCGTTGCCCCTTCTGCACCGCGTCCTCGTGGATTTCCATTGAGTCCGTGCCGTATTCCAACGCGTAGGAAATCTTCGCCGTCTTCGATGGCAGCTTGTTCGGTTTGCGCACCGGCACAAATCC